>CAXTPY010000041.1:0-14672 GCA_964246195.1 uncultured Acidobacteriaceae bacterium | reverse complement strand
GAGATGGGGGCGCGGCGCTTGTACTCCATGAGGATCATGAGGCCGGCGAGGGCGAGCATGGTGACGAAGAAGAAGAGGTCGTTGCGGACGATGGGGCCGATGAGGCGCATTTCGGCGGTGGAGGAGGGGAGGACGCCGTTCTCGGAGAGCTCGTGGAGGCCGCTGAGGAGGAGTTGGAAGGTGACGAAGTAGAGGATGACGGAGGTGACGCGGAAGAAGCGCTGGAGGTTGATGCGGACGCTGCCGCGGATGAAGAGGACGCCGAAGACGACGGCGAGGGCGATGCCGAGGAGGGTACCGGTGAAGGCGAGGATCTCGGTGGAGTTGAGGGTGACGGCGGAGAGGATGAGGACGGTCTCGACGCCTTCGCGGAGGACGAGGAGGAAGACGAAGAAGAAGATGCCGAGGGCTCCGCGTTCGGTGTTGATCAGGGAGGAGAGCTTGCCTTCGATGGAGCCGCGGAGGTTGCGGGCGGTGCGGTGCATGAACCAGATCATGCTGATGACGAAGGCGGCGGCGGCGAGCTCGACCCAGCCTTCGACGATGTCGGAGTTGAAGTGGGTGCGGGCGATGACGGCGGCGACGGCGATGCTGGCGGCGAGGGCGGAGCCGAGGGCCCAGAAGACGGTGCGCTTGAGGTCGTTGCGGGCGATCTTGGTGAGGTAGGCGAAGACGATGCCTACGATGAGGGAGGCTTCGACGCCTTCTCGGAGGGTGATGATAAAGGCTTGCAGCATAGGTATTTCCCGATCCGTTTCCCGAGCTTTGAGGCGAGCTTCCGATCGTGGGCGCGATGGGGAGGGCTCCTCCGGCGGCGCTGAAAGCGGGAGGTTTACCGCTCAGGCTCCAGCTATGAGTCTAATGCGGACCAAATTGGTCGTCAATCGGTGGTGGCGGTTGGATGCGGAGTTGTGCCGGGATGGGGTGGCCTGAGGTTCGTCTCGGGCTGGTGTGAGGTTTGCGGCAGGATCTCCGGCACTTGATGTCGCCGGTCACGACAACTTGAGGGCCGGTCTCTGCTCTCTTCGCAATGCTAGACTCAGGGACTATGCAGGAAGAAATGGATGAGCTTCCTACGCTTGCGAGCCTTCGTTCACCGAGGCGAAGATCCGTGGGGAGGTCTGTCGCGGGGCACGCTGGGGCGCCAGGAGAAGAGCTTAGGCAACTGGGGCTTTTTTTGGGAGGAGGCGAGAGGCTGCGGGACGGCGCGGGATTGAAGGGCGCACCTTTCACCGATCATGTAGCGCGAGATGTAGCGGGAGATGTAGCGGGCGAAGGGAGAGCCCGGAGTTTTGGGGTTTCCGAGAAGGACACGTTCGCGCGGCATCGTGGAGAAGAGCGCCGGGTCTGGGGTGTCGTCGAGCTGGTCTCGCGCGTTCGTCAGGATTTGGAGCGGGTGTATGGCGACATGTGGGTGCAGGGGGAGGTCTCCAACTGTCGTTTGGCGGGTTCGGGCCATGTGTATTTCACGCTGAAGGATGGGGACGCACAGCTTTCGGTGGTCCTATTTCGCAGGCAGGCCTTGTTGTTGCGATTCGCGGTCGCGGACGGTCTGGCGGTGGTGGTGCGGGGACGTGTATCGGTCTTCGAGGGACGGGGCCAGCTGCAGCTGATCGCCGAGACGATGGAGCCTCGAGGCGCGGGCGCGCTGCAGGTTGCCTTCGAGCAGATGAAGGCGAAGCTGCGATCCGAGGGCCTGTTCGATCAGGAGCTGAAGCGCACTCTGCCGGCCTTTCCTAAGTGTGTCGGTGTGGTGACGTCGATACAGGGTGCGGTGCTGCGAGATATTGTGACGGTGTGTCAGCGCAGGCACTCGTGCTTGCATCTTCTGGTCTATCCGGCGGCTATGCAGGGTGCTGCGTGCGCGGAGGAGGTGGGGTCTGGGGTTCGCTGGTTCAACGCTCACCGGGAGCAGGTAGATCTGATTCTGCTGGCGCGAGGGGGAGGGTCGATCGAGGATCTGGCAGGTTTCAACGATGAGGCCTTGGCGCGGGAGATTGCGCGGTCGGAGCTGCCGATCCTGTCAGCGATCGGACATGAGACGGACTTCACGATAGCGGATCTGGTTGCGGATCTGCGAGCTCCTACACCCTCGGCGGCGGCGGAGATGATTACGGCGGCGCAGCACGACGTCGACGAGCGGGTGGAGAGCCTGGAGGCACGGGTGCGGCGGGCTGGAAGGTATCATCTGCTGCTGGCACGCCAGCGTTATGCCCAGCTGGCAGCGCAGAGCGTGCTGCTGCGTGTACGGCATAGGGTGGAGCGCAGGGCGCAGCGGGTGGACGAGCTGCAGCTTCGTCTGCAGGCGGCGGCGGAGCGCGGGCTGCGTCGTCCGGAGCAGGCTCTAAGGGCGGCCGCGCAGAGGTTGAAGAGGCAGGATGTGGGAGAGCGTCTGGCGCGGGTGCGTAGGAGGATGGAGGTAGTCGGCGATATTTTGGAGCGTATGCCGGCCGGCCTACTGGCTGCTCGGAGGGCGCGTTTGGAGCAGACCGCCGGGCGACTCGCGGCGCTTTCTCCTCTAGCTGTGTTGGGGCGCGGCTATGCGCTGCTTTACTGCGATGACCTCGGCAGCGAGGGTTCGGGAGCGGATGGCGAGTTGTTGCGCTCGGTGCAGGGTACGGCGCCGGGACGCAGAATACGGGCTCGACTGCACGATGGGTATGTAGCGGCAGAGGTTACGACTATCGCTTCCATGGAAGAAGGCAAGGGATGAAGAAGCTGTTTGGCACGGACGGGATGCGGGGAGTGGCTGGGGAGTATCCGCTGGACGACCGCACGATCTACGCGACGGGTCTGGCGCTGGCGCATTCGCTCGTGAGGCAGGGTGTCGATGTGCGTGTGCTGCTGGGTCTGGACACGCGGGAGTCAAGCGCGAGGATTGCGGGTCTGCTGACCGCGGGTCTGGAGACGGGCGGGGCTAAGGTGGAGAGCGCGGGGGTGATCACGACTCCGGCTATAGCATTTCTGGCGCGCGCGCATGGCTTCGCCGCGGGTGTGGTGATCTCGGCCTCGCACAATCCCTGGCGGGACAATGGGATCAAGTTGTTCGGGCCGGATGGGTATAAGCTGCCGGACGCGACGGAGGTCGCGATCGAAGCGGAGATCTTCCGAAGGTTGGAGGCTAAGGAGCCGACCCCTGCCGGTGCTCCGGCCGCGGTGAATGAAGCGGACCGGGCGGAGTATGTGCGATCGCTGCTGGCCGCGGTGCCTGGCCTGTCTCTCGATGGCCGGAAGATCGTGATCGACTGCGCGAACGGCGCGGCTTCGGCGGTGGCTCCGCAGTTGTTTGCGGGATTGGGAGGCGAGGTGATCGTGACCCATGCCAGCCCGGACGGACGCAACATCAACGAAGGTTGTGGCGCGCTCCATCCCGAGGTGGTGGCGGCGGAGGTGCTGCGTCACGGTGGGTCGATGGGGATCACGTTCGATGGGGATGCGGATCGAGCGCTATTCGCGGATGGGGCGGGGCGGGTGGTGAATGGCGACGCGGTGCTGCTGCTGGCGGCACGGGATCTGCAGGCGAGAGGACTGCTGTCGAAGGAGACGGTGGTGGCGACGACGATGTCCAACATGGGGCTGGAGGCCGCTCTGAAGCGGAGCAGCATCCGGATGCTGCGCGCGCCGGTGGGCGACAAGTATGTCCTCGAGCAGATGATGTCGAGTGGGGCGGCGCTGGGCGGGGAGCAGTCCGGGCACATCATCTTCTCAGGGCGGAGCACAACCGGCGATGGGATGCTGACGGCGCTGTTGCTGCTGGATGTGGTGCATCGGAGCGGCAAGACGCTGGCCGAGTTGACGGCGGACCTGAAGGTATTTCCCCAGGTGATCGTGAATGTGAGGGTACGGGAGCGGACGCCGTTCGAGGAGATACCGAATGTGGCGGCTGCGATCCGGGCGGCGCAGGTGGAGCTTGCGGAGACGGGGCGGGTGGTGGTTCGCTACTCCGGCACAGAGGCTTTGGCGCGGGTGATGATCGAAGCGGAGAACGAGGAGACGATGAGGCGGCATGCGGAGGTGATCGCGGCTGCGATCCGGCAGGAGCTGGGGGAATCGGCGGGGTGAGCCCTTCCCTTGCGGGGGCGCAGGCGCTCGTCTACTCTGTAGGCATGTACGAAGACTTCAAGGTAACGGACCGTTGGACCAACGAGGAGTTGCATTGCGTTTGGAAGGGCACCTTCGTTGCGATCGCGACCCGTCATGCGGACGCTACGGATATTCGTTTCGCGGTGAATGAACGTCCGGTGTGGATCGCGATGCCGAACGTGGCGTGGGTGGAGCAGAAGCGACGTACAGGCCACGTCATTACGGATTACCTGGCAGCGCAGACGGCGGGGCGGTACCTGCAGGACGCAATCAAGTCGGGCTATGACAATGGCCGCGAGATGTACACCATGAGCGTGGACGAGGTGCTGGAGCATGCCGCGGCGGTGGTGAAGGAGGCGCGACGGACAGACTACCTGCCTTCGCTGCCTGTGATCAACGATACTGTGCAGCCGGAGAAGCTGCTGGGGCGGCTTCCGGCGGATAACGCGGGCGCGGTGGAGCTGCCGCCCGATCACATGGTGTTGTAGGCAGCGGTGTTCGCGCGCAGGATCAGTGTGCGGAGGATCGATCCCGCAGGCTCGGAACGAGCGTGCCCGGTCGCGTGGATCGATAGCTTCGCCATGCGGAACTTCACCAACGATGCGGTCTTCGACGATACGCTTCCGCTCGAGGACGGTTTGCTGGAGGCGGGGTATCGTGTGCCTCTAGACCTGCTGCGAGAGCGGATGGAGGACTGGTTTCGACGGAAGGGATACCTGAAGGCGGGAGAGCGGCTGCGGGTTGCGGAGCTTCCCGCCTCCGGGTTTTCGCCTTCAGGATAGACGCGGCAGTTAGGTCTTAGTTTAGGACTTGGGGAGCGTCTTCATATCGATGACGAAGCGATACTTGACGTCTCCTTTGACCACGCGATCGTAGGCTTCGGCGAGCTTGGTGATGGGGACGAGTTCGATGTCGGAGACGATGTTGTGTTCGCCGCAGTAGTCGAGCATCTGCTGCGTCTCGTTCATGCCGCCGATCATGGAGCCGGAGAGCGAGCGGCGATTTCTTACGAGGGAGAAAGCCTGGACCGAGAGCGGCTGCTCGGGGAGACCGACCAGGCACAGGGTGCCATCCAGGCGGAGCAGGTTCAAGAACCGATTCACGTCGTGCGGGGCGGAGACGCAATCGAGGATGAAGTCGAAGCTGTTCGCATGTTTGGAGAGTGCGTCTGGATCTTTGGTGACGACTACTTCATCGGCGCCCAACTTTTTGGCGTCCTGGACCTTGCTTTCGGAGCTGGTGAACTGGACGACATGGGCGCCGAAGGAGTGCGCGAATTTGAGGCCCATGTGGCCTAGACCGCCGAGGCCGACGACGCCTACTTTCTTTCCCGGTCCGACGTTCCAGTGGCGCAGGGGGGAATAGGTGGTGATCCCGGCGCAGAGTAAAGGCGCTATACCGGCGAGGTCGAGCTTGGGCGAGAGGGTGTGAGTGTACTTCTCGTCCACGACGATGTTGTTGGAATAGCCGCCGTAGGTGATCTCGCCCTGGTAGTTCTTTCCGTTGTAGGTGCCTACCATTCCTTTCGCGCAGTAGGGCTGGGCTTCGGCTTTGCAGTTGTCGCAGACTCGACAGGAGTCGACCATGACGCCTACACCGGCGAGGTCGCCGACTTTGAACTTGGCCACAGCGTCTCCGACGGCGGTGACGTGGCCGACGATCTCGTGGCCGGGAACCATCGGGTAGATGGAGTCGCCCCACTCATTCCGCACTTGGTGGATGTCGGAGTGGCAGATGCCCGAGTAGTCGATGGCTACGACGACATCGTGGGGACCGGGCTCGCGGCGTTCGAAGCTGAAGGGTGCGAGGGGGGAGTGGGAATCGAGCGCGGCGTAGCCGTGAGAGTGCATGGGTGTGCTCCTTGCGTAGGTTGCTTTTGGATGACGTGCCTGTGTGGTTTCGAACGAGAGGTCACTCGTCGTAGTGGAGGAGACTGAAGATGTCGAAGTCGGGGAACTTGGCGCGGCCTTTGAGGAAGTCGAGTTCGATGGCGAAGCCGAGTCCGGCGATATCTCCGCCTAGCTGGCGGACGAGTTGGACGGTGGCCTGCATGGTGCCGCCGGTGGCAAGCAGGTCGTCGACGATGATGACGCGCTGGCCGGGTTGGATGGCGTCGAGGTGGATCTCGAGAGCGTCGGTGCCGTACTCAAGGTCGTAGCTGACGCGGGCGGTTGCGGCGGGTAGCTTCTTCGGCTTGCGCACGGGCACGAAGCCTGCGTTCAGGCGGTAGGCGAGAGCGGGCCCGAAGATGAAGCCTCGCGCCTCGATTCCGAGGACGAGATCGATCTCTTTACCGATGTAATAGGCGGCGAGGGCATCGGTGAGTTGGGCGAAGCCGGAGGGGTCCTTGAGGAGCGTCGTGATGTCGTAGAAGAGAATGCCGGGTTTGGGAAAGTCGGGCACGGTGCGAACGAGGGTTTTGAGCGGCTCGCAGTTGATGCGGATGGACATGGTGAATTCACCAGGCTCCTTCGATGTGGAATGGCCCGAGCGAAGAGGCTTCGCTCTCGGCGAGTTCATGCTGGAGGACGGAATCTACGCGGCTGCCGCGCGACCCGGTTCTCAGCGCGGAGTCGAGCGCGGCGAGATCCTCAGGCGAGCCCGAGGCGACGACCTCTACTTCTCCTGTGGGTGTATTTCGTACCCAGCCATTTAGACCCAGTTCGGCCGCCTCGCGATGTACGAACCAGCGAAAACCGACGCCTTGCACACGGCCTTTCACCAGATAATGCCGAACCATGGACCTTCAGTGTCGCAGAGAGACTACCGGAGAGGCAAGGCGGCATACGGTCCTGCGCGCCTCTCCACCTTGCCGGCCTGGTGCCACGTCTCGGTGCCCTGATCTCGGCGATGTGCCAGATCGCATCTATATCCAGAGTACATCCTGTATCCAGAGTACCCACTGGGGCTGGGGCATTGTTGCAGAGGATGTTGAAGGAGGCGTGTAAGCGTTGCCGGCGAGCGCACAGGAGGAGACGGGGCACTGGAAGCGGAGACTGATGATCCGCGATTCTCTGGTGTTCCTTGGCCTGGTGGCCGTGACGGTTTCGTTGTTTGTCGTCACTTTGTTTCTGTTTCGGTCATTTTCCTCGCACCGATTAGAGGTTGCCAGGCGGTGGTACCTGCGAGGGCAGCGAGACCTGGACGCGGGAGATGCGCGCCAGGCGGTGATCGACCTCCGGAACGCGCTTGGGAACGCACCGGAGGACAAGAACACGCAGTTATTGCTGGCCGAGGCGCTTAGTCAAGCAGGGGATGTGAATGCCGCGTTAGCTTACTTCACGAATCTATGGGAGGCGCAGCCCGGAAGTGGGCCTTTGAATCTGCAACTGGCGCGGCTCGACGCGAAGCTGGATAGGAGCAGCGAGGCGGTGCGCTACTACCGCGCGGCAATTTACGGGACGTGGGAAGGGGATGGACCTCTGCGGCGGCGGGAGGTGCGGCTGGAGCTGGTACGGTATTTGATCTCGCGGAAGGATTTCGGCACAGCACAGACCGAGTTGCTCATCGCATCGGGCAATGCTGCGGAGGATGCACGCACTCGTGCGCAGATTGCCGAGTTGATGATTCAGGCAGGAGAGCTGCCGATGGCACTGGCAGAGTACAAGAAGGCGCTGGCGCGCGAGCCGCATGACGAAGCTGCACTTTTGGGTGCGGGAGAGACGGCATTCCGCCTGGGGCGCTACGCCTCTGCCCAGACCTTTTTGCGAGCGGCTCTCAGGCGTTCGCCCAACCGGAAGATCGATGCCGCCGCGGCTTCGATGCTGCTGGATGCGGAGGGCGCTCTCGCGCTCTATCCGGCTCAGGATCTGCCGAATGGGGAGCGGACCGCACGTACACTTAGGCTTCGCGGCCTTGCGGAGGCGAGGTGGTCTGCGTGCCGAGACAAGCTGGACGCAGGAAGCGAAACGGACCCGGCCCTGAACAACCTGGCTTCCGATTGGAAGGCTCAAGATGCAGTCAGGAGGAGCGCTTTGCGAGATCCCGCGGTGCAGCAGGATGTTTTGAAGCTTGTCTTTGCAACGGAGGAAGAGGCCGCGCGGCTGTGCGGAGCTCCGGATCATGAAGACGCGATGATTCTTCTGCTGGGCCGTTCGCAAGCTACGGTGCAGGAGTAATGGACCTGAAGAGCAGACGATTTCTGCGGAGCACGGCGGGGTGGAAGATGCCGTCCGGCGCGGAGCTGAAGAAGATTGCGCCGGGGAGGGAAGAGTACCTTTTCCTGCTGCTTTCGATCTTCATCGGCTTGATCTCGGGCCTTCTGGTGGTCTCGTTCCGCATGGGAATCGAGTGGCTGAACGTTCTGCTGCTTGGCTCGGCGCCGGGCCCGCGGCAGCCAAGACTTCTCATCGCGCCGGCGGCCGCAGGGCTGGTTGTAGCGGTGCTGGCGCGCTGGGTGTTTCCGAACGTTCGGGGCAGCGGGGTGAACCAGACCAAGGCCGCTCTTTACATCAATAACGGCTATATCTCCTTCCGTACGGTGGTGGGCAAGTTTCTGCTCTCCGGGCTGGCGATTGGAGGAGGTCATTCGCTCGGACCCGAAGACCCGTCGCTCCAGATTGGCGCAGGAGTCGCTTCCCTCATCAGCCGGCGCGTGGGGCTGTCGCGGGAGAAGCTGCGCGTCTTTGCTCCCGTGGGGGCGGCGGCCGGGTTGGCTGCTGCCTTCAATGCTCCCATCTCGGCGATTCTGTTTGTGATCGAGGAGGTGATTGGGACCTGGAGTTCCGCGGTGCTGGGTTCGATCGTACTTTCGGCAGTGTCGAGCGTGGTGATCGCACGTTGGTTTTGGGGATCGGAGCCGATGTTTCGCATCCCGGTGGTGACACTGCGCGACCCGCGCGAACTGGCAGCCTACGCGGTGCTTGGGCTTCTCGGCGGGGCTGCGTCTCTACTCTTCACGAAGGGGCTAGGGTATCTGCGGCCGAGGCTGCGCCGGGTAGGTCCCAACTGGCAGATGTTGCAGCCTGCGCTGGCCGGGCTGCTTGTCGGCGGCATCGGCTACTTCGGGTTTCCGCAGGTGATGGGGGCCGGATATGGCGCGATCGATCAGGCTATGCACGCGGAGTTCGCGTGGAAGATGCTGCTGGCGCTGGCGGTCTTGAAGATGATCGCCACGACGCTGTCGTTTTCAAGCGGCACGCCGGGTGGGATGTTCGCTCCTACGCTGTTCGTGGGCGCCATGTTCGGCGCGGCGGTGGGTTCGATAGAAAAGATGTATTCGCCGCACTTCACGGGGTCGGTCGGATCGTATGCTCTGGCGGGTATGGGGGTACTCTTCGCATCGTTCATGCGCGCTCCCTTGACCTCGGTCTTTATGGTGCTTGAAGTGAGTGGCAATTACTCCATCATTGTGCCCGTGATCATGGCCAACACGATCGCCTATCTCTTTGCGCGGGCGCTGCAGCCCGTGCCCATCTTCGAGATATTTACCCACCAGGATGGGCTCGAACTGCCTTCGATGGAGGAGAAGCGGGAGGAGAACGACCTGCACCTGGAAGATGCTCTCGAAGCCGCACCGGAGAGGACCTTTGAAGGCTCGGCGACAGCAGGAGCCGTGCTCGAAAGGTTGGGCCAGGAGCGGCCCGCAGCCTTGCTGGTGCGCTGCGCGGGGCAGAGGTGGTACGCGGCGCGGCTGGAAGAGGTGGAGAAGCTTGCGCTCGAGGCCAGAGATGCGTCTGAGGCGCCGTCCCTCGAGAGCCGTCTGGGGGCGGAGCGGGTCCCTCTTCTCTTTCCCGACCAGGCTCTCGATCACGCGCTTCCGTACTTCTCCCGGTGGCCGTTGCTTCCAGTATCCAATCGCTCTGCACGAGGGTCCATCGAGGGGGTCGTCACGCTGGAGGGTGTACTGAACCGCTATCAGCGCCTTTAGCTCATGGCTGACGGAGCGAACACAACTTCAGCCACAGGGGAGTCGGCTCATCAGCTACGGAGGCGCGGCTTTAGCTGACCAGGTGACCCATCTTGTCTCGCTTCGTCTCGAGATATCGGGCGTTCGTGGGCGCGGTTGGGACCTCCGCCGAGATGCGCTCCATGACGCGAATCCCATGCGACTCCAACGCTGCCACTTTGTCCGGATTGTTGGTGATCAGGCGGACCGAGGCTATGTCGAGCAGTTGAAGGATACGCGCCGGGAGTTCGAAGCGCCGGCAGTCCGCCGCGTACCCCAGTTCGAGGTTCGCTTCGATGGTGTCGAAGCCTTTATCTTGAAGTTCGTACGCCTGCAGCTTCGCCATCAATCCGATTCCCCGGCCCTCCTGATTCTCGTAGAGCAGAATGCCCGCGCCAGCTTCCGCGATCATGCCGAGGGCGAGTTCAAGCTGCTGTCTGCAATCGCAGCGGAGGGAGTGGAATACATCGCCGGTCAAGCATTGGGAGTGAATTCGAACGATGGGAGGGGCCGTGTGGATGTCGCCCATAACGAGGGCGACCGCTGATTCGAGACGCGTGGCAGGGGCAGGCACAGAGTCATTGCAGGGAAGGGGATGCTCGACGAGACCCTCGAAGCCCAGGATCCGAAACCTCCCCCAACGGGTGGGAAAGTCGGCATCAGACAGCTTCTTCAGGGTGGTCAAGGGCATGGCTGGATTATACGGAGTAAGTTCCACAGCTATTGGACTCCCCACCAGCAGGTAAGGCGCACAAACCCGGAGGCGAATACAGTAGAGGTGATGCAGCCTGACGCAAAGCTGATCTGGATCACACTGCTGGTGCAACTGGGCGTGGCAGCGGCCGTATCGAGTTCCCTTGCACGCTCGAATCGCTTCAAGCAGCTGCTCCTGAAGAAGGAGAGGACCGCCGGAGAGACGGCCTGGCTGATTGGGATGATCTGCGTGCCGCTTACGCTGGGAGTTTGGGTCCGGGTCTCCGTGCCGAACTTCCTGGCTGCTGACATCTCCTACGAGACGACCATTCTGCTGGGCATCCTGCTCGGGCCGCTCGCCGCCATGCAGGGAGGGGCAGCGCTGGCGCTTCCCGCGTTGCTGCACCACGAATACTGGGCGCTTCCGGTGAATTTGCTGGTCGGGTTGACGGCCGGCACTTACGCCCGGCTGGTCGATCCTGAGGAGGTTTGGTCCTTCTCTCCCATGATCGACCTGAGCATCTATCGCTGGATCACGCGCACCCTGCGCCGACCGCAGCTCGACCGGCAGATCCTGCTTCTCGTCCTAATCACCGCGGTGCAGCTCGTTCTCAGCCTCTTCTCCGCCTATACCCCGAGGCGCTTCTTCGCCCTGCACTCTTCCTCATGGATCGTGGAGCTGGCGATCTGCGCCTGCGCTCCTGTCGTTGTGGGGATTCCGCTGAAGATCTGGAACGCGATACGGACGGAGCGAAAACTCGAGGAGCAGGGCCGGCTGCTGTTGGAAGCGCGACTGGAAGCATTGCAGCGGCAGATCAATCCACACTTCCTCTTCAACACTCTCAATAGCATCGCCTCGCTGGTGCGGGTGCAACCAGAGCTGGCTCGGGAGATGATCGTGAAGCTTGCGAACATTCTTCGCGTTCTGTTGAAAGATCGCGACGCCTTTCTTCCCTTCCGCGACGAGCTTTCGTTTACAGACGATTACCTGGATATTGAGGTGGTGAGATTTGGCGACAAACTTCGAGTCGTGAAGGATGTTGCCGGAGACACACTGGATGTGGTGGTTCCGGGAATGCTCTTACAACCCTTGATCGAGAACAG
This sequence comes from uncultured Acidobacteriaceae bacterium, assembly GCA_964246195.1. Classification (GTDB taxonomy): domain Bacteria; phylum Acidobacteriota; class Terriglobia; order Terriglobales; family Acidobacteriaceae; genus Edaphobacter. The sequence continues at coordinate 2,905 of CAXTPY010000041.1, read as the reverse complement.
CATCAAGCATGGTCTGGAATCCAAAATCTCAGGCGGCAGCGTCACGGTGCGGAGCCGGATCACTTCGGAAGGCCGCCTGCTGATCGAAGTGGAGGACGACGGAGTAGGCATGGATCCGTACAGGGCGGACCCACTCGCCGCCAAGGACGCGGAGCGCTCAGGGACGGGGATCGGTATGAAGAACCTGCGGGAGCGTCTGCAGGTGCTTTATGGGGATCTGGCAGCGCTGGACGTGACGAGCTGCCCAGGTCGAGGCACCATCGTTACCATGCTGCTCCCGATCCTCAACCATGAAGCGGAGGATTGGCCCACCAGTGGGCAAGCAGTTATGTCGGCCGCGACTCATATGATGGGCGGCGTGGTGCGAGCGATCACACGTTCATAGAACGCCTCGTACAGCGGAATGATTCGAGAGGCGCAGAATAGATCCTGCGAGGTCTTGCGCGCCGCTGCGGACATCGACTGGAGCCGCGCCGGGTCCTGCAGAAGGCCGATCGCGGCGGCGGCCATGCCTTCGACGTTTCCCGGTTCAAACAGCAGTCCATTGACACGATCCTCAATCAATTCAGGTACGCCGCCCACGCGTGTAGCAATGCTGGGTACGCTGCAAGCCATCGCCTCGAGAGCGGCCAGACCGAAGGACTCCATCTCGCTCGGCATCAGCATCAGGTCCGCCAGTGGAAGCAGTTCATTGACGTTATCCTGCTTGCCGAGGAAGTGGACTCGATCGTGAATTCGATGCTGCATAGCAAGGTGCTCCGCTGCGGAGCGATCCGGGCCGTCGCCGATCAGAAGCAATCGTGCCGGCATGGCCCGCGAGACCTTGGCGAAGATCTCGATGACATCCGTCACGCGTTTCACCGGCCGGAAGTTCGAGAGATGGACGAGCAACTTCTCCCGAGCATCGGCAAACCGCGGCCTCATCGCGGCGACGAGATCGGGGTTTCGAACGTACACGTCGCAGTTGACGAAATTGCGAATCACCTCGATCTCTCGCTCAATCTTGAAGGCCTCGTACGTGCGATCGCGAAGATAGGACGATATAGCGGTCACCCCGTCAGACTGCTCGATACCGAACCGGGTAATAGGAAGGTAGGAACGATCCAGGCCGACCAGGGTTATGTCCGTGCCATGCAGTGTGGTAATGAAAGGTAGATATCTCGCCTTGCCCGAGGGCAGCTCCGACTGGACCATCTGCCGCGCGAGCAGTGCGCTGACCGAATGTGGGATGGCATAATGCACATGCAGAAGATCGAGGGAATAGAATTCGGCGACCTCGGCCATGCGCGTCGCGAGGGCTAGATCGTAGGGCGGATGCTCGAACAGGGGATAGTTTGACACGGCGACTTCATGGAAGTGGATATTGGCCTCGCGTCCGGTCAATCGGAATGGCTGCGAGTACGTGATGAAGTGGATCTCGTGTCCGCGGGCTGCAAGCTCGATGCCCAACTCCGTCGCAACAACGCCCGAGCCGCCGTAGGTGGGATAGCAGGTAATGCCGATCTTCATCGCGCCCTGTTCTTTCTGGAGTTCCGTACATCGTTTCCAGCCCGGCTAGGCAGACCCTTACTCCCGTGCCGGTCCAGCGCTGCGCAACTCGCCATAGTGGATGAGTCTGGGAGCACCTGCGACAGATAATATTTGCGGCATCACCTCTAGCAGCGATTGGCGTTCGAGATCGCGGCTGTTCCTAAGCCGTGTTCGTACTGCACCCAGAGCAGCATCGTTGTATCCGGGATGACATACCAATTCGATTGCGCCGGTCGATGGAAGATGCCTCAGCAGGTTATTCAGAATAGTCGCATTCAGGCCTCCGGTCGCAGCGATACCGAGAACGGCATCGGGAGTGACGACATGGCTCGTCAGCTTCTGGAATCTTCGGCGGAAGAGATTCATAAGCTCCTGCTGAACCCTGCGCTTCGCTCCAGGGCGACTGATGGAAACACTCCACCGATCTTCAAACGGATCTCTGAGCCGGGAGATGCCGGTTGTCTCCATCGCTCGAAGTACGGCGCGCACTACTGCTGGAAGGATGTGGGTGTGCTTGTGCGTATCGACATGGGTCAGAGTCAGGCCGGCCCTTTGGAGCTTCTGGATCTGAGCCGTGGCTTCCAACTCCATCTCGTGTTCACGAATCTGCCCGCGAGCAGCCGCCTGCGCAAAATCCAGAAGGGAGGAGCGAAATGTCGCTCGTCCTTCGCCCAGCAAGCTAGGGATGGCACCAGGAGGTGATACCGGAACTCCGTCGAGGAAGAGAACGTGGGCTCCTACTCCGAGGTTCGGGTTCGCAAGGGCGATAGCCACGGCATCGTCGCTCGCCTGTGCGTTCGCCATCAGAGTTGCGGAGCTAAGCACTCCCGCGTGATGCAGCTCACGGACGGCGCGATTCACACCCTTCGTCAGCCCGAAATCATCGGCATTGATGATGAGCCGCGCAGCCATGGAGACAAGGTTGGGAGAGAATGGTGGGCAGTGAGGGACTCGAACCCCCGACATCCTGCTTGTAAGGCAGGCGCTCTAACCAGCTGAGCTAACCGCCCATCCTTCGCCTTCTCCTCTGAGTGTATGGGACATGGCAAGGTGAAGCAACGTACACGGCGTGCTCGGCGATGCGGTTGCATATTTTATGCGGAAGGTTCCCGTGGGAGCTTCAGGGCATCTCTGTGTTGAACCAGTTGAGGGCTCGCTCGAGGACATCGCGGCGGTGCGCTGGGTCGCGGAAGGCGTGGCCTTCGTTGGGGTAGACGACGAGCTGGGTCTTGACGTTTTCCGCGCGGAGAGCGTGCCAGAACTCGAAGCTCTGGGGGGCAGGGCACTCGCCGTCGCGGTCGCCTACGACGACCAAGGTGGGGGTTTTGACGTTCTTGATGTACTCGATAGCGGAGCTCTTGGCGTAGATCGCGGG
>CAXTPY010000040.1:0-14674 GCA_964246195.1 uncultured Acidobacteriaceae bacterium | reverse complement strand
GGGCTGGGGCGCCCGATCTGGCGGCGGCAGATCTTCAGGCCGCGCCGCCCAGCGCGGCGGTGGGGACGGCGGCGCGGTCGCGAACCAGGAAGGGGCGCAGAGGCAAGATCCAGGCTCGGGACTCCGTCGCGGAGGCCAAGAGGGTCGTCGGCGAGCCCGCGCGCGCGGCGGTGCCTACGGCGGATGGCGAGACCAGCCTGGTGCGCGCGCTGGGGCTGAAGATCGGACGCATCGTCATCGATGCCGGGCATGGCGGGCACGACTCCGGCACGCTCGGCGTGGACGGCCTGGAGGAGAAGGACGTGGTGCTCGACGTGGCGCTGCGCGTGGGCAAGCTACTGCACGACCGGCTGGGGGCGGAGGTGGTCTACACGCGCTCGGACGACAGCTTCATCCCGCTCGAGACCAGGACGGCGATTGCGAACAAGGCGCAGGCGGACCTCTTCCTCTCGATCCACGCGAACTCTTCGGTGGACGCGAGCGCGCGCGGGGTGGAGACCTACTACCTGAACTTCACCTCGGCGCCCGACTCGCTCGAGGTGGCCGCGAGAGAGAACGCCGTCAGCGACCAATCGATCCACCAGCTGAGCGATCTGGTGAAGAAGATCGCGCTGAAGGAGAAGATCGACGAGTCCAGGGAGTTTGCCAGCGACGTGGAGCAGAGCCTCTACGGCGGGCTGGAGAAGGGCAATGCGGGCCTGAAGAATCGGGGCGTGAAGAAGGCTCCCTTCGTCGTGCTGATCGGGGCGAACATGCCTTCGATCCTGGCGGAGATCTCGTTCGTGACGAACCCGAAGGACGCTGCCCAACTGCGCGAGGCGGAGTACAGGGAGCGGGTCGCGGAGAGCCTCTACCGGGGCGTGGCCAAGTATGCGGGAGGACTGAGCGGCGTGAAGACGCCGTCCGAACGGGCCGATGGGCGGGCTGCGCGGGCCGATGCGTCGCCTGCGCGAGCCGATGCGCCGCCCGAGCGCTCCGCCTGGAAGCTGCCGTAGAGCGGATGAGCCGATGGTGTAAAGGACAGACAACAGCAAAGCGATCGCGGATCCCCTCTGGGAGGACACCAAGAAGCCTTCGCCGAGGGGCTTCTTCCTGGGCCGGTATGGGGCGGCCTTGGGCCCTTGTGCAGGGTGCCTGAGCACAATGAGGGAGACTGGCGCTTGGGCGCAGCAGCTCCTGACGCAGCTTCAGCTTCCGGCCAGGCCCAGCTCGGCGGCTCGCGCCTGCATCGCGCCCAGGCAGTTGCCCACATGCTCCTCCACGCTGAGGCCGAGCAGCTCGGCCCCGGCGGCGATGTCCTCCCGCTTCACCGCGCGGGCGAAGGCCTTATCCTTCATCTTCTTCTTCACGCCTGCGACCTCCACCTCCAGCACCGAGCGCGAGGGCTTGACCAGCGCGCAGGCGGTGAGGAAGCCAGCCAGCTCGTCGCAGGCGAACAGGGCCTTGTCCAGGTGGGTCTCCGGCTGGACGCCCGAGTAGTCCGCATGGGCGAGAATCGCGTGCAGCACCTCCTCCGGCCAGCCCTGCTCGCCGAGCGCCTTCACGCCCACAAACGGATGCTCCTCGAGCGATGGGTGGCGCTCATAGTCCATGTCGTGCAGAAGCCCGGCGCAGGCGTAGCTCTCGGCGAGGCGCTCCGCCTCTTCGCCGGCCAGGCCCAGACGCAGCGCCTCCAGCCTGCCATACGCCTCCGTACACACGGAGACGGCCAGGCCGTGCTTGCGCAGGCTCTCGCCCTCCGTCCAGCTCTCAAGCAAGGCCTTGGCCTGTTGCCTGCCCAGTCTCTCCTCCATCCGCCTCGTCCCCGCTTTCGTTCTCTCGTGCAGCTCTTCTGTGCCAGTCTAGTGGCAGCGCAGGCCGCGCGGCTGTCCTACGCCTCGGTCTCCACGCTGGCTAGGGCGCCGGGTTGTTAACCAGCCTGGTTCCACTTCGGGTATTTTAGGTCTTCTTAGGCAATTGCCTAGAGTTCACCCTTGACTCTCCGGATACCCGGTGTCAGTCTAGGCACATCGCGATGCTCCGTTATCGGACATCCGCCGCGGTCCTTGCTCTGGGTCCGCCCGCTACACACAATATGGCTACCATGATGGCATCCGTCGAACAGCGTGAGGTGCTGCGCTGCGACAACTGCAACCTGGTGCAATTCCGCGCCGTCAACGCCGCGTGCAGGCGCTGCCGCAAGCCCCTGGAGGTGGAGGAGCCGGAACCAGCGCCCGCCATGCTGGCTCTGGTGACCACGCCGCCCGTGGCCGAGAGCGGACTCCAGGTAGCGGCTGCGGTGCGCGACCTGCGCCACGTCCGCAACCTCTCCCAACGCCAGCTTGCCGCGCGGATGAACGTGCCTCGCACGTACATCTCGAAGATCGAGAACGGAAAGGCGATGCCTACGCTCTCCTCGCTCGACCGCCTGGCGCGCGCGCTCGAGGTGGACATGTCCTCGCTGCTGCGCGACGCGAACACGCGCCACCGCGACGAGACCGCGGTGCTAATGACGGACCCGTTCCTGGCGGAGATTGCGGCCTACACCTCGCAGCTGGACGACCTGCAGCGGTCGATCTTCCTGAACCACGTGCGCGAGCTGGCCGCGGGCAAGCGCCGGAGCGCCTGAGTTCGGCCGGCCTGGTTGGCCACGCGCGATTCGCTCGGGGGGAACGGCTCGGCGTAGTCTGTCCGGTGGACGACACGGGGGCGCGGTTCTCTCGGGGGGCTGCCGCCGTAGGTGCTGCCACCGTAGGCACTGCCTCCGTGGGCACTGCCGCCGTGGGTGCTCCTACCGTAGGCGCTTCGACGGTAGGATGGGGAGCTGCCGCGGCCGTGCCCTGGGGCTTTCCACCGGGCTTGGCTGGTGCGATTGCGAACCCCTCCCGCACCTGCTAGCCTCATTGTCTGCAGGCTCTTCCAGGACCTCCTCCGGCCTGCCGCGCCATCCATGCCCAGCCGCCCGCCAAGCCGCCTGCACGAGCTCTCCCTGGACGAGCAGCGCGTCTTCCGCGAGCTCGATCCCAGCCGCCTGCCGCAGCATGTCGCCATCGTGATGGACGGCAACGGACGCTGGGCGGGCAAGCGCGCGCTGAAGCGTTTTCTCGGCCACCAGCAGGGCGCCGAGAGCGTGCAGTACGTGGTCGAGACGGCCTCGCGCATCGACCTGCCTTGGCTCACGCTCTACGCGTTTTCGATCGAGAACAACCTGCGGCGGCCGAAGACCGAGGTCAACTTCCTGATGAAGCTGCTGAAGAGCTACCTGATCGGCAACGTCAAGCGGATGAACGACAACAACGTTCGTATGGCGTATATCGGCCGGACGCACGAGCTTCCGGACGAGGTGCAGGACACCATGCGCTGGGCGTCGGAGGCGACGGCGAAGAACACCGGGACCACGCTCACGCTGGCGCTGAACTACGGCGCGCGCACGGAGTTGGTGGACGCGGTGCGCCGCCTGCTGACCGATCTGACCACGGAGGCCCACGCGCGCGGCTGCTCGGTGGAGGACCTGCTGGGGGCGGGCGCCCTGGACGCGCTCGATGAGTCCAGCCTCTCGCGCGCGCTGTACACGGCGCACATGCCGGATCCGGACCTGATCGTACGCACCTCCGGGGAGCAGCGCATCTCGAACTTCCTGCTGTGGCAGATCGCGTATGCGGAGTTCCTGGTGACGGACAGGCTGTGGCCGGACTTCCGTGGGATACACCTGCTGGAGGCGATCGCGGAGTTTCAGCGCCGCGACCGCCGCTACGGGGGGCTGAGCGAGTCGCCCACGGACGAGGAGATCGACACGCTGGAGCCGGCGGACCAGGTGGCGGCGGAGATCGCCAGCGAACTCTCGCGGGGCTAGGGCCGGCGAAGGTTCGGCATGGCTCGGCGCACGCTGCGTGGTACAGTGGCGTCCATGGCCCTTGAAGTCGTCATCACGCACGCCGGCCCGCCCTCCGCCCCGGGGACCGCGGTCGCCACTCTGACCGGCCCGCTGGCCTTGGGGACGGGGCTCAAGATCGCCGATACGCAGTTGCAGAAGCTGATCGAAGGGGGCGTCTCGAAGCTCGTCCTGGACCTCTCCGGCGTGCCCTATTCAGACAGCGCCGGCTTGGGCACCATGGTTCATACCTATGGGCTGCTGCAGGCGCGGAACGGCTCGCTGCGGCTCTGCGGCGTCTCGGAACGGCTGGCGGCCATGCTCAAGATGACGAGGACGGACGCCTTCCTGCCGGCCGATGCCGACGTGGAAGCGAGCCTCGCCGCACTGCGGTAACGGCGGGTTGGGGTGCTAGTTCAGAGCATGGCCAGAGCCTCCGCCTCGGCCGGGTAGAGCGCCGCGTACTTGGTAATTCCCACCATCGTGAACACCTTCGTGAAGTGCGGGGTGAGGCCGCAGATCGCCACCCTCTGCCCCGCTTTGCTCGCCTCCATTAGCACTTGGATGACCAGGGCGATGCCGGAGGAGTTCAGGTACTCGACCCCTTTGAAGTCCAGCAGGATGTTCCTGTGGCTCGCCTTGTCGAGCGCCTCGTAGCTGCCCACCACCGCGTCTTTCGAGGCTGAGGAGATGTCTCCGCTGAAGTGAAGCCCGGTAATGTGCTGCCCGCTCGCCGCCGTGAGCTGCCTTTGCGAGACTTTATTTGCCGGTTGCATCGTGTTCACTCTCCTTATCCATTCGAATCACCAGACGGACGAAGCTCTGCCCATCGTTCTTCGGCACCCATTCCACCTCGTCGACCAGGGCCTGGATGAGAAACATTCCCATGCCGCGGGCCCTCTCCTCTCCGGTCATCTTGCGGTCGATGTCGGGCGCGGCGGGGGCGGCCTCCATGCCGTTTCCGTCGTCGAGCACCTTCACCTCGAGCTGCCCCGGCTGCATGGAGAGCACGACGCCCACAGGCAGCAGGGCGTTCATCTGGTTGCCATGCTCGATGGCGTTGATGCAGGCTTCGCCGACGGCCGTCTTGAGGTCTTGGATGCGGTCTTCGCTGAATCCCATCAGCTTGGCCATGCTGGCCGCGGTGTTCATGGCGACCTTTTCGAAGCCGAAGCGCGACGGTATCCGCACCTCGACGGTGCTTCCGTTCATTATGCTCATGCCCTCTCCTCGGACGTGCTGGTCAGGCGGTGCAGCGCAATCGCGGTCATGTCGTCCTGCTGCGGCGCGTGGCCGGTGAAGCTTTCGAGACGGTGCCAGATGCCGGCCAGCGTGGGTTCGGCGCGCATGCCCGCGGTCTCCCGGAAGGCTTCGACCAGGCGCTCGAAGCCGAACTCCTCTTCGTCGAGGAAGACCTCGCTGAGGCCGTCGGTATAGAGCAGAAGACGCGCGCCGGGGGGGAAGCCGGCCCGTTCGACGGTGTACCGCGTGCCGGGCAGCATGCCTAGGGGAGTGCCGCTGGCTTCGACCGAACGGGCTTCGGAAAGGGCTTCGGCGGAAGGGGCCAGCGGATCTGGCGCTTGAGCCGGGCCAGACGCCTCTCTCCTGGGGCGGTCGAAGAGCAGGATGGCCGGATTGTGCCCGGCGTTCACGAACTCGAGCTCTCCGCGGGCGGCATCGAGGCGGACGAAGATCGCCGTGACGTAGCGCCTGCGCGCCTCCGCGCCCTCGTCCCAGTGCTGCTGCGAGAGCCGTTCCGCCAGCTCCTCGAGCGGCAGCGCCTGCGTGCTCAGCGCCCGGAACGCCGAGCGGAAGGCCGTACACACCAGCGCGGACGCCAGCCCCTTGCCCGCCACATCCGCCACCACCATCAGGTGCGAACCTCCCGGCTCCTCCACCACGTCCAGGTAGTCTCCGCCGACCTCATAGCAGGCGCTCGACCTCGCCGCCAGCGAGTATCCGGCGATCTGCGGCATCACCTGCGGCAGCAGGCTCTGCTGGATCGCGCGCGCCGCAGCCAGGTCCTGCGCCACCCGCGCGTACTCCAGGTGACGTTGGTGATTCGCCGCATTCTCCGCCGCGATCGACGTCTGGAGCGCCAGGCCTTCGAGGAAATCCGTCTCGTACAACGAGAGCTCGCGGGCCTCCGGAGGCGCCACCACCAGCTCCGAGAACACCGCCCCGGCACGCGTCAACAAAGGAAAACGAGGAGATCCGCCCCTGTCTCTCTCCTGCTCTTGCGGCGGCATCCGGCCGAACCAGACCGGAGGCGACGTAAACATCGCGCCTTCCATCTCCAGCTCCAGCACGGCGATCCGCGCCGCCTGGCGCAGTACCGAACCCAGGTCGATCGTCGAATGCACCAGGCGCGAAGCCTCGAGCAGCGCCTGGAGGCGAACCACCTGCTGCTCGAGCGGAAGAAGAGTATTGTCCGGTGGCATGGGCGCTCAGGCTGGGCTCATCGAAGCTGCACTCGCTCACTTTCTCGCGCGCGACGGGAGCGTACCCGGAATGGCTTCCCGCCGCCCTCGCGCCATACTGTGCCGCATCATAGATCATCGGGTCGGCTCCGCAGCAAAAAGATTTACGATCCGTCGGTCGCGCCGTTCCGCAAGCTCCATTCCGTACTTCCAAAGTGTCTAAGCTTCGTCTAGCATGGAGGTTCACATGTCTCAGCTTATTAATCTTCAGGAAAAATCTCCTCCCGCCAACCGGGAGTTCTCCTCCTCTTCCGGCAAGATGTTTCGGGAGTACTTCGCTGCCGGCCGCTCCTGGAGCTTCAAGAAGACAGACCTGCTGGACGCGCGCGCGCGCCGCCTCTTCGAAAACACCGCATTGGCCTGTTCGGTCGACGCCTATCCCTTCCACATGCCGCTCGAGGCCAAGGCCGGTCCCTGCGTCGTGGCGGACGGCCACCAGATGCTGATGATGTCCTCCTACGACTATCTCGGCCTGATCGGGGATCCGCGCATCGACCGCGCCGCCATCGACGCCGTCGCGCGCTACGGCACCAGCACCAGCGGAGCCCGCCTGCTCACCGGCACCCTCGACATCCATCGCCAGATGGAAGAGAGCCTGGCCGCCTTCAAAGGCACCGAGGACGCCCTCACCTTCAGCTCCGGCTACATGGCCAACCTGGGCGTCATCTATGGGCTCTTCGGCCCGTCCGACCGCGTCATCATCGACGAGCTCTGCCATCGCAGCCTGCTCGACGCCTGCCGCATGTCCGGCGTTCAGGTCCAGCGCTTCCGCCACAACGACCCGCAATCCGCACGCGACGAGATCCGCAAGCCCAACACCGCCAACCGCACCCTGCTCATCTCCGACGGCGTCTTCTCCATGGACGGCGACATCTGCTGCCTCCCCGACCTGATCGCGATCAAGAAGGAGTTCGGCTGCTTCCTGCTAATGGACGAGGCTCATGCCTCGGGCGTCCTCGGCGCCACCGGACGAGGCACAGACGAGCACTTCGGCATCCCCACCGGCGACGTCGACATCTGGACCGGCTCGCTGGCGAAGTCCATACCGTCCAGCGGAGGCTTCGCCGCGGTCTCGCAGGAGGTCGCCATCTTCCTGCAGCACGCCTCCTCGCCCTACATCTTCTCCGCGGCCCTGGCGCCGTCTTCGGTCGCCGCCATCTCCACCGGCCTCTCCATCCTCAAAGCCGAGCCCGAACGCGTCGCCCGCATCAAGAGCAACGGCGACTTCCTCCGCCACGGCCTGCAGTCCCTCCGCTACGACACCGGCCTCTCCGAGACCGCCGTCATCCCCGTCATCCTCAAGGACGAGGCCACCACCGCCCTCTTCGCCCGCAAGCTCCGCAACCACGGCATCATCGCCGCCCCGGTCATGTTCCCCGCGGTGCCCCAGGGCATGGCGCGGCTGAGACTCTGCGTCACCGCAGCCCACACCCTCGACCAGCTCACCTTCGTCTTGGACGCCTTCCGCCAGCTGGCCGCCGAGTAGCCCATGCCCGCGCTCGTCACTGGTGCCAGCGGCTTCCTAGGCGGCCGGGTCGCGCAACTGCTGCACCAGCAGGGCGAGCAGGTCATCCTCCTCGCCCGCCCCACCTCCAGCCTCGACCACCTCTCCGGCATCCCCTACACCCTCGTCCGCGGCGAGCTCTCGGACCGGGCCGCCCTGCGCGAGGCCCTGCAGCACGCGACCCGCATCTTTCACTGCGCCGCCTGCTCCACCGACTGGGCCAGCCAGAGGACCTACCTCGCCGCCAACGTCACCGGCACAGCCCACCTGCTCGCCACCGCCCAACGCGCTCCCCGCCTGGAACGCTTCGTCCACGTCAGCACCACGGACATCTACGGCTACCCCGAACAGCCCTGCAGCGAAGACCATCCCTCCGTCGACGCCGACCTCCCCTACAACCAGACCAAAAGCCGGGGCGAAGCGCTGGTCTGGACCGCCCACCACGAACGCGGGCTGCCCATCACCATCCTGCGCCCCGCCACCATCTTCGGCCCGCGCGGCAAGGACTTCACCCAGGAGATTGCCTCCATGCTCCGCCAGCGGCTGATGCTGCTGGTGGACTCCGGCCGCTCCCCTGGCGGCTTCACCTACGTGGACAACGTCGCCAACGCCATGATCGCGGCTTCGACCAGCCCCGCCACGGTCGGCCAGGCCTACAATCTAGCCGACGGCACCGGCGCCACCTGGAAGCAGTACCTGACGCTCTTCGCCAGAATCCTCGGCACCCGGCCGCCGTGGCTCGATCTCTCCTTCGCGAAAGCCATGTCGCTCGCCAGCGCCCTCGAAGCGCCACACCGCCTCTTCCACCTGCGCGGCCGTCCGCTGCTTACACGCCACGCCGTCCTGCTCCTCGCCCGCAACCAGGAGTTCCCCATCGAGAAGGCCCGGCAAGCCTTCGGCTTCCACCCCGCGATCTCCCTCGAAGAAGGCCTCGAACGCTCCGTCGCCTGGCTGCGCGACCCGAAGGCGCACAGACGCTAGTCCAGACTAGCCGCTAAGCGACCGAACAATCCTCCTCCTCATGGCATCAGCCTGCCAAAGGCACCCGAAGCGCGAAGTAGGTATTCCCCGCTCACCTCAGCCAGAGAACTTCCTGAAGGCAAGCACAGCATTCAGACCGCCGAACGCGAAGGAGTTGGAGAGGCAAGCCTCGACCTCTACCCGGCGCGCAACATTCGGAACCACGTCCAGGTCGCAGGCCGGATCAGGCGTTGTGTAGTTCGCCGTCGGCGGCAGCACGCCCTCGCTCAGCGTCAGGATGGAAGCGACCGCCTCGATCGCGCCCGCCGCGCCCAGCGCGTGCCCATGCATGGACTTGGTCGAGCTGACCGCCAGCGTGTCCGCCTGCGCACCGAAGAGAGCCCGTATGGCCGCCGTCTCGGTACGATCGTTGGCCTCCGTCCCGGTTCCGTGAGCATTGATGTAACCAAACTGCTCCATCGCCAGGCCAGAATCGGCGATCGCCTTGCGCATCGCTCGCGCGGCACCCGAGGACGAAGGCAACGTCATGTGGCTCGCATCGGAGGACATGCCAAAGCCGACGATCTCCGCCAGGGGCTTGGCACCGCGGGCCAGCGCATCCTCCATCGGTTCAAGCACCAGCATCGCGCCCCCCTCCCCAAGCACTAGCCCGGACCGGTCCGCCGAAAAGGGCCGGCAGGTGTCACGGCTGATCACACGCATCGCCTCCCAGGCCTTCAACCCGCCAAGAAACAGGGGGGCTTCGCTTCCACCCGCGATCGCCAGGGGAGCCATGCCGGACCGCACCATCCAGAAGGCCTGCCCGATGGCATGCGCGGAGGAGGAACAAGCCGTCGAGACGGTGTAGGCAGGCCCCTCGATTCCATACGCTATCGAGATGTGACTCGCGCCGGCGTTGCTCATACTCAGCGGAATGGTGAGCGGGTGAACCCGCGTCCGGTGATTATGAAAGAGCTCCCAGTAACCAGCCTCCTCCGCCCCGCGGCCGCCCAGGCACGAGCCCGTGACGATGGCGGCACTCTCACGCAGCTCCGCCGTCCACGCAACGCCAGCCTGCAGCACCGCCTCCGCCGCGGCAGTCAAGGCGAACTGCGCGAACCGGTCCAGCAGCGCCAGGTCCTTCGCCGGAAACTCCTTCTCCGGGTCGTATCCCCGCGCCTCTGCCGCGTTCTTGAACCGGAACTGCGAGGCATCGATCGAAGTCAAGGGTCCGATGGCCGGCAACCCGGCCGCGAGCGCCTGCCAGAACTCTGCCCGGTTCAGCCCGAGAGCACTCACCACGCCTGCCCCTGTGACCACGACTCGGCGCATCTAGGCCGCGGGCGAAGATCCAGACTTCGCATTCAGCAGCTGATGAATTCCGGCGATCATCTCCCGGACGTTGGTCACCTGCTTGGCCTCCGCATCGTCGATCTCGATGTCGAACTCTCCTTCGAGCTCGAAGAGAATGTTCAAGCGATCGAGCGAGTCGATGCCAAGCTCCTCGAAAGTACTGTCCAGCGAGACAGCTCCGGGCGCCAACCGGCCCGTCGTTTCGATCACCCGTAGAACCCGTCCTTCGATATCTTCCGCCATGCTCCTCCCACCCGCTCATCGCGCGCAGCGGTACACGCTCTGTCCGCTGTTCCCACCGGTCACGATGCAATAGGGCGCGCGCCCTTCCCGCCGCTGGGTCCGAACCAACCCGGTCGGACGGCTACGGTACGCCTCCTCGTGCAAGGTCGGATTATAAGCCAATCGCTCCGCGGTTTGGGAGTCCTGCGGCAGTGTCAAGCTGCTTCGTCCAGACGGGACGCTCCGACTCACGGCCTCACGCCTCGCATTTGCCCCGCCGGTTAGACGCCCCCCTGATCGCATTTAGCTAGGTCCGGCTCCTGACAGCCCGCGTCTGGTGTTCGCGCCGAACAGTTTCCTGCCTCCTCCAGTTCACGCCGCATGGCACGGAGCATCTTCATCACAGCCAGGTGCATAGTAGCGTTCTCCCTTCTCACGTGCGCACAGGCCTTGCTTCATGGAGAGGCGCGGTCGGTCCTTCTGATTCTTCTACTTATCTCTCCTCTCGGCGGAGGTTCATGCCATCGAACAAGACGTGCTGCTGCGGTACGCGGTGGTCCAAGGATTTCGGCAATCCGTGCTTGCCCTCTCACCTAGCAGACGTTGCGCAGAGCTTGGTCCGCAGCTACAACTCCTGTGCTTCGCGCGACCGGTTCCGCGTTCGCATCGCCGAGTCCACCGGCGTGGCAGTCGGTGCTTCTGATTCCTCTCCTTATCTCTCCTCTTGGCGCAGGATCATGCCATCGAACAAGACGTGCTGCTGCGGTACGCGGTGGTCCAAGGATTTCGGCAATCCGTGCTTGCCCTCTCACCTAGCAGACGTTGCACAGAGCTTGGTCCGCAGCTACAACTCCTGTGCTTCGCGCGACCGGTTCCGCATCCGCATCGCCGAGTCCACCGGCGTGGCGGGGCAAGCGGTCTCTGCTATCCCTGCCCACAGAAGGGCCGGCGTTAGAGGGTAGATGCTGCAGCCCATGAAGGCGCTGCAGCATCCACGGTTGGTCCAGCTTGTACTTCCCGAGGGCTCCTCCGTTTGCCGGGAAGAGCCCCAATGCTGCCTTTACTTCTCGAGAGGCGCCGAGGCTCCCCATAACGCTGTCGCTCCATTGACAGCCGAGGCTCCCCACAACGCCGTCGCTCCATTGACGCTAGAGGCTCCCCAGAGCGCGGTCGAGCTGTTTACGCCCGATGCCCCCCAAAGCGCCGTTGCGCCGTTCACATTCGAAGCACCCCATAACGCCGTGGCTCCGTTCAAGTGCGAAGCTCCCCAGAGCGCCGTCGAGCTGTTCACGCCCGAGGCTCCCCAGAGTGCCGTGGCAGCTTGAGGTGTTGAAGCACCCCAGAGTGCAGTCGCTCCCCACAGTGCCGTGAAGGCCGCAGGATCGTTGGCTCCCCAGAGTGCCGTGGCTCCCCAGAGTGCCGTCGCCCCCCAAAGCGCCGTCGAGCTTCCGACCTTTCCGGTGAATGCACTCGCACCGTACACGTTTGAAGCGCCCCAAAGTGCCGTCGCGCCCCAGAGTGCCGTCTGGTCCTTCACCAGGTAGACGAGGCCCGAGCTTGGGTCGAAGTTCGCCACCGGGGACATGGCTGTTCCGGCGGGCATGCTTCCGGCGTTGCTCTGCGCATCGTTCAGGGCCGCCTGCACATCCAGATATCCCGCTCCGATGGTAAAGAGGTCGTTATGCGCCGTGTAGACAGTTCCCGAGGCAGAGTCCGTGACCGTGCTGGTCTGAGGCATGTAGGCACGATTCGCATTCTTCATCAAGAACGCTTTTACCTGGTCGGGAGTAAGACCCGGCTGCGCTTCGAGCAGAAGAGCTACCGCGCCGCTCGTTACACCGCCGGCCATGCTCGTGCCGCTCAGTGGAAAGTATGTGTCGGAAGAGTGATTGTTGCCGTGGTCGATATAGAACGAGTTCAAGGTCTCGAACGTGGGATTCTGCAGCGCCAGAGTATCGTTGTTGTACTTGAGGCTGGTGACCAGGTTGCCCGGAGCGATGATGTCCGGCTTGGCAATATGATCGATGAACGACGGCCCTTTGGAGCTGTAGCTCGCCATCACATCATCCTGAATCTGCGGGGTTCCCTTGGTGTTGACCGCCCCTACCGTGATCACGTAAGGATCGTTTCCAGGGGCTTCGATCGTGCCATACCCCTCCGCATTCAGAGCCAGATCCCGGCCGTCATTGCCCGCTGAGACAACCACCGTGATGCCAGCCTTCCACGCCTGTTCCACGGCCTGGCAGAGAGGATCGAGCGTGTAGCTTTCGTAGATCGGCCTTCCCAGCGACAGGTTGATGACCTTGATGTTGTAGGTCGTTTTGAGCTGGATAGCAGTTTCAATCGCAGCGATCACAGCGGAGTCCGTGCCTTGGCCGTTCTCATCGAGCACACGCAGGTTGATCAGGTTGGCACCCGGTGCCGCACCCTGGAAGGTCCGGCTAAAGCGTTCGCCCGTGGAGTCCGTCCCGTTGCCTGCGATCAGGCCGGCGACGTGGGTTCCGTGCCCATAATGGTCGCTTGCGTCCGTAGGCGCTGAAGGCACGAAACTCTGGCTATAGACCACACGGGATGCGGAACCACCCGAGCCTTTGCCTCCGGAGTTCGAGCCATCCGACCCGTTATCTTCAGAACCGGAGTTGGCGGTCGCTGAAAGATCGTCCACTACATTGATTCCGCTATCGATAATCGCTATGCCAACCCCGCTGCCAAGCCATCCCTGCGCCCACACCTGCGGCGCGTTGATGGGCTCGGTCGTGTATTCCGCCGACGTGTCCACCGCCTGCTTGGCGCTCACCGGCTTGTCCAGCGATATATAAGCTACATTGGGGTCCTTCGATAGCTGATCCAATTCAAACTTCGGCATGTTGATCGCAACCGATTTGATGCTGTGCAGAGGCTTCTGGCCGGAGCCACCCGCGGCTGCCAGGTGTAAGGTATCGAGCTCGTTCGGGTCTGCGTTGTACTGCACAATCACAGACACATTGTCCCAGTCGTTCGCAGTCGAAAGCTGCGAAGACATCTTCGGATTTTCCTTGTCCCCATTCTGTCCCGCTAAGACCACCGTTGAAGTTGAAAGCAGCGCCGCTATACCGATCGCGGACCGCACGTACCCAGGCAGATTTTTCATACGAAGTTCTCCAGTTTTTCTCGCGGCAGACGAGCTACCACGGGTTCGCCAGTTCTCCACTCACTTATCGGCAAGTAACGCATCCGGTGATAGGAACATTTGAAAGATAGTTCACCTGCCTGAAGGAAGGTTCGCGACTCGCTCAGATCGAGCTTGCTGCGTCCTTCACGACCGCTTCGCTATCTGCCAACACATGCAGCGTAGAGGGAAATCGGTGACTCAAGCCATGACCCTAAAGTGGTAGGGTCCATTCCGCCAATGGGCCAGCCGCATGCGTTGCCCTACCTGACGCCCGCTCCCTCAATTTCACGATATCCAAAGCCATAAATTCCCCAGAAATTCGCCACGGACTTCCTGCCTACCTTCCAAGAATCACTTGCTCTCCGTCGCTGCGACTTACAGCCGCATTCCCATTTCGGGCTCGTCGCGCCCCTCGTCGCCGCTCCCCGCATCTCTCCCCGCGCCGCTCGCGTAACGCAGCAGAACGTCCGGGGGGGCTGGAAGCGTACGCAACAGCGACAAGGTTGCAGGATGCCGTGCCTGTTCCGCCAGCCCCGAGACCGCGAGGCACTCCACGATTCGGCCGCCATCGAGCACCGCCATGCGTTCGCATAGCTGTAGTACGGACAGCAGGTCGTGGGAGATATAGAGGAGCGTCGTCCCGTCCTCGCGGTTCGCCTGCCGCAGCAGGCGCAGGATCTCAACCTGCGTGCCCGGATCGAGCGCGCTCGTCGGTTCGTCCGCAATCAGCAGCGCCGGACGGTGCAGCAGGGCGAGAGCAAGCGCTGCCCTCTGCGCCTGCCCTACGCTCACTTCTCCCGGCTTGCGGCGCAGGAAGCCCTCATCCTGCGGCAGTTGAACCTGCCGCAGCAGCTCCTTCAGCCGCGGCCGGAGCTTCGTCCACTCGCCCTCTTCATGCGCCTTCCACGCTTCCAAGAAGTGACCGCCCAGCGAGAGAGCGCCGTTCAACGCATTCATCGGACTCTGCGGCACCAGAGCCACGCGCCGCCCGCGAAGCCGGCGTGCCTCCCGCTCCTTCAGCGTGAGCAGATTCTGCCCTTCGAGCAAGACCTCCCCCTTAGCCCCCCCCCGGCGCCCGGGCAGCAGCCCCATCAGCGCCCGCACCAGCGTGCTCTTCCCCGCGCCGCTGGTGCCAACCAGCCCCAGCCGCTCGC
>CAXTPY010000039.1:0-14801 GCA_964246195.1 uncultured Acidobacteriaceae bacterium | reverse complement strand
GGGTGGGGGGCTGGTAGGCGTGGACGCGGAAGCCGGCTGTGCAGGTGGCCTGCTGGCTGCGGCGGTGGCCCTCGGCGACGCGGCCAGTGACGTTGTAGTCGCCAGGCGCGAGGCCGGGGGTGGAGACGTTGGCGGTGAGGCCGGAGCCGCTGATGGCAGGGTTCGAACCTGCTCCGCTGACGGTCCAGCTATAGGTGGAAGACTTACGGGAGTCGAGGTTCGCGGGGACGGCGGTAACGGTGATGGGGTCGCCTGGGTAGGCGTCGGCGGGCTGCACGGTGCAGCCGAGTTGCAGGGCGGGTGGACCGGGCGTGGAGCCGAAGCGGAGGACGAGGCCGGCGGAGAGCCTGTAGGCGGTGATGTTGGCCACACCTCCGGAGACGCCTCCAGGGAGAACGAGGGGACCGAAATCGACGTGGGAGTAGTTGAAATCAGCCTGGATGGGGCGTATGGCGAGATGATTGCCGAGGAGAGGCAGGATGTAGTCCACACCGACGCCGCCGGTGAGGCCCCAGCCCCAGGTGCAGGGCTGGAAGGCGGGGCCGCCGACGCGGGCGCCTCCGCCGAGCGCGTGGGCGAAGGGGAGTAGGCGTCCTCGCTGATAGCGGAGGATGGGACCGGCCTGGAGGGTGTCGATGCAATCGTTGGGACCTGTGGGGAAGAAGGCGCCTTCGGCCTGGAGACCGAGGAAGCGGTTGAAGTAGCCGGTGAGGCTGGCGACGGCGCCGGGATTGATGGGCTGGTACTGGTAGTTGTTGATGTCGCTGCGGACGGGGTGGATGTAGCCGTAGCCGGCGTAGAGGTCGAAGCGCGAGGGATCAGGCGGGGGGGCGGAGCCGGTCTTGGCGGCCTGGGCGTGGAGCAGGCCGGAGCAGGAGGCCAGAAGGAGGAGGGCCAGACCGAGGGCTCGGTGCGGTGACAGGCGCGCGCGCGGGGCTGTGGGACGGGCTGGCGACATGGAAGGGGATCTCCGGCGACACCGTTCCTGGTCTGCTGGAAACGGTCTACTACACCATCTTCCACTGTGGCGCAAGAAATTACTGTCCCACGGAATGGGTAGGCGGAGGGGAGGGGGGGAGCCTGTCCGAGCTACATAAACCCCTCGATTTTGCGGAGGTGCGCTGGCCTTCGCCCTGAGCAGATGGGACGGTGCGCGAAGAGAGCTGAAGAGAGGTTATGGAGTGGCTCAGGCCTGGTTGAGACGAGGAGAGCCGCCAAGAAGCTCGTATACTTCTAGTTTGTGGCCAGTCAAGCGACGCTTCCGCAGCAGATCGAGAGTACGACGAAGGGGGCCGGGCGGAGACCTCCACTTCCTGCGCTGACGGGCATTCGCACGGTGCTTGCAGTGGGGATCATTTTGTTCCACTTCACGCCGCCGCATCTGCAACTTCTGGCTCCTATCCTAAACAACGCGTTCGTGTTTGTGGGGTGCTTCTTTCTGATCTCGGGCTTCATCCTGGCCTATAACTACTCGGACCGGGCGGCGACGCTGGTGTCCCGGGAGTTCTGGCTGGCCAGGTTTTCGAGGTTATATCCGGTTTATCTTCTGGTGCTGCTGGTTTCCGTGCACATGCTGGCCGATGAGTGGCACGCCCGGCCGCATGCGCAGTTCTGGAGGGGGCTGCTGCTGACTCCTCTGCTGCTGCAGGGATGGTTTCCGGACCTGGCGACGTTCTGGAATACGGTGGCCTGGACGCTTTCGGCGGAGGTGGTGCTGTATGGGGCTTTTCCCTGGTTGATTCGGACGTGGGCGCGCCGAGGGGAATGGTGGAACACGCCGTCCCGTCTGGCCGGGCTGCTATTGGGTCTGTGGGTGGTGGGACTGCTGCCGCACTTGCTCTACCAGACGATCAATCCCGACCATCTGCCGGGCTCCGCCGACCGATACACTTCAACCTTTCTGATACGTCTGCTGAAGTTCACCCCGGTGCCGTACGTGTGTACGTTTCTTTCGGGCGTAGCGCTAGGGAAGCTGCAGCTTGCGCTGGAGATCTCGCGCAGACAACGTCTGGCGCTGGCAGTGGGAGCGCTGGGGGGGCTTGGGATCTTCTTCTATACGGTGGCGGACCGCGTGCCGTACATCCTGATGCATGGTGGGTTGATGATGCCTCTGTTTGCGGCGCTCATCCTGGGGCTTAGCGGGCAGCATGCGGTATCGCGTGTGTTCTCCTGGAGGCCTCTGCTGTTGCTGGGAGAGACGACGTACTGCCTGTACCTGCTGCACTTTAATACGTACATTCTGATCCACGAGTCGGGGCTGCTGGAGCGGCTGCACGTGACGGCGCTCGACCCCTGGATCTCGTATGTGCTGTTGGTGGGGGTGGGATACGCGGCGTTCCACCTGGTGGAGCGTCCGGCGCGGAAGGCCATTCTGGACCGGTTCAGCGTGGCGAAGCGGGTGGCTGCTGCTTGAGTGCCGAGGCTTCGGTGGGACCGTGGCTCAGCGACAAGGGGCCGGGTGTGGCAGCACCGAGGCGGCTTAGAAGACCTTCGGGATGGAGGTCGATCAGGGGAAAGACAAAAGCAAAGGCGAAACGACAAGCTTCTAGACTGCCTGTGTGAGGCGAGCGGTCGTCACTGTCCGGACGTGGTTCGCGATCTGACAGAAAAGCCCCTGACAAGGCAGGGGCTTCTTTGTCGAGCGGCTTGCGGTTAGGGGACGATGATCTGGCCGGTGTGATCGCCGTTGGGAACCGAGGTGAGACAGGTGGGGAGGGACGAACCTGCAAAGGGCGTGTTCTGGACTGAGGTCAAGGCTCCGTTGTGCGGGTCCAACTGAGCTCCGGTGACGGTGTTGCCCAGGCTGTTGGAGGTGTAGAGGTAGATTCCGAGGGCGGATTCTACGGTGACGCAGGTGGGGCCTGTGTCGGTTCCGAAGGAGGTAGAGCCGACGGAGGCGGTGAGTGTACCGTCGGCGGTGTTGATGGCGTAGGCGCCGACGGAGTTCGAAACGTAGTTGGCGACGTAGAGATATTTGCCGCGAGGATCGATGGTCATCCCGAGGGGGAACTGCCCGGTGATGAAGGGGCTGTTGACCATGGGGACGAGTGAGCCGTCGGAGTTTACGATACTGCCGTAGATCTGGTTGGTGGACTGGTCCGAGACGTAGACGAAGCGGGAGGTGGGGTCGATGAGCACGGTGCTGGGAGTGACTCCGCGAGCGTAGCCAGTGGCGATGGTGCGTCCTGTGGCATCGGCGGTGATGTTGGTGCCGGGAGCGGGGGTGAGCGCGCCGGTGCTGGTGTTGATGGAGAAGCCGAGGATCTGCCCGACGGCCGATCCGGTGGTTCCCGCGGGCTCCTGGTCGACGACGTAGAGGAAGTGGTTGAAGAGGCTGGCTGTGACGCCGATGGGATTGTTGCCGATGTTCACCGTCGTGGGGGTACCGAGGCTGTTATCGCTGTTGATGGGGAAGATGGAGATGCTGCCTGGACCGGGTGACGCGGGGGTGTAGAGGGTGGTGTTGTTGGGTCCGTTCTGGTAGGTGTTGACGACGTAAAGGAATTTATTGCCGGGCTCGACGACGGCGGCGAGGGGGAAGCTTCCGGTGCTGCTGTAGGTGGTCTGGGGATAGAGTTTTCCGTCGGTGCCGACGGCGAACTCTTCGATGCTGGAGTCGTCGCGCTGGACCACGTAGACGTAGAGTCCGTTGGGCGAGGTGATGATGGCTACGGGATTTTTGCCACTGGTGGCGATGGGGGAGTCGGCCAGTTGGGTAAGGGCGCCGGACTGGTAGTCGACGGCATAGGCATCGATGAGACCCGTGGTGGACTTCGCCGTGGTCATGTAGACGAAGGCGACGGTGTAGTCACGGTTGCAGGCAGTGGCGCCGAGAGCTAGAGCCAGAGAGAGGCTGGAGGCTAACGCCACGCGGCCCATTTTGTTCAACATCATGCGCTTCCCTTACTTTGGGCAGGTACTGCGCCCATTGCTGCTCTTATAGTTTGAATTCTAATTTGACTTCTAGTTTGACTTCGACAGTTGTGAGGGTCAGAGCCGAGAGCCGTCCAGGTGGTGCTTGCTTGCCGGGCCGCGGATAGTTGGCGCGGCAGTGAGTTGCGTGCGCTAATCGACACTTCCGCTGAAGCCGAGACAGCTTGGAAATCCTGATGTCGGGAAGCTCGGCCCGCGGTTCAGGTCCTGAAGGTATCCGGTGGCGGAGTTGATGAGCTTGCCGGTGACGGTACTCGCCTGAGTGTTGGAGGTGTAGATGTACTGGCCGGAGGGATCTTCGATCATGCAGTTGGCGCCCGCGCCGACGGTGACGGGGTTGACGGTGATCTGGGGCAGAGGCTCGAGCTGGCCGGTGGCGAGGATGTGGAATTGGGAGATGGAACTGTTCGGGATGCTGGCATTCGTGGCGCTGCCGTTGACGACGTAGAGGAACTGGCTGGTGTTGTCGACCATGCTGTAGACGGGATTCTGGGTCTGCGCGAGATTATTGATTGCGCCGCCGGTAACGGAGTTGAGCGAGCAGGAGGTGCCGACGGAGAGCGGGATGATCTGGCCTCCGGGACTGGCGGCGGTGGGATTGGCATCGGTGAGGTAGACGTAGTTCCCGTTGGCGTTGATCGAGGTGAGGTTCACCGCGTTGGTGATGGAGATGCCTTGGGAGGAGTTGGAGGTAAGAGTGAGCTGGCCTCCTGTACCGATGGAGTAGGGGAAGATGGTCTGGTCGCCGGTATCCATGGCGAAGAGACAGGAGGAGCCGGAGAGGCGCAGCATGGTGGGTTTGGGCCCGACGGGGAAGTAGTTGAGCTGAATCTGCGAGCCGGGGGAGACTTTCACAGAGCTGTTGGTGACCAGGGCGAGACGACCGGTGTTGGGGTCGATGGCGAAGGAGGTAATGTCTCCTTTGCCGGAGGCGGTGCCGTTGGCGATGTTGGCCGGGGTGTTGGTCGGGTCGAACTCATCGAGGACGTAGAGGTAGTTTCCGGAGGTATCGACGCTGGCCCAGATGGGGGTATTGCCCTGGCTGTTGTAGGTAGCCTGGTAGGCCAGGTTGCCGTCTCCGCCTACGCTGAAGAGGGCGATATTTCCTACGTGCGTCGCGTCTCCGGAGTTGACGACATAGACGAAGCGTCCTCCGGGACGAACGGCGATGGCGTGGGGGTTCGGGCCGGCGGAGGCGTAGGGCGAGCCGAGCGAAGGTGTAAGGTTGCCGGTAAAGTCGTCGACCTTGAAGGCGGAGATCTGGTTGTACTGCGTGCCCAGGACCCAGATATAGGCGACGGTGAAACCGCCGCATGCCGTCATGCTGAGACCCATCGCGATCATTGCTACGAAGGCCAGCGTGATGCGGCCAAACCTGCTCAACTTCATGTGGTTCCTTACTCCTCGCGAGCGTCCGCAGAGCGAACGCCGTGTGATGCGGGCCAATCTGTAGGGATACTGTTCCTTCCGCAATTGTAGAAGCTACGCGGGTTTTACGCCAATCGCGGAAGGGGCGGCAAACGGGGGACGGAGAGCCCGCAAGGAGGTTACGAGAGTGCGGTCGCGCGGCTTGACTGGGAGGAACCCAGGGGCGATCTCCGGAGTTGGAGGAGACGCGCGAGGCGGCGGAGTTGGGGGCAGCTTACCAGACGCGGCAGCTGTTCGAAGGCATCATGGGCTGGCCTACCTTGCACCCAAAGGCCTTGCCGAACTCGTCGAAGTTCTGGACGGTGCCGTTGACGCGCCACTCGCCGGTGCTGTGGGGGTCGGTCTTGGCGAGGACGCGGGCGCTCTGCTCGGTGGCGTTCTGGCACCAGATCTGGCCGAAGGAGAGGAAGAAGCGCTGGGCGGGAGTGTAGCCATCGCGCTGTCCGTCCTGGTATCCGGGGCCATCGTTGCCTGGTTTCGCGATGGTCTCAAGCAGCGCCTGGTAGGCGATGCGGATGCCGCCGTTGTCGGCGGTGTTTTCGCCGAGGGTGAGATGCCCGTTGAGATTTTGGCCAGGGGCGACCTGGAAGCCGTCGTACTCCTTGGCGACGCACTCGGTCTTATCTTTGAACTTCGACAGATCGGAGGCTGTGAACCAGGTGTTGACGTTCCCATTCTTGTCGTACTTGGAGCCCTGGTCGTCGAAGCCGTGGGTCATCTCGTGGCCGATGACGACACCGATGCCGCCGAAGTTCACGGCGGGATCCTTGCTGTTGTCGAAGAAAGGCGGCTGCAGGATGCCGGCGGGGAAGTTGATGTCGTTCTGCGGGGGATTGTAGTAGGCGTTGACGGTCGGGGGCGTCATGCCCCACTCCTTCTCGTCGACTGGCTTGCCTAATTTGGCGAGGTTGCGATTGCGGTCGTAGATTCTGGTGCGTTCGAGGTTGCCGATGAGGTCGTCGCGCTGGACGGTGAGCGCGCTGTAGTCGCGCCACTTGTCGGGGTAGCCTATCTTCTGCCGGATGGTGTTCAATTTAGCTTCGGCTTCGGTCTTGGTGGCGTCGCTCATCCAGGGGAGGCTCTGGATGTCTTCGCCGAGCGCCTTCTCGAGGGCCGAGACGAGTTTTTCCATGTTGGCCTTGGCGTCGGGCGGGAAGTTCTGCCGAACCCAGTCTTGGCCGACGGCCTCCCCCAGGGCCTGGTCGGTGAGGCGGGTGCAACGTTTCCAGCGCGGCTGCTGTTCTTTCTGGCCGTTCAAGGTGCGGCTGAAGAAGTCGAAGTTCTCGTCGACGAAGGGTTTGGACAGATAGGGGGCGGAGGCGTTGAGGATGTGCCAGCGCAGGTAGCTCTGGAGGGAGGAGAGAGGCTCGGCTTCGATGGCGGCGTTGGCTGCTTTGACGAAGCCTGGGGAGGCTACGTTGATGGTCTTCGCTTGGGACAGCCCGAGGCCATCGAGGTATACGGTCCAGTTGTACTCGGGGCTGATGGCGTCGAGTTGGGCGAGTGTCATGATGTGGTAGCGGTTGGCGGGGTCGCGCATCTCGACGCGGGGCATGGAGCCTTGGGCGAGAGCGGTCTCGATGCGCAGGACGTTGGCGGCTTCCGCGGAGGCTTGGTTGGGAGCGTCGCCGAGGAGGGTGAACATGCGCGTGACATGGGCGAGATACTGTTCACGGAGCTTGACGCTGCGCGCGTCGGTGGCGAGGTAGTAGTCGCGATCGGGAAGCGCGAGGCCACCCTGGAAGGTGCTCAGGATCTGTTGGGTGGAGTCTTTCTGATCCTGCTGCACCATGACGTTGAAGATTTGGTTGGCACCATAGCGTTTCGCAAGCTGCACGTTGATTGCCGTCAGCTGCTTTTTGTCGCTGAGGGAAGAGATCTCCTGCAGTTGAGGCTCGATGGGCTTGGCGCCCAGCTTGTCGGCCAGGGAGTCGTTCATGCAGGCGGCAAAGTAGTTGCCGTACTTGGTCTGTAGCGGGGTTTTTGGCGTCTCCGCGGCGGCCTTCAGGTCTTGATAGAGGAGGTAGTTGTTACGCTCTGCGAGTTCGTTGAAGATGCCCCAGCGGACCTGATCGGAGGGGATTGGGTTGTTCTTGTTCCAGTTGCCGCAGGCGTACCGATAGAAGTCGCTGCAAGGGTTGGCGGACTTGTCGATGGCGGTGAGGTCAAAGCTGACGGGCTTCTTGGGGGCGGAGGGCGCGCTGCTGGTGTCAGCGGAGACGATAGCGGATTGCGCGGCGCAGAAGGCACTGGAGAGCACGAGCATGGAGGCAAGGGTTCGTAGACGCATGGAGCTCCTGGATTGGGCGAATGGGGCGAAAACAGACTCCGCCAGTATAGGTTAGAGCTTAGCTTTCTAGCACGATACATCCGGGTGGCAGGCAAAGTGAACGGCGCGAGGCGCAGGCGGGGCTAGAAGATCCTCATGCGAATGGTGAGGTACTTCTTCGGGTCTTGGCGGATGGTGGTGACTAGGCCTGTGCTCTCCGTGAGCAGCTTATTGAGATTTGTATAGGCTTGGTCGTCCGTAGTGAGCTTGCCGAGGGTACCGTGCCCTTCGTTGATGCCCTGAACGAGGGTGTTCATCTGGGTTACGGTGTTGCTTAGATCCTTGCGAAAGGTGGGATCTTTGAGCACGAGGCCCAGGCCGCCGCGACCGGCGTCGGCTTCGGCGAGCAGGCTATTGGCGTGGGCGAGGGTGGAGTTGAGGTTGTTATACAGGGAGTCGTCCTTGAGGAGCTTGCCGGCCGTGCCTTTGCCGTTGTCGAGCGAATTGGCGATGCTTTCGAGCTTGGCCGCCGCGTCGTTGAGGCGGTTGTACATGGTGTCGTCCGTCATGAGCTTGCCGATCGAACCGCGTCCGTTGTTGAGGTTGACCTCCAGTGTGTGGAGCTCTTCGACGGTTGCGTTGGCCTTGTTGTAGAGGTCGGGACTGTTGATGAGCTGGCCGACGGAGCCTTTGCCGGTCTGCAGGTTATCGACGATGTCGTTCATCTTGGCGAGGATGACGTTGAGACTTTCAATCGTTCCCTGGCTGGCTTTGACCACGTCGGTGAGGCTGGGAGTCTCGGTGGTCTTGAGCTCGTCTCCATCCTGGAGCGGAGGCCCGACGGCGAACTGGCTATTGATATCGACCACGGTGTCGCCGAGTACGCCTACGGTGGAGAGGGAGGCTTTGGAGTCCTTGCGAAGGCTGGGGGCGTATTTGTCGTTGAGCTTCATGACGACGCGGACGGGGGTGAGCTTGCGCTGGGGGGAGTTGACGACGGAGAGCGTCTTGACTGTGCCTATGGTGACGCCCTCGAGATTGACGGCGGCTCCGACCTTGAGGCCGGCTGAGTTTTCGAAGTAGGTATCGATGGTGAGTTTGCGGGAGAAGATGCCGAGCCCGGAGGAGCTGCTCATCAGGAAGAGGAGCGTGGTAAGGATGACAACGGAGATGGTAACGATCAGGCCCACTTTGAGTTGCGACCACCGGACTTCCTGCTGGCTGGGCATAGACCTCCTCCGTACCGTTGTGTGTACCGTGAAGACGCGGAGCAACAAGTCCGCTCAGGTGAGGATAGCGTATCGCCGTCAGCACCTTCACTTCAGTACAGCTCTGGTGGGCTCCGAAGGATGGATGCTCGGCATGCCGCAATGGTTTCAGGGTTTTAGCGGCATGGCTTTCTCTGCGATGACGAAGGCGCTGGCGAGGTCGCGGGAGTGAGTGAGGGTGAGGTGCATGAGCCCGATGCCGAGGGCGGAGGCGCGTTCCGCCGCTCGCCCGGAGAGATACAGTGTGGGCGGATGGCCGGGCTGACGGCGCACTTCGATGTCTTTCCAGGAGACTCCGCGGCTAATGCCTGTGCCGAGCGCCTTCGCAGCGGCTTCCTTGGCGGCGAACCGCGCAGCGAAGCTGTCGTAGGAGGAGCGCCTGGAGTTGCAGTACGCGATCTCTCCAGGAGTGAAGATGTGATGAAGAAACCTGTCGCCGAAGCGGGCGATGCTGTGCCGTATGCGGGCGATCTCGATGAGGTCGGTTCCGAGGCCGAGTACCAAGGGGAGCTCCTTGCCGAGGTTGCAAGGCTATGTTCGCACGTTCCAGGGCGCCACAGGTCACATGACCAAAGGGAGGAGGGGAGCGAGGCGGGTTTCACGTCCACGGAGGGCTGTCCGATAGAGAGGATGTGGGAGTCGTGGGCGTGGGGATTGGGGAACGAAGAAAGCGAATGCGGCGAGATGAGGAACTGAAGCGCAGCACTGAAGCGCAGACTGAGGGATCGAAGATGATGGACGAGGGGCGCGGGGTGCGGATGATCGAGTTACAAGGGTTCACGTATGGGGAACGGCAGATTGTGGTCCCCGAGCTCACGTCTAGCTTCGCCGAATGCGGGGGCTGGGTGCGGGACCGGAGGAGTCTTTCGGCTTCGAGCGTGGAGTTCAGAATGGAGGTCCGGCTTGCGGACATCCTGGAGCTGTACACGTCCATGCTTGCGGCCGGGCTGGAGATGACTCGCCTGGCGCACCTCGGGTTGACGGAGCTTTGTACCTGCAGGCAGCACCTGGAGTCGTGCGCCGATCTGAGGCAGGTGATCTCCATACGGCTGGAGGTCTCGTTTCTTGGGGAGGCGGCGTGGACTGGGCAGGACCGTACGGCGCTAGCGGGGGCGTGACCTGACCCCGGCAAGCCCGCGGCAGAGTTCTTGTGGATTTAGTGCAGGCCGGGCGAAAGAGGCACGATGGCGAGTTGGTGCAGCAGGCTGTCCGGGTCCCCTATCGACAGCAACTCGGGCAGGCGTCTGCCATGGGTGAAGATCAACTGCAGCCCGGACGCCCGAACGGGCACGTTGAAGATGGGTTGGCTGAGGACGCTTGTACCAGGGTTGACGGGGGAGCTGAGGCGATTGCCGGAGAGTCCGCGCAGAGGCAGGTAGATCTTGCCGTGAGCATCGCGCAGGTAGGCGCGGAGGGGACCTTCACTGTGTGGGCGCTTTCGGTCGGAGTTGGTGATGCGGATCTGAATCTGGAGGAGGTGGTTGTCGTCACGAAGCGGGAAGGTGGGCAGCGTGCGTATGCCTACTACGGCAAAGCACATCTCGCCGAAGCATTGGTCTTCTCCGGGGGCGAAGGCTCGCGCGGGCTGCAGGAGGGAGACTGCTAGCAGAAGGGCGATGTAGCCGGTCCAGGTGGCGACGATCCAGAGAAGATGGCGTTTCGGTGTCTCGCGCTCGCCGCGCAGGAGGCGCCGAGTGATTCCAAGGGCGCCGACGACAGTCCACGCGGTGAGCAGGAGCAGAAGCAACTCAGCAGGTTTCATGGATCGCCGCGCTGCGCGATAGACTCGAAGACCATGCCACCTATTATCGCCGCTAAGAATCTTGGCAAGACCTATCGCTCGGGCAAGCTGGATGTCCCTGCGCTCCGCAATGTGAGCTTCGAGGTGGAGCGAGGTGAATTTGTGGCGATCGTGGGTCCGTCTGGGTCGGGCAAGTCGACGTTGTTTTACATCCTGGGAGGATTAACGCCCGCTACGTCGGGTTCGGTGTTGATCGATGGGGTTGATTTTGCGGGGCTGTCGGATGGGGAACGGACGAAGATGCGCCGGGCCAAGATCGGGTTCGTGTTTCAGCGATTCAACCTGCTGCCTACGCTATCTGCGCTGGGCAACGTTGAGATAGCTCATGATATTGCGATCCTGGGGGGAGAGAAGCGGGAGTTGGACCGGGGCCTGCTGCAGCACCTGACGGAGATGCTGGGGATTGCGGGGAGGCTCGACCATCGGCCGAATGAGCTCTCAGGAGGCGAGCAGCAGCGTGTGGCGATGGCGCGGGCGCTGATTACGCGTCCGGCGATCTTGCTGGCGGACGAGCCCAC
Organism: uncultured Acidobacteriaceae bacterium; assembly: GCA_964246195.1. Classification (GTDB taxonomy): domain Bacteria; phylum Acidobacteriota; class Terriglobia; order Terriglobales; family Acidobacteriaceae; genus Edaphobacter. The sequence goes on along the minus strand of CAXTPY010000039.1, from coordinate 3,584 downwards.
GGGGAACCTGGATACGAAGAACTCGGATGCGGTGCTGGAGGTTTTGCGGCGTTCGAGCGGCGAGATGAACCAGACGGTGCTGATGATTACGCACAACCCGGAGGCGGCGCAGATTGCGGACCGTATACTGCATATGCGCGACGGAGAGATGACCCACGTCGAGCGCGGATCGGGCGCGGTACGGGGTGCAGTGTAGCACCGCATTGGGGTTGCAGTTGAAAAGGACGTGGGTTCGTTTGTTTCCATGAAAAAGTGCGAATCCGCAGACTGCCTAGCTGCCACGGCGGAGGGTTTCAGCATCACTCTCAATACAGGCGGTACTGCCGTCCCAAGGAGACTGAGTAAAATGACAGATTATCGTGTGCAACCGGGTGAGGCGCAGGAAGACCAGTTTACTGCCGCCATTGAGAAAGTTACATCTAAGATTCCTTCAAGCGCGTATCTGGCGCTAGCTATCGGATCGATCCTTGGATCAGTCGCGTTTCAGTTCGGTAAGAGGAAGCATGAGGCGCTGTTTGTAGGTCAGTGGGTGGCTCCTTTCCTGATCCTCGGTTTGTATAACAAGCTGGTGAAGCTGCATGGGTCCGATGCGACCGTGAACCAGGCCTCACAGGGCCAGTAGAATTCGGAGTTGACGGTGAAAGCCCCGGCTCTTGGAGCCGGGGCTTTTGAATGCGTGCGGGTAGAGGTTGCATTTAGAATCTGTGTTGCGCCTGCTGGCTCATCTACGATTGGACAATCTCGGCGACGGACGAACGAGGGGAAGTGTTTGGAGCTGCAGGAAGGTTCAGAGAGCGGGTGCGATGGCGATTCTAGTGGTGGGTTCTGTGGCGTTCGACAGTATCGAGACGCAGCACGGTTTTGCGAGACGTGTTCTGGGTGGAGCCGCGACGCACTTTGCCCTGGCCGCCAGCTTCTTCACAAAGGTCAGGATCATCGGTGTGGTGGGAGAGGACTTCCTTCCGGAGCACGAGGCTGTGCTGACGGCGAGAGGCATCGATACGAGTGGGATTGAACGTGCTCCGGGGCTGAGCTTTCACTGGACGGGATCGTACACGGCGGGCATGAACGAGGCGACGACACTTGGTACCGATCTGAATGTGTTCGCGGAGTTTTCACCGCAGATTCCGGAGGCGTATCGGGACAGCGAGTACCTCTTCCTGGCGAATATCGATCCTGTGCTGCAGGCCCGCGTACGGGCGCAGATGCCGGCGGTCAAGATGGTCTGCGGCGATACGATGAACTACTGGATTGCGGATCATCGCGCGAACCTGACGAAGGTGCTGCGTGAGCTGGATGTTCTGCTCATCAACGAGGCAGAGACGAAGATGTTGGCGGGAGAGGAGAACATGCTCCGGGCTGCCCGCAGGGTTCTGGAGATGGGGCCGCGGACGCTGGTGGTGAAGCATGGGGAGCATGGAGCGACTGCGTTCTTCGGGAGCCGGTCGTTTCTGGGGTCTGGGCGTGAGCCGGTGCCATTTCGAGCGCCCGCGCTTCCGCTAGAGAGGATAGTGGATCCGACGGGGGCAGGAGATTCGTTCGCTGGCGGCTTTTATGGGTATCTGGCTGCGCAGCCGGAGTTGACGCCGGCGGTGTTTCGGCGGGCGATGTTCTATGGCGGTGTGATGGGGTCGTTTGCGGTGGAGCGGTTTGGGACGGAGCGTCTGCAGGCGGTAACGCGCGAGGAGATCGAGGCGCGGTTCCGGCTGTTCCAGGAGATGTCGCACCTTGACGGCGCGGAGGCGTAAGGCTCGCTGGCGGCATGCTGCTATCGCGCTAGAGTCTATGGGGGCTACGCGGGAGGAGACGGTGCCGGTGGTGATGGGAGCCGTGGTGGCGGCCTTTATCTCGCTTGTTGTGTCGTTTTCCCATGGGTATGCGTTGCTGTACGGAGATGCGGTAGCTCATCTGGGAATCGCGCGGCGGATCTTCGATTCGAGGAATCCGGGGCTGGGGCAGCTAGGGGGGGTGTGGCTGCCGCTGCCGCATCTGCTGATGCTGCCGTTCGTGTGGCGGATGGATTGGTGGCAGAACGGAATCGCAGGCGCATGGCCTTCCATGCTCTGCTATGTGCTGGGGGTGGCGGGAGTCTACCGGCTGGGGCGGCGGATGATGCCGGTGCGGTGGGCTCTTGTGGCGACGGCTTTCTATGGGCTGAATCCGAACCTGATGTATCTCTCGACGACAGCGATGACAGAGCCGCTGTTTCTCGCGGAGTTGGTTTGGGCGACGCTATGGACGGTGGAACTGGCCGAGGCTGCCAGTGTGGGTAGGTCAGTACAGGTCTCGTCGCGATTGCTGAGGTTAGGTGGTGTACTCGTGGCCGCGGTCTATACGCGCTACGACGGTTGGATTCTCGGGGCGGCGGTCTGGTGTGTTGTGGCATGGACTCTATCTCGCAGGCGGGGAATGTGGCGAAAGGCGCGGCTGCCGTTTGCAGTCTTCACTCTGCTGGTAGTGGCGGCGCCGCTGGGCTGGTTAGCTTATAACCAGCACTTCTTCCACGATCCTCTGGATTTTATGCGGGGGCCTTACTCTGCTTCCGCGATCGAGAAGAAGACTTCGCCAGCGGGCTCGCGGCACTATCGTGGATGGCATAATCCCGCTTGGGCGCTGCTGTTCTACACGCGCAGCGCGCAGGTGGATGCTGCTGCTTGGGAGACCGGGTTTGCGGTGATGGCGATGGGGCTGGCCGGGTTGGTGGTGGCGCTTCGGCGGCGACTGGCGTTGCCTTCGCTGCTGCTTTGGATGCCGCTGCCGTTTTATGTGTATGCGGTGGCGTACTCCTCGATTCCAATTTTCATTCCGCAGCTTTGGCCGCACTCGTACTACAACGCGCGGTATGGGATGGAGCTGTTGCCGGCGCTGGCGGTGTTTGCCGCGGTGGCGGGGATGTGGGCGGAGGTGAGGTGGACGTGTGCGTGGCCAGTGCTGCCGAGGTTGATGGCTCCGGTTGCTTTTGGGTTGGTTGCGGTGAATGTTGTGGTGATGACGTATCGTGTGCCTCTGGTTTTGAAGGAGGGAATGGTGAATGCGACGACTCGAGTGGCGTTCGAGGGGGCGGTGGCGGACCAGTTGCGAGCGCTTCCGCGGGGGGTGCCGATCCTGATGTACAACTCGGACCACGTGGGCGCATTGGAGCAGGCGGGGATCGCTTTGAAGCAGACGTTGAATGAGGGAGATTACGACAGCTGGACGGCGGCGCTCGGAGCGCCTGCGCGGAGGGCCGCGTATGTGATTGCAATCACGGGAGATCCGGTCGCGGCGGCGGTGAAGCTGCATCCCGAGGGGCTGACGGAGTTGACGGTGCTGTGCACGACGGGACAGCCATGCGCTAGGGTTTACCGGTCGGATGTGTATGGTGGAGCGGCGGCAAGCAGGTAGAGGCGGGTGGCTACTGGCAGTGCTACTATCGCTGCGGGCGCTGCTTGCTTGGGTGCTGTGGGTTGGGAAAAGGTGGGGCGCGGTGATCTCGTTTGTGAAGGCTCATGCCAGCGGCAACGACTTTCTGGTGATGGAAGAGGCGGCGGCGGGGGGGCAGCATGCGGAGCTGGCACGGAGGTTTTGCGGGCGAAATACGGGCA
>CAXTPY010000038.1:0-15212 GCA_964246195.1 uncultured Acidobacteriaceae bacterium | reverse complement strand
GGCGCGGGCGAAGTCGTACTCGATGGGGCCGTGGTCGGGCATAGGGCCGGTGCCTGGGGTGGGCTGCTGTGCGTTCATCCAGAAGCCATTCTTGCGTAACTCGTGGTGGAAGCTGTACTGGCCGGTGAAGTAGGGGTCGACAATGACGTGCCAGGGGCCGTCGAGGGAAGTGGAGGGTCTGTGGTCTAAATCCTCGAGGGTGGTGGTGGACTGCGCCGGGAGCAGGAGAGCGGCGGCGGCCAGGAGCAGGGTGGATGCGAGGGAGGAAGCAGCTCTCTTCATGATGGGTTCCAGGGGATTCGCGACACCATCCACCTTATCGTATGCGGCGGGCTGCCGGGTCGCGGGTTAGCTGGATGCGGGTGGTTGCCGGGTCACTTTAGCCGCTCCTGCAGCAGGTGTTCGGAGACGCGGAGAGCATTGGCGATGATGGTGAGAGAAGGGTTGACGGCGCCACAGCTTGGGAAGCAGCTAGCGTCTACGACGTACAGGTTGTCGAGGTCGTGGGTCTTGCAGTGGATGTCCAGAACGCTGGTGGCCGGGTCGGTGCCCATGCGGCAGGTGCCGTTCTGGTGTCCGACGCCCTCGAGCGGGATGCGTTTTTTGAAGTAGGCGTGAAAGGGGAGGGAGCCGTCGGCGTGGCCGGCCTGCTTGAGGACGTCGATCCAGCGGGTCTTAAGGCGCTCGAAGGAGTGGATGTTGTTGGGGGTGTAGCTGAGTTGTATCTGTGGCTTGCCATCGGGGCCAGGGTGGACCTGTACGCGGTTTTCGGCCATGGGGAGATCTTCCGTCATGAGCCACCAAGGTACGGCGTGGTTGGACATGCCTTCGAGGACGAAAGTGGGGGTCAAAGCGGGGGCGTCGCTCTTCATCATCTGCTGGTGGAAGCTGCCGACGGGCTGGATGGATCCCATGGGGAAGTCGTACTGGCCGTTGGGATCGCGGAAGTAGAAGTCGTTGGTGCCCCAGGTCTTCATGTAGGCGTCGCGATTGGGCTGCAGGGAGAGGGAGAGGATGGCGTCGGCTGCGTGAAACATGAAGTTGCGGCCTACCTGGCCGGAGCTGTTGGCCAGGCCGTTGGGATGCGTGTCGCTGGAGGACTGGAGGAGCAGGGCGGCGGAGTTGATGGCTCCGCAGCAGACGGCGACTAGATCGCCTGTGTAGGTCTGGGTGGAGGGCTGGAGTCCGGCGGAGGGTGTGTCTTCGACCTCCACGGCAGTAACGGCTGTGCCCGCTGCATTGGTTATGAGGCGGGTGGCCTTGGCTCCTGTTATGAGTTGAACGTTTGGCAGATGCATGATCTTGCGGATGCAGTTGATGTCGGAGTCCGACTTGGCATGGAGGAGGCAGGGGTAGCCATCGCAGGTGTCGCAGCGGATGCATTTGCTGGCTAAGGGATCGGCGGTGTTGCGTTTGAGGCCGAGAGGTACCGGGAAGGGCTTATAGCCTAGCTTCTCTACATCGGCATGGATGGAAGCCATGCGAGGCTCATCGGGCAACGGTGGAAAGGGGTAGGGGGCGGAGTGGAAGGGCTCTGTGGGATCGGGTGAACTCAGGTCCGGATGAAGGAAGCCGTGTACGTCAAAGAGCTTCTCCGCCCGGGTGTAGAACGGCTCTATGTCGGCGTATGTGATGGGCCAGGCCGGCGATACACCGTCATAATGTTGGAGCTCTCCGAAGTCTTCGGCGCGAAGCCGGAACATGGCCGCTCCGTAGACCTTGGTCTGGCCACCGACAAAGTAGGCCTGCTGCGGGTGCAGATCTTTGCCTTCCTTGTCTATCCATACATCCTTGGTGTGGTAGCGGTTGTCGAGGAAGACGTCTGTGGTGCTCCAGTTCGGTTTTTCCTGTGGGAGGAACGGGCCACGCTCCAGGATCAAAATCTGCTTGCCTGCGGTTGCGAGCTGTAGGGCAAGCGTGCCTCCTCCGGCTCCGGTTCCAATGATGATGACATCGTAGTGCGTCGACATTAGTTCTAGGATGCGGGTTTACGCGGCTACGCGATCAGTCTTCTGGCATACGTCCAAGGGCCGATAAGATCGTGTCGAAGTCATTGACATTGGTGTAGGTAATCACTACTCTGCCTCTGCCTTTGTGGTCTTTGATGGAGACCCTCAGGCCAAGACTGCGCTGGAGCAGATCCTGGGCTTCGCGTACGTTGGGGTCGAGCGGCTCCTTGATCTTGCCTGGTTTATCTTGTTTCTCTTCAGGGTCGAGCAGACTTCGTACGTAGGTTTCCGTCTGTCGAACCGACATGGCTGTCGCAATGACTCGCTGGGCCGCCGATGTGATGGTCGCAGTGGATTCGAGCGCAAGCAGGGTACGAGCGTGTCCGAAGCTCAACTCTCCGGATTGAACCTTCTGCTGGACGGAACTAGGCAGCTTCAGCAAACGTAGGAAGTTCGTTACCGTGGCACGCTGTGCTCCGGTGCGCTGCGCGACCTCTTCCTGGGTCATGTGGAACTGTTGACTGAGGCGCTGGTAGGCCTTGGCCTGTTCCATGGGGTTCAGGTCCGCGCGTTGAAGATTTTCGATGATGGTCATCTGCAGCGCTTGCTCATCGGAGACCTGCCGGACGATTGCTGGGATTGTGGACTTGCCTGCGCGCCTGGAGGCGAGCCAACGGCGTTCCCCCATAATGAGTTGGTAACGCACAGGGTCGGTCGTGGGCGTAACGATTCGGACAACGATGGGCTGCACGACACCCGCCGAAGCGATGGAAGAGGCTAGTTCCGCGAGCTTTGCGTCGTCGAAGGCTGCCCGTGTTTGGAAGGGATTGCGTTCGATCAGGTCGAGTGCAATCTCGAGAGGCTTTCCGTCGTCTTGGCCAGGCTGCATGGACGTGGGAGATATTGGCGCAGGCCGCGAGGGGAGCAGAGATTCTAAGCCTCTTCCGAGGGCGCGTCGCTTAAGATCGAAGGGGTTCGCGGGCATGCTTCGGGCTGCTTTCTGGGTACGAACTGGAGCTTCGTAGCGCATTTCAGATCATCATTGTCGATTGGCGGTGTTCTGTTTATGAACATCGGGTGGCCGTAGATTCAGAGTCTTCAGGTGGTGTAAGGCCAAAAACGAACCTTCTTCTCGGGCCTGGAAGTTTCAACTGAGATGGGAACTTTGATCGTTTCCGCACGTTTTCGAGCCTGTGGGCTGGTGATTCCGTTTCGCGCAAGGAGTTCGGCAGCTAGCTCGTGGTACGCTTCAGCGCCTTTGGAACGTGAGTCGTAGAGCGCGACAGGTTTCCCGTGACTAGGTGCCTCAGCGAGACGGATATTGCGCGGGATGGTGGTTTTGAGGAGTTTTTCTGCGAAGAATGCCTGAAGATTCTCCGTCACCTGCTGGGAGAGGTTGGTGCGGTCGTCATACATCGTGAGAAGCACTCCTTCAAGCGCGAGGTTTGGGTTAAAGGCTGAGGCGACGCGGTCTAGTGTAGACATAAGTTCAGAGATACCTTCGAGGGCGAAATACTCAGCCTGCATAGGTACCAGGAGTCCATCTGCGGCTACGAGGCAGTTCAGAGTGAGCAGGTCCAGAGCCGGTGGACAGTCGAGAAGGATGTAATCGTAGGATGACCGAACGGGCATTAGGGCGTCGCGGAGGCGGAACTCACGTTGCTCCTGCCCGACGAGTTCGATGTTCGCTCCGATGAGATTCTTGCTGCCAGGGATCAAGGAGAGATTCGGTATTTCCGTACTGAGCGTAGCCTGTGAAGCAGTATGGGATCCTGTGAGCACATCGTAAATGGTCGGTCTGAGTTCAGACTCCAGGATCAAGCGAGAGAAACCGAGACCTCCGGAGGTATTGGCCTGTGGGTCGCAGTCCAGCAGGAGAGTAGCGAGGCCCTCCAGAGCGAGGGCAGCAGAGAGGTTAATCGCTGTTGTGGTTTTACCTACGCCACCTTTCTGGTTCACGATCGCGAGGACTTTCGATAATCGTGGAGCGTCCGCAGCCCGTGCGGGCGCGAGTCTAGCCTTCTCAGTCTGGGGCGAGGGCGGCTGCGAGATAGCGTACTCGGTCTGGGTGGGGGTGATGGCGCGAGTCATTTGATATGAGTCCAAGGTACCCGGGGCAGGCTGAGGAGGCAAACGTGCTTCTGTGCGGACGCAAGGCGGGGCCGAGGGGGAACTGTGTTTCGCGTAAAGGAGAGGCCCATCTACTTGGGTTGTGGAATGCACGAAGGCGTTAGTACGAAAGAAAACAAGGAAACAAGATGACGATCTGTTGAACAAAATGTTCCACGTGGAACATTTTCGCCGACCGCCTAAAGATTTGATAGCTATTCACATGGCCTGAGCAAGACCTGAAGAGTGCGATGCGACGAATTTGGGATGATTATTTCCTGCTGGAGTTTAAATCCCGGCAGCGATGAGGCAGGTTGTCGCGTGGTTAAAAGCAGTATGGATAGATTCGCCCGCGTGGACGCTTCGCGGAGGGCCTGGGGCATGCGATCAACTGCTCTCAGTGTGACGGTATCAAACGTTTTGCTGTCGGGAAGAGCACCTACACGGAATGGCCAGAGCTCAGTCGGCAGACGCAAGATGCGGATGAGTTCGCGCAGAAAGGAGCACTTCTTCTGTTGCGATTCAGCGAGAGTGACTTGGAGGTCTGGTCGGAGAAGCTGGATTGGAACGCCAGGGAGCCCCGCGCCGGAGCCGAAGTCGAGCAGAGTTCTAGTTCCTCTTAGCACGTGTTGGGATGCAAATAGGGATTCGCCGAAGTGACGCTGGACGATCTCCCTAGGATCTCGGATCGATGTGAGATTGGTTCTAGCGTTCCATCGAAGCAGAAGTTCGAGATACAACACAATCTGCTGGTACAGGTGATCGTAGACCTTGTCGGATAGGTACGGCCCGAGCAGGTCTTCGACTTGCTCGGGAGTCAGCTGGGACATTGCTGATAAGGATAGCAGAACGGCACCGGCCAAATAGCACACTTCCAGACAAGTCTGTTGCGGCAGACAACCGCGCCTTGCGTAACGAGCCTCGCCCTTCTGTTCATCTCAGCTAATGGCAAGAGGTATTGCCCGTGCTGGTATGCCGGGAGGTTGGGACGCACCTCGACGACCTCTAGTAAGAACGTGCTAGGGAGGTTGGTCAGATGCTTAGGACGTTCACACCACGGATGCCAGAACGCGGCGCGGAACCCAGGCGGCGGCAGCAGTTACGAACGCACCGAAGATGGCGCGGGAGGCTGGGCTGAGGTCGAAACTACGCTCAGGGTGCCATTGCAGACCGAGCACAAAGTGTTGTGTGCAGGACGTAGTGAGGGAGCCGGCAGAGATACCTTCGATAGCCTCGGCGATCTGGTCTTGAGGACACCGCGCAACGACATGAAGACCGTCGCCGACAATGCCCAACGCCTGATGATGGCTCGAGTTGACGGGAAGGGGGCTGGGTTCCGCGAAATCGCTTGCCTCCCGGAACAGAGGAGTTCTGGTGGAGCCCAGGAGGTACGCAAGGTGCGAGTCGGGGTGAATTGCGACGGCGTGTGCTATCGACACTGCCGCGCCTGCGCGATGATCGACAACCAAGGTTGAGAGGTCCTGCAGGAGAGTGCCGCCGCGCCAGACGTTGAGATTCTGGCAGCCGAAGCAGATGCCGAGGATAGGTTTGTGGAGATTATGGGCGTCCTGCAGAAGGAGTTCGTCTACGTTCTCCCGTAAATGGTCAGGAGGCGCTGTTTCTTTCGCGGGCTCTTGGCCGTAACGGTGGGGATTGACGTCCGCTGGGCTTCCGGGAAGGAGAACAGCGTGACATGAATTCGCGAGAGTGGCCACGCGGTCAGGCGATAGATCGAGGGGAATTTGGACTGCCTCGCCGCCGGATTGAATCACAGCATGTGAGTAGTCAGGCCACGATTTCTTGTTATAGCTGGGGTCGAAGCTGGTGGGAACCGGGACTGCGATTCTAGGTTTGGGCGGAACTTTCATCTCTATGAGGATCATACTGTGCGTTCAAGAGCCTTATATGTTCCACGTGGAACATATTTCGCAGTCAGAAGGAAGATGCGTGGTGTGCCGCGTAGGTGGATTGAATGGTCTTGAGGAGTTGTTGCGTTAGCCGGTCGGCATCGCGAGTTGTCAGTCCGACGGTGGGGATGGGGGTGCTCAGGATGAGCTTGAGTGGTCTTGGGGTGAGGTGGTACGTGTGCATCGGGAGAAGTTCTCGGGTTCCGACGAGGGTGACGGGAACCAAAGGAACCTGTGCCCTGAGTGCCATGTACGCAGCCCCTGAGAGCATCGGCTGGAGGGTTCCGTCGGGGGTTCTGCCACCTTCGGGGAAGAGGACGAGGGGCAGGCCGGAGTGAAGGAGGGCATGCACGCCCCGGCCCAGGCTAGCGATGCTCGACCGAGCGCTCGATTGATCTACCGGTACCTGGCCGGAGCGTTGCAGGTGCCAGCCGATAAAGGGAATCTTCCATAGGCTATGCTTCGCTAGGATTCGGAACTGGAACGGAAGGCTAGCGAAGAGGGCAGGCGTGTCCATGTAGCTGAGGTGGTTGGCGGCGTAGACTGCGGGTCCTTGCGGATGATTCTCAGCGCCGATGATCTCCACAGGCGAGAAGCTGATGCGAAGCAGCGTGGACGCCCACAAGCGAGCCAGTGCGTGCTGCTGACGGCCTGAGCGGTCCCATAGGCTTGCGAGAAGCGACAGAAGCCCAAATCCGGCTGTAGAGAGGGCAAAGAGAGGGACAAAGACGATATATGTGAGACAGCGGTAGACGGTACTTGCATGCGGCACATGGGGCGTAGGGGGGAGCGAATGACCTTTACCGTTATGGCCGCCGAGAATTTTACCAGACGTCCGCGACCTCATCATCCGCCGAGTACCAGTCCGCGCACCTCACCAACCAAATAGACCGAGCCCGTTACCAGGATGATTCCGTCGCTTGGAGTGAGCCGCCGGGCCTCTTCAAGGGCCAGGGTGACGGACGTCGTAGAGTTGCAGGGAATGTCAAGCGCCTGGGCAGCGGCAACAAGATCCTCCACCTGCGTTGCGCGCGGATTGGAGATCGGGGCAAAAAGGATGTGGTCTCCCCTTCGCTCAGCGGCGCCGCCGCTGGAGTCAAAGAGTGGGAAGAGTATCTCCGCGAGTTCGCGAAGGCACTTGTCTCGGAGGCAGGAGAAGATTAGCGTACGCGGCCTCGATTCGGGAAGTTGTGCGATGGCTGCTCGGAGTGTCCAGGCTCCAGCCGGATTATGCGCTACATCGAGCAGGAGGTCGGGCTCGCCCGGAACAACTTCCAGGCGTCCAGGCCAGAAGGTTTTGCGAATTCCGGCTTCGATACTCGCGATAGTGATGTTGAAGAGTGGCTGCTTGCCGAGTTCAACTGCCGCAGCGATGGCTAAGGCGAGATTGCGCTGCTGGTGCTGGCCAGACAGCGGGAAGTCCACGTTCAGAAGTTCGCCATCTAGCTCTAGAGTGTAGCGGTTTCGGGTGAGTTCCTGTGCAGCTGGGAGGATCGATCGCGCGGGAGGAGGTAGCAGCGGGGCGGCGGATATGACTCGCAAGTTTGGGAGGTTGGCGGAAACCTCACCGATCACCTCGTTGACCGCGGGGTGCTGCGGCAAGGTGATCAGGGTGCCGTTGGGACGCAAGATGCCGCATTTCTCGCGGGCGATGTGGGCGAGGGTGGGACCTAGGTAGTCCTGATGATCGAGTGCTATGTCGGTGAGGATTGACAAGCGGGGGGCCACAATATTTGTGGCATCGAGGCGACCACCCAGACCTACCTCGAGCACGGCGATTTCGACGCGCTGTTCAGCGAAGTAGAGGAAGGCGATTGCGGTGAGGACTTCGAAGAAGCTGGGGTGCTGAGACAGGGTTTTAGCGGAGACTAAGCGGCGAGCAGTTTCGTTTACTCGAAAGTAGAGGCTGGCGAAATCGTCATCAGCTATGGGCGAGGCACCTATCTGGATGCGTTCGTTCACCCGCGTCAGGTGGGGCGATGTGTACAGGGCGGTGCGCGCTCCGGAGCAGCTGAGAATCGACGCTAGGGCTGCCGCGGTCGATCCTTTGCCGTTCGTGCCTGCGATAAGGACGGAAGGAAAGTTGAGGTGCGGGTCGCCCAAGGCTTGGGAGAGGACGCGCATGTGTTCCAGATCGAACCTCCGTCGAGGCGGGCTGGGCGGCGCGGAGGTACCTTCAGGCGGTGATGCGGGGGCAAGCTCGAGGCCGAGGGCATAGAGGCTGTCGACCGCGGAAACGTAAGACATGGAAGCTATTCTAGGCGATTGCAGATAACGGAGCGCACTGTGCAACTTGGGGGCCTACATGTGGCGAAAAGGTGGTGTTAAGCATGGAACTTTAGTGGTATAGAGCAAGACGCTAGTGGGATAGGTGAAAACAGCTCGTGGGAACCATAGTAGTTACATCACCGGCTGGGATTCTAGACGGGCTAAACGGGCTCGCAGAGAACCTAAGATCGGACCTGAAGGAGCGGATAGACCCCATAGAAGGTCTATCGAAAGGAGAGCGGAATGCATGTATCAATGGCTGTAGCGTTTGCAATGGTTGTGGTTGCTCCGTTTATAGGGCGATGGAGAGCGAACGTCTGGTTAGGGGCGAACCTGCCCCAGGAGCAGGCGGTTACGACTCTCACGGAGGCTGCTTAGGTAGGGCTGCTGGTTAGGAACAAGTGTGTTTCTCATGAGACCGTCGCCGAAGGGCGGTCTCTTTTTTTCGGTGCGCAGAGTTTGGGCCTCCTACCGGGTTTCCCAGGGATCATCCGGGTCACGAGGGCGATTGCGCGATGCTAGGCTGACCCTCTTTCTCTTGTGGGTAGAGGGCGTGGCTAGTTGAGCCGAAGGAAGACAAGGTTGAGGGCGAGGCCGTAGGAGAGCCAGGCAAGATAAGGAAGCATGAGGGCTCCAGCGGCGGGTTTGATTCGCCAGAACAGGATGGCGGTCGAGAGCACGGCGAACCAGAGGAGAACCAGGATGGCCACGGCGACCAGCAAGCGGTGTAAATGGAAGAAGGCGGCTGTCCAGGCCAGGTTGAGTCCAAACTGAATGGCATAGAGCGCCATGGCATCTTTACGCGCTGCCAGCCGGGTAAGTGCGCTGCCAACGTCGCGCCTCGGGTGATGCGTGGCGCGCCAGACAAGCCACGCAGCGATTGCCATCAAGAGGTAGAGCAGAGTCCATACCGGAGCGAACGCCCAGTTGGGAGGGGTGAAGCTGGGATGGGTGAGATTCGCGTACCAGACCGGAAGGCTGGGCAGGGTAAGGGCCGCGCCAACGGCACCGATGGCCACGGAGAGCAGCAGGAACACGCCCAGAGCGGACCAGTGTCGGCTGCTGGAGGAGGAAGAGGGGCTCATGCGTGAGGGGTCTCCGTTTCATGGCTCGATCTGGCGTACCGGACGGACCTGCGGAGGCCGCTCCTGTGAGGACAGAGTACAGCAGCGCAAGTGCGTGGAAGATTCCGCGGGTAAGTTCGAACGCTTTCAGGCGCCCCAGCCAATCGGCACAGGGAGACGGCGCACAGCCCTGAGTAGCAACGTTCGGTGAAGTGAGCATGCCAGCTGAGTTCGTCAGTAGGCATCTGGAAGCATCTTCAACCGTAGACCGGAGAGCCTGTCTATCCGGCAGGAATGATCTATGCTTAGGCAGCTTGTCGCGTCGCACTGCATTCTGCGGCCACCGCTGGACCATTCTGAGGTGAGGTGGAGGTCGCCGTATCCCGCCGGCTCGTGACATTCAGGCTTGCCAGGCGCGAGTTCTTGCGCAGCACGAGACGTTTCCAGCAGCCGCGTAGGCCGCAAGGCGATCAGGCGCGGTTTGTGTCGCGGCGGTTCCAGCGGACCATGGGGTCCGCGGCTACGTGCAGGGAGATGGACTGGAGTTCGTCGCCAACCATCGAGCCGAGCATGATGGCATCCTTGTGCAGGCCGTCGTCCCCGGCCGCCAGATAGCAAGAAAGCATACGAGTTGCCAGATCTTGACGTTTTTCCTGTTCCTGCATAGAACCCCCCGTAACGACGCCCGACGCATTCCCATGCGGGAGGGTGGAACCTTCCCGGGGAAATTCTGGGCTTATGAAAAGAGTATCGGCGAAATTGGCACGGCCGTAAGTAGCACCTTCAGCACTCCCCATGACCCTTAAGCTGTAGATGGGGGGAGACGATATCAGTAGAGGAGGACGGCGACGCTATAGGTGATGAAGCCGGGCTGGGGATGGGGGCTTGGGCAAGCTCCGACGGCGGCGGAGCGGAAGGTTCGTTGGGAGAGTTGATCGCGGAGCGCGGGCGGAAGCCGACCGGGGTCGGAGCCGTCCCAGCGAACGATCAGGGTGGGGCCGGTGGGGGCCTCGGAGGGCGCTGCGCAGAGGGCGCGAGCTTCGGAACTGGGATCGACCTGAGCGAGACCGGCGCTATGGAGGGCCGCGGTGACTTCGCGCTCGACATCGTCGCGGCGTGGCGTGGGGACGGTGCGGGCGAAGTCCTCCACGGCGTAGAGGAGACCTCGATCGGAGAGAACGCCGATGCCGACGGCATTCAGTGTGGGGCTGAGCAGGTTCTCACGATGCACGGGGGTGCTCATCCAGACCTGCTGGAGCTGGGCGGGGGTCTGCGCCTTGCGCGCCAGATTCTCGGAGACCGTGGCGAAGCGTGCGCCGGCGTGGGAGGCGCGAGAGGTAAGGTCCGGTTCGCCTGGGTACTGATGCTCTAAATCACCCGGCTCGCGCACGAGCCAGGCGGCGTGGAGGCGGGCGGCCCGGGCGAGGCCGGAATCCCAGGCGAGGGGCGGCAAGCTATGGTCGGCGCGGGCCTGGTTGGCCAGCTGGAGAAGCGCGCGTTCGGCGGGCGAGGCCTCCTGCTGGGCGGACGCGGCCAGAGCGCAGAGCAGAAGCGACGGGATGAGCATCTGGAAGCGAGTCACGTGATGATGGCTCCTATAGCCTTGTGAGAAGTAGACACGCGGCCTTGTCAGAAGTAGACACGCAGCGAGGAGACGTGTTGCGTCTTCGGGAAGAGAGCACAGGCTTACTCCAGTTTCCTGGTCGGTTCTTCTGAGCCAGACGATGCAGTCGCGCGGTCGAGACGTGACGCTCGGAGAACCGCAGATGCGCGAGAATGAGCTGCATGGACTCTGTGCGCATGGACAAGTGGTTGTGGGCGGCGAGGTTCTTCAAGACGCGGGCGAAGGCGGCGGAAGCCTGCGAACTCGGGCGCGTGGAGTCGAATGGGCAACGAGCGAAGGCAGCGCGGGAGGTGCGGCTGGGGGACAAGCTACAGATCGCCAGCGAGGCTGGGGTATTCACGGTGGAGGTGCTGATGGTGAGCGAGATGCGAGGTCCGGCCGAGGTGGGACAGACGTACTACCAGGAGACAGAAGGTAGCCGCGAGCTTCGGGCGAAGGTAGGGGCGGAGCGGAAGCTGATGCTGGAGGCTGGAGGCGTGGCGGAGGGACGGCCGACGAAGCGAGACCGGCGGGAGATCAACAAGCTGCGAGGAAGGATTCACCGGTTTTGACGACGATCACAAGAGGCGCCGCAGTGAGATGAGATCAAAGCGCGGCGGCAGTGTGCGGCCGTGGTACGCGGCGGCGGCCCCGTCCTTGCTGGCTGCTCGACGGACGGGGCTGGCAAGGCCGAGGTATCAACTGGCCGCGGCTGCGGCGGCCACTTCCTTCTCAAAGGGCGAGAGGAAGTCTTCGCGCTTGACCTGCCCCATGTCGATGGCAGCGGTGCCGCCGACAAGGTGGATGGTGACGTCGGTGACGCCGATGAAGCCGAAGATCTGCTTGAGGTAACTGGACTCTACGTTGTAGGGCTCGGCCCGCGCGCCGGGGGTGTAGACGCCTCCGCTGGCGATCAGGATCGTGAGCTTCTTGCCCTTGACGAGTCCTTCGTAGCTGGAGGTAAAGGTCTTGTTGATACGGACGATGTGGTCGATATAGGCCTTAAGGCGAGCGGGGATGGAAAAGTTGTACATGGGGGTGGCGAGGAGGATCTCCTCGGTAGCGAGGAGCTCGGCGATGAGCGCGTCGGAGACTTTGATGGCGGCCTGCTGCTCGGGGGTGTGCTGGTCGGGCGTGGAGTAGGCGGCCATGATCCAGGGCGTGTCGACGAAGGGAAGGTCGGTCGTGACGAGGTCGCGCTGGACGATGGTGGAGCCGGGGTGTTTCTGCTGCCACGCGTCGGCGAAGGTCTGGCCGAGTTTGCGGGAGACGGAGTAGTCGCCGCGGGGGCTGACGTCGATCTTGAGAAGCTTGGGCATAGGTGGAATCTCCTTGGGAGTGGAAGGCCGCTGGAGGCGGTTCATTCGGAGTAGATGTTCAAGTGGTGGGAACGGTGCAGGAGGATTGCGCGTACACACAGCCTGTCGGCTTGGGCTGGGGGTGTACCGAGGGGGCGGAAAAGACCTTGAGCTTAAGGTGTAAGCGACCGCCAGCGGTGCGTATGATGGGGTCGTTGTTGTGCGGCTGGAGATGAGCGATAAGGGGGAGACGCTGTGCGAGTTGGTTTGATGACGCGCGAGTACCCGCCCCATGTATATGGAGGGGCGGGAGTTCATGTCGAATACCTGAGCCGGGAGCTGGCCAAGAGGGTCGATGTGGAGGTTCACTGCTGGGGGGAGCAGAGGTCGGATTCCGAGGACGGGAAGCTGCTGGTGCGCGGGGGCGAACCGTGGGAGTCGATCTCAAGGGGAACGGAGGCGAAGTTCAAGGCGGCTTTAGAGGCCCTAAGCCTGAACCTGCTGCAGATGCTTCCGCTGCAGACGATCGACATCGTGCATACGCATACGTGGTACGTGGCGATGGCGGGGTTCTGGGCGAAGAAGCTGTACGGGGTGCCATTCGTGCTGACGACGCACAGCCTGGAGCCTCTGCGGGCCTGGAAGGCGGAGCAGCTTGGCAGCGGCTATGCGATGAGTTCGTGGATGGAGCGGACGGCGATCCTGGATGCGGATGCTGTAATCGCTGTGTCGCGGGGGACGAAGGAGGATATTCTGCGGGCGTATCCGGAGATCGCGCCGGAGCGGATTCATGTGATCTATAACGGCATCGACTTGGAGGAGTACCAGAGAACCGCGGCGACGGAGGCTCTGGTGAAGTACGGGGTCCATCCGGAGCGGCCTTATGTGCTGTTTGTGGGACGGATTACACGGCAGAAGGGGGTGACGCACCTGGTGGAGGCGATACGGTACCTGCCGCCCGAGACGCAGGTGGTGCTGTGCGCGGGGGCTCCGGATACGCCGGAGATTGCGGCGGAGATGCGGGAGAAGGTGGAGGGGGCGCGGGCGCTGAATCCTAACGTGGTGTGGATCGAAAAGATGGTGACCAAGGCGGAAGCGATCGAGCTTTATAGCCACTGCGCCGTTTTTTGCTGCCCCTCGGTGTATGAGCCCTTTGGAATCATAAACTTAGAGGCTATGGCCTGCCGTGCGCCGGTGGTGGCAAGCGCTACGGGGGGGATTCTGGAGGTGGTGGTGGATGGCGAGACCGGATACCTGGTGCAATTCGAACAGGACCCTGTGACTGCGTTTCCGTTGCATCCAGAGCAGTTTGCGCGGGACCTGGCGGAGAGGATCTCCGGCCTGCTGGCCGATCCGCAGAAGGCGCGGAGGTTTGGGGAGGCTGGCCGCAGGCGTGTGGAGAGGACGTTCGCGTGGTCGGCGATCGCACAGCAGACGGTAGAGTTGTACCGGGAGTTGATCGAGGCACGAAAGAGTTAACACGGCCGGCCGCGCCAGGAGCGGGCTGGGCTAGATGTGGCAGCTGACCATGCCGCGTTTTTCGAGGTAGCGCTGGTGGTATTCTTCGGCCTTCCAGAAGGTGGTGGCTGGGACGACTTGGGTGGCGATCGGCTTGCGGAAGGTGCCGGAGGCGTTGAGCTCGGCGATTTTGGCGCGGGCTGCGGCGAACTGCTCGTGGGAGTGGGTGAAGACGGAACTGCGGTATTGGGAGCCCCAGTCGGGTCCCTGGCGATTCAACTGGGTGGGATCGTGCAAGGCGAAGAAGGTGTCGAGCAGGGTCTCGTAGGAGATGCGGGCGGGGTCGAAGGTGACCTCGACTACCTCGGCGTGGCCTGTGCGATCGGTACAGACTTCCTTATACGTGGGGTGCTCTAGGGTGCCTCCCTCGTAGCCTACGGCGGTGTCGAGGACTCCAGTGAGTTCTCCGAAACGGGTTTCCACACCCCAGAAACAGCCTGCTGCAAACGTCGCTTTTTCAAGTGCCACGGTGATACTCCTTTACGTTTCATTGGATGCTCGACGAAGTGCTTCGTGATCAAGCTCCTGTGAATCGCGGAGTAATCTTTGGTTACGGGAAGCGGGTGTGTCAAGTCCACCTTTGGGTTAGGGCTAGGATGTAGCCCAACACACAGGCTAGCGCGCGCGGGAGATGGCCGGTCAGCTCTGGCGGGGGAAGCTGCGGCGCTTGGGTCTGGCGGGGGTTTTGAGTTGGGCGAACTCGGGCGTCTTCTTTTTCGGGACAACCTTCTGGCCTTTGGCGGCGCGGCCGAGGGCAGTGACTTCGCCGAGAGTGAGTTCGCGGAACTCGCCCGGGGGGACGTCGAGGCGGAGGGCTCCGTAGCCTATGCGGCGGATCTTTTCGACGTGATGGCCGATCTCTTCAAACATCTTCCGGAGCTGGCGATTGCGGCCTTCGGTGAGGGTGACCTGGTACCAGGGGTTATCGCCTCCGCGGACGAGCTCGACCTGCGCGGGAGAGGTGATGACGCGATCGCGGCGGCCGCTGCGGACCTCGTTCAGACGGCCGCGATCGATCATGACGCCGCGGCGGAGCTGGTCGATGGCCTCGGGGGTGGGCTGGCCGCTGATTTTGACGAGGTAGATCTTTTCGACGCCGGCGGAGGCCTTGGAGAGGGAGTTGGCCAACTCGCCGTCGTTGGTCATGAGCAGGAGGCCTTCGCTGAGGTAGTCCAGGCGGCCTACGGGGTAGAGGCGGACCTGGATGGCGTCGGGGCCTTTGTGCTTGGCCATGAGCTGCATGACGGTGGGGCGCTTTTCGGGGTCTTCGAGGGTGGTGACGTAGCCGCGGGGCTTGTTGAGCATGTAGTGGCGCTGGCGCTCGGGGCCGTGGAGGAGCTTGCCATCGACGCGGATGTGGTCGCGGGCGGGGTCGTGGCGTGTGCCTAGCTCAGTGATGGTGGCGCCATTGACTTGGACGCGGCCTTCGAGGATGAGGGTCTCGGCTTTGCGGCGACTGGCGATGCCGGCCTGGGCGAGGATCTTCTGGAGGCGGT
>CAXTPY010000037.1:0-15525 GCA_964246195.1 uncultured Acidobacteriaceae bacterium | reverse complement strand
CCCAAGGGCTGGCAGGCTTCGGACATCCAGCCTCTCTAGGCTGTAGCGCAAGACGGATTAGAAAGTTCTCCCACAGGGGCGGCTCAAGCTGCCCCTGTGGTTTTTAATCTTCCACCCGCCACACTCGTGCCGGCGTCCCTCTACGCTCCCAGTCGGCCGCACAAAGTCGCGTGTCCCGCGCGCCAGCCACCCCTGCCTCGCTGGCTCGATCGGTGGCAGTTCCTCCAGGAGGCTTCTCCGCGGGTGGCGGTGCCGCAAGCGCCGGTGGCGGCAGGACCGCCGGCGGAGACGTCGGCGCTTGCGGCGCCGGTGCTGCATCCGGCTGCCCTGAACCGTCTCCCTCCACCTTGTTCAATCCCGGCAGAATGGTCGATGTCGCCTTGAACTTGCGATAGTTCGAGTACGCGACATGCACCTTGCCGTCGAAGTTGAACAGCAGCAGAGCGCGCATCTTTCCGCTCGCATCGATCACCGCCGGCAGCCACACCTCACCGTTGACGCGCGTGTTGGTCGCGTGAAAGGTCGTGCCCTTCTTGATGTCCACCAGCAGCCCACCGCCCAGCTTGAAGTCCTTGTTGATCGTCCCCTGCGCCTCCGTCAGCACCTTGTCCTGCTCGTCCAGCCAGACTGTGCCCACCAGGTCGCGGATCACCTCCTCCCCGGCATTCTTGGTCTTGGCCTTCGGATCGCCGACATAGTCGAGCACGATGGTGTCCCGCCCGTTCAGCGAGATGCGCCGCTCGTTGCTAAAGCTCCCCAGTTCGAGGATGCGCGAGACCGTGATCACCTCTTCTCCATTCGAGTCCGTCTCCTTGCCTTGACTCTGTGCCTTGACCTTCTTCTCCTCCGCCCGCTTCACCTCCTTATCGATCTTTTCGTCCTCCTTCTTCTGCTGGTCCGCCGTAAGCTCCTTGCCATCCTTCTTCACGGTCTTCTCCACCTCCACCCCATGCACGTAGAAGACATCGGATTCGCGCGTCTCCGTATGCTTGACGTTGCCGTGCGCGTCGAGCGCGTCGAAGCGCAGGTCCTGGCGGTAGATGTAGTCCTTCACGATCGCCTCGGCCAGCCGCTCATGCGCCTCCACGTCACGCATCAGCGCGGCAGGGTCGGGGAGAGGCGTGTCGTCGGCCGGCGCAGCCTGGGGAGCCGTGGCTACTGGAGCGGCCGGTACCTGGCAACATGAGCCCAAACTCAACGTCACAGCAAAGACGAACGACAGCGGCCTTGTCCAACCAGTCATGACTCACTATAAGACGGCCCCGGAACGCGTCCGTACCTTACCTGACTTCAGACCACGTTTCCCATGCAAAATACCATCAGCAATCCACGATTTCGCACTCCGCGCTCGCTCCAGGAACGCTTCTCGGCAGCCGACGAAAGCGATTTGTCACAATCTTCAAGAACGACATAAACATCATTGATTGAGAGAGATACCGCCTTCGATGAAAATCTCGACATGCGATCTGCTGCGGAAAGGTCTAGCATAAGTACAGCACGGCCGCTCTCCACAAAACACCCGTCAAGAGCCCGTGCGAAGACCCATGAAGTGAGGATTGCGAATGGCCAGCAACGCACCTGCAATATCTCCGAGAACTTCCTCCACGGAGCACAGCGAACGCGAGACAACTCTGGACATCTTCCGCAGGTGGGGATACCTGCAGGCCGCGCTCGACCCCCTAGGCCAATACCTCCCACCCGAACCCTTCCCCACGCCCGCACCCGAGGGAGAGGTTGCCGCGGAGGCGCGCCGCGTCTACTGCGGCACCATAGGGGTCGACGTGATGCACAACGCCGACGCTGAGCGCAGACACTGGATCCAGGAGCAGATCGAGCGTAGCCATCTTTCACAGAATCAATCACATACGCTCACGCAGTTAATTCGCGCCGACATGTTTGAGCAGGTAATACAAGCACGCTACATGGGAACCAAACGCTTCTCGCTCGAAGGCCTCACGGTACTGATTCCGTTCCTGGACCGCGTGCTTGAAGTCAGTTCCGCCCGCGGTGTCACCAAGACCGTCCTGGCGATGAGCCACAGGGGACGGCTGAACGTAATGACGAACACCATCGGACGGTCCGCCTCCGAACTCTTCACCAAGTTCCAGGATGTAGACCCGCGCAGCACCATGGGCGGAGGCGACGTAAAATACCACATCGGCGCCACCGGAGACTACCATTCCCCCGACGGCAAGCTGATAGGGCTCCACCTCGCCTCGAACCCGAGCCATCTCGAAGCAGTGGACCCAGTCGCGCTGGGGCGCGCGCGCGCCAAGCAGGAGCGCATCGGCAGGGAGGGCAAGCGTTGCGTTCTGCCGCTCGAGATCCACGGCGACGCAGCCTTCGCCGGCCAGGGGATTCTGGCCGAGACCTTGAACATGGCCACGCTAGAGGGTTACAACGTGGGGGGAACGATCCATGTTATCGTTAACAACCTTCTAGGTTTCACCGCACTGCCCGAAGAATCCAACTCCTCGCGTTTCGCTACGGATATTGCGAAGAGGCTACCCATCCCGATCTTTCACGTCAATGCCGAAGACCCCGATGCGGTGATGCGTGTGGCAACGCTGGCGGCCGAGTATAGGAATCGCTTTCAATCGGACATCGTGGTCGACCTGATCGGCTATCGCAAGCACGGACATAGCGAGGTAGACGACCCCACAGTGACGCAGCCACGCCGTTACGCGATGATCAAGGATCGTCCTCCGTTGTACCTGCTGTATGCGCAGCGGATTGGGGTGGATCCTGCGGCTGAGCTGAAGCAGGTGCAGCAAGCGCTTCTGGACGACCAGAAGATCGCCATGGAAGCCGATCACATCCCCAAGCTGGCGCAATTGCCAGACTATTGGGGTCCCTATCACGGCGGGGAACTGCGTCCTGAGGACGAAGTTCCTACGGGCCTGTCGGAGCAGGCGATCACGGAGCTTACGCGCGCCATCACAGCGTACCCCGCAGGCTTCCACATCCACGCGAAGGTGAAGAAGCTGTTGGAACAGAGGCAGGAGATGGGTGCGGGCACGCGGCCGTTCGACTACGGGATGGCTGAACTGGTGGCATTCGCGTCACTTCTGCAGACGGGGACCCCGGTGCGTCTGAGCGGACAGGACTCCCAGCGCGGCACCTTCAACCAGCGGCACGCGGTGATGGTGGATATCGAGACAGAGACCAGGTACATCCCACTGGCGCATATCGGCCCGGGACAGGGCAAGTTCGAGGTGTACAACTCCATGCTTTCGGAGGCGGCGGTGCTGGGCTTCGAGTATGGCTTCGCGCGCGATTTTCCCGAGGCGCTGGTGCTTTGGGAGGCGCAGTTCGGCGACTTCGCAAACGGCGCGCAGATTATCATCGATCAGTTCATTGCGGCGAGCGAGGCGAAGTGGGGCCTGCTCTCCGGGCTGGTAATGCTGCTTCCGCACGGGTATGAGGGCCAAGGGCCAGAGCACTCGAGCGCGCGCATGGAGAGATTCCTGCAACTCGCGGCGAACGACAACATGCAGATCTGCCAACCTTCGACCGCGGCGCAGTACTTCCACCTGCTGCGACGGCAGGCATTGCGTCCCTGGCGTAAGCCGCTTATCGTCTTCACGCCGAAGAGCATGTTGCGCCACGCGGATGCGATGTCGTCACTTGGAGATTTTGCTGCGGAACGGTTTCTGAACGTGCTTCCTGACAACGCGGTCAAAGCACCGCGCCGGCTGCTGGTATGCAGTGGAAAGATCGGCCACAACCTTCGGGTGGAGCGCGAAAAGCGCAAGGACTCTAGCGTAGGCATCGTCTTCCTGGAGCAGATGTATCCGTGGCCTGAGCAGGAGATGCAGGCCGCGCTCGATCAGCATCCAGGCGCACAGGAGATCGTGTGGGTTCAGGAAGAGCCGGCGAACATGGGGGCCTTCTTCTACGTGATGCCGCAGCTGCGCAGAATGGCAGGAGATAGGGCCGTTCTTAGCGTGAAGCGGAGCGCCACGGCTAGCCCCGCAACCGGATCGGCAAAGGCGCATGAACTGGAGGAGAAGACGTTGATTGACTTGGCTTTCGGCTCACTTCGGCAAGGTGTTTAGTACTGGAGCGAACACCCAAACTTTGACTTCAAAAATCGAATGCTGGGGGCGCGTGAACGTCATACGGCTTACGCCAGCAGGTCTTTGTGCCGACGCATGGAGAGAACCAGCAACCTGCGAATCTGTATGGCGATCAGGGGGGCGAGAAGCGTAGCGAAGAACGCCCAGATCAACAACGCATGCCATTCCCACTGCCACAGTAGGCGAACCAATTGCAGCGGGTGCCGGTGGCTAAGGTGAAGGATGTCCGCTCTCGACAGAGGAAGGCGGGTCGCTCCGAAGAGCATGATTCCGGCATGGATGAAGGGTAGGAACAAGAGCCACTGCAACGGCGCGACAACGTGAATACCGATCTGCGTGGCAACGTGATTCAGTTTGAACAACCACGCCAACAGCAGCATCGAGACCGTCGTCAGACCGAGGAAGGGATTGATGCCCACCACCAATGCGACGGCGAGGCTCCACGCCAGCCGCTTAGGGCTGACACCCCGCCTGAGCAGGCGGAGCAATGGCCGGAGGATTCGGCATCGCAGGAAGTTGCGTGTGCGCTGTGGGATGGTCTTCACCCTTGTTGAGAGTGCGGATGCGGCAGTTTAGTCGCTCGCGAGAGGTGGAAAATGCAGGATGAGCCCATGCAGACGCACCTTCGTCCCGACTAACAGCGTCAGGCGCCCTCGGCCCGACCTCTCCCAGAGGTTAGCGTGGAGGAAAGAGGAAGCGCAGGACAGCGGGAAAACGGGCTGCCCAGGCCTCTTCGTCGTGCGTGCCGCCGGCTACTTTGGTATAGGCAAGGTCGAGATCAGGTGTCCAGCCCAGGCTCCGCAGGCTGGTGTAGAGCTGGTCGGTATCGCGGACGTGGCGAGCGCCTTCCTCTGTGCCGATGTCGAGCCAGAGACGTAGGTCTAAGCGGCCACGCAGCTTGTCGATGCGGGCAAGGATGCTGCGATGGTTCCACCAGAGCGAAGGTGAGAGTACGGCGAGCCGGGAGAAGACATGGGGATGCTCTAAGCCCAGGAAGAGGGAGATGAGGCCGCCGAGCGAAGAGCCTCCTACGGCCGTGTGATCCGCTTGGGGGAGGGTGCGATAGGAGCGGTCGAGGAACGGCTTGACCTCCTCGATGAGGAGTCGGGCATAGCGATTGCCTTCGCCGCCGCCCATCTTGAAATCGCGTGTTGGGGTGTACTCGGCCATGCGGCGAAGGCCGGTATTGGCCAGGCCGATGAGGATGACGGGGGAGATCTCGCCGGCGAGCGCGAGGCGGTCCGCGGAGGTATGCGCCTGCCAGGTTCTGCCGGGGACGTAGGAGGTGCAGGGATCGAAGAGGTTCTGCCCGTCATGAAGGTAGAAGACGGGGAAGCGACGGTTGGGCTCGGCGAAGTAGGGCGGGGGGAGGTAGACGAGCAGGTCGCGATCGTCGGGCAGGATGGCGGAGTGGAAGCGATAGATGTGGTAGCGGGGATTGTGCAGCAGAGCGGCATCCCGGGCCGGCTCGCGGGCGCGCGCGGAGAGGGAGCGCTCGGGGCTCGCAGGGAGGTCGCAGGCGGAGCGGTGGAAGGTGGGACGAGAGGTGGGGCGCTGCAAAGGCAATGCTGTAGTTGGCCTCCAATCGGCTAGGATGAACTTCAGGGTAGCAGAGGACAAATGCAATGAAGCGTGAGTATCACCGCTGGTTTTCACCCAGCCTGGGGCGGGAGATGGAGCTTCTGATCTACGGACATGGGGGTGTGCCGTCGGTGGTGTTTCCGACCTCGCAGGGGCGGTTTTATGAGTTCGAGGACAACGGCATGGTGGAGGCTGTGCGGGAGAAGGTGGAGCGGGGAGAGCACCAGTTCTTCTGCGTGGATTCGGTCGATGGGGAGAGCTGGTATAACGCGCAGGTGCCGCCGCGCTGGCGCATTGCGAGACAGCTGCAGTATGAAGGCTACGTGATGGGAGAGGTGGTCCCGCTGATGAACGCGCTGAACTCTGCAAGGGATCTGGGCGCGATAGGGTGCAGCTTCGGCGGGTATCATGCTGCGAATCTCGCGTTTCGCCATCCCGGGGTATTTCGCGCGATGCTTTCGATGGCGGGCGCGTTTCATCCTGCCGGGTTTCTGGGAGGCTATTACGACCAGGATTGCTACTTCAACCTGCCGATGGATTACATGCAGCAGATCTCCGATCCCTGGTACATGGAACAATATCGCCGCAATATTTATATCTTCGCCACGGGCGTACATGACCAGTGCTGGAATGCGAATGAGAGGATGGCGGAGCTGCTGCGCAGCAAAGGGGTACCTTGCCGGCTCGATGTGTGGGGGGACAACGCACGGCACGACTGGCCGTGGTGGCGGCGTATGATGCAGACCTATTTGTAAGATGGAGGGTGAAGGATGGGAGGAGGCGACGTGAAGAAGATAGGTGTTCTGTTCGGCATGGAAAACAGCTTTCCAGCCGCGCTGGTGGAAAAGATCAACTCGATGGAGCTGGACGGGATACGGGCTGAGTTCGTCCATGTGGGCGGGGTGACGATGGCGAGCGGCTCCGGCTATGCGGTGATCGTGGACCGGATCTCGCACGATGTTCCGTTCTACCGGGCTTATCTGAAGAATGCGGCCTTGACAGGAACGAAGGTCATCAACAATCCGTTCTGGTGGTCCGCGGACGATAAGTTCTTTAATTATTCGCTGGCGAGCCGATTGGGGGTTGCGGTGCCGAGGACTGTGTTGCTGCCACACAAGCACCTGCCCCCGCAGACGAACAGCCGGTCCTTTCGCAACCTGGAGTTTCCGTTGGATTGGAATGCGATCTTCGAATACGTCAGGTTTCCGGCGTTTCTGAAGCCGCATGATGGCGGAGGGTGGCGAGACGTCTACCATGTACACGATGCTGGAGAGTTCTTCGCAGCGTACGAACAGACCCGCGATCTCTGCATGACACTGCAGGCGGCGGTGCGCTTCGAAGAGTACTTCCGGTGCTACGTGGTGGGCCAGTCGGAGGTCAGGATCATGCCGTATGATCCGCGGCGCCCTTATGAGCACAGATACGTACTCGATCCTCCGGCATACGACAAAAAGCTGTTGCAGCGGGTGGAGAAGGACGCGTTGACGTTGTGCAGGGCGCTGGGCTACGACCTGAATACGGTGGAGTTCGCGGTCGAGGAGGGGATTCCGTATGCGATCGACTTCATGAATCCCGCACCCGATGCGGACCTGCATTCGGTGGGTCAGGCCAGCTTCGAGTGGATCGTGAATGCGGTGGCGGAGCTTGCGGTGAAGCAGGCGCGGACTGCTGGGCCTCCTGCACCGATGCAGTGGAGTGCGCTGTTGATGGACGGTGCTTCTTCTGACGTCAAGAAGGTGCCGGTGAAGAGGGCCGCTGCGAAGAAGGCGGTGAAAGCCGCAGGGAAGAGCGGCGCGTAGGTAGCGCAGGAAAGCAGTTGGGTTTTAGCCAGGAGGAAAAGCATGCGGCCAACGTTCACGCTGGGAATCGAGGAGGAGTACCAGACAGTGGATCCTGAGACACGGGATCTGCGGTCGCATATCGCCACGGAGATGCTGATGCAAGGCAAGCTGCGGCTGGAGGAACGGGTCAAGGCTGAGATGCATCAGTCGGTCATCGAGGTGGGAACGCGGGTTTGTCACAGCATCCAGGAGGCACAGGAGGACCTGTTCGATCTCCGGCGCAACATGGTGCGTCTCGCGGAGGAGCATGGCCTGGTGCTGATCGCGGGAGCGACGCATCCTTTCGCGGATTGGAGGGTGCAGGAGATCTACCCGGACCCGCGGTACGAGAAGGTAGTGGAGGATCTGCAGCTGGTAGCGCGGGCGAATCTCATCTTCGGACTGCACGTGCATGTAGGGATCGAGGACCGTGAGGCGGCGATTCGGATCATGAACTCGCTGCGGTATTTCCTGCCGCATATTCTGGCGTTGTCCACGAACTCTCCGTTCTGGCTGGGGATGGAGACGGGTTACAAGAGCTATCGCGCGAAGGTATTCGAGAATTTCCCTCGGACGAACCTGCCGGACAGCTTCGCCAGCTACTCGGAGTTCGAGAACTATGTCAGTCTACTGATCAAGACGAACTGCATCGACAACGCGAAGAAGATCTGGTGGGATGTGCGTCCACACCCTTTCTTCAACACGGTCGAGGTGCGGATCTGCGACATACCCCTGCGAGCTCAGGAGACGATTGCGATCGCTGCGCTGATCCAGGCAACGGCTTGCAAGCTGTGGAAGCTACACTCGAAGAATCTCGATTTCCGACAATACTCCCGGGCTCTGCTCATGGAGAATAAGTTCAGGGCGGTGCGTTACGGGCTCGATGGCAAGATGATCGATTTTGGCAAGCAGGAGGAGGTTCCGGCCAGGCATCTCATTCTGGAGTATATGGGTTTCGTCGAAGACGTTCTGGACGAGTTGGGAAGCCGCCGGGAGATCGGCTATATCCACACGATGCTGGAACAAGGGTCAGGGGCCGACCGGCAGTTGCGAGTGTTTCGCCAGAGCGGAGACTTGAAGGCGGTGGTGGATTACATGGCTGCCGAGACCAAGGCAGGACTTTGAACGAGACGCTTTGCCGGGTTCAGTCCGGCATCTAACAGCGGGTGCGCGAGGGCACAGGAAGAGATATGAACCAGATAGTAGATCAACAGGAAGAGTCGGGACGAGACCTGCGCGAGATGAGCTTTCCCGCGGCGTTCGCGGAGGGGGCGCACAACGCGGTGCATACGTGCCTCAAGGTTCAGCCGGAGGAGAAGGTGACGTTGATCACCGACCTGAGCTGCGCTGAGGTTGCGGCTTCGTTGGCTAACGAACTCGAAGAGCTCGGCTGCGTGTGGAATGCCTTCGTGCTGGAGGATATCGCGCGCAGACCGCTGCTGGAGATGCCGGAGGCGGTGCTGGCGGACATGGAGACCTCGGAGGTAAGTATCTTCGCGGTGCAGGTGCAGCCGAATGAGTTGAAGAGTCGCATGCAGATGACCGACGTGGTGAACCGGCGCAAGATGCGGCACGCGCATATGGTCAACATCACCGCGGAGATCATGTCGGAGGGGATGCGCGCGGACTTCCAGGCGATCGATAAACTGAGCCAGAGTGTGCTCGAGAAGGTGCGGCAGGCGAATTACATCCGGGCGACGACCGACGCTGGTACGGATATCCATGCGACGTTCAACAAGGAGTACAGGTGGTTTAAGACGTCGGGAATCATCAGCCCGGAGAAGTGGGGAAACCTGCCGGGCGGCGAATGCTTCACGGCGCCCGATGAGGTGAATGGAGTCTTCGTGGTGGATGGCGTGGTGGGGGATTTTCTGTGCGCTCGCTACGGCATCCTGCGGGAGACTCCGCTGACCATCGACATTGAGGAGAATCGGATCAAGCGGGCGCGCTGTTCCAACAAGGCGCTCGAGCAGGAGTTCTGGGCTTACACGCACACGGATGGGAACTCGGACCGCGTGGGCGAGTTCGCGATTGGAACCAACATCGGAGTGAGCCGCGTCATTGGGAATATCCTCCAGGATGAGAAGTTTCCCGGGGTCCATATAGCCTTCGGCGATCCGTACGGTGCTCATACGGGGGCTCCCTGGAAGTCGACGACGCATATCGATGTCGTGGGTTTGGGATTCAACATATGGATTGGCAATGAGGATGGAGAAGAGCAGATCATGCGGCAGGGACGGTTCCTGATCGATGCGTGAGGGTGGCACAGGAGATCTACAGGCAATGAATAAGAGGCGGTTGGGCGACTCAGACCTGGAACTGACGCCTATAGGGTTCGGCGCCTGGGCGATAGGTGGAGCCGATTGGGCGTTTGCTTGGGGGCCGCAGGACGATGCGCAGTCGGTGGAGGCGATTCATCGCGCGCTCGATCTCGGAATCAACTGGATCGATACGGCTGCTGTTTATGGGCTGGGGCACTCCGAGGAGATCGTAGGGAAGGCCTTGAAGACTTCGAAGGCGGCGAGCAGTTCGCGGCCCTATATCTTTACGAAGTGCTCGATGACCTGGGACGGCAAGCGCGAAATCGTCCGTACGATGAAGAAGATTCGCGAGGAGTTGGAGGCGAGTCTTCGTAGGCTGCAGGTGGATGCGATTGATCTCTACCAGGTCCATTGGCCTGACCCCGACGCAGAGCTCGAAGAGGGCTGGGAGACGATGGCGGAGTTGCAGCGGGAGGGCAAGGTGCGCTGGATTGGAGTGTCGAATTTCAGCGTCGTACAGATGGAGCGTGCGTTGAAGATTGCTCCGATCACGTCGCTGCAGCCTCCCTACTCGATGATCAACCGCATTGCCGAGACTGAGGTTCTGCCGTTCTGCGACCGTCATGGAATCGGTATTATCAATTACTCGCCGATGCAATCCGGATTGCTGACAGGATCGATGACGAAGGAGCGCGTCGCGTCGTTTCCGCAGGACGACTTCCGGCGCAACTCAAAGCAGTTCCAAGAGCCCAGACTCTCACGGAACCTGGATCTGGCTTCGCTTCTGGAACAGATCGGGGCACGGCACGGTGTCGGCGCGGGCGTGGTTGCGATCGCTTGGACGCTTCGCCATCCGGCGGTCACCGCTGCGATTGTCGGAGCGCGGAGCGCGGCCCAGGTGGATGGGGTGTTTCCGGCGGCGACATTTCGGCTCACGGAGGCGGAGGTGGGCGAGATCAGTCGTTTTCTTGAGAAGAATCCCTGAGGGTAGGCGGCGAGGAAGCCTAGAGGGTAGACTGTCTGGCATGCTGCAGCCGTTCCGCGACGAGTTCAACGCAAGGTTTCGAGAAGAGGATTATGGGCGGCTGATGCAGGGGATTGCGGCTCGGACGGGTGTGACTCCGGAGTTCCGGGTGTGCGAAACCCCATGTTTCTTCTCGCGGAAGTTGATTGCAGATCTGGCCGCGATTGGAGCCGAGCTGACCGGCCAGCTGGTGGGCAACTACGAGTATATGAAGGCGTCGGATACCGCGGTGCCCGAGCGGTACAGAGTTCCAGATGAGGACGCGCATCCCCACTTCATGACCGTGGACTTCGGGCTGGTCCGAGAGGAGGACGGGACCTACGCTCCGAAGCTGGTGGAACTGCAGGCGTTTCCATCCATCTTCGGCTTCCAAGAGTTGTTGGCGCAGCAATATGCGAGCACGTACAAGCTGGATGCGCGTCTGGGCTGGCTGTTGGGAGAGCACGATAGCGCCAGCTACTGGGAGTTGCTGCGGCGGGTCATCGTGGCAGGCCACGATCCCGAAGAGGTGATTCTGACTGACGTCCGGCCCGAGCTGCAGAAGACTCTGCCGGACTTTCAGACGTATCGAGAGAAGCTTGGAATCGCGATTGTCGATATAGCGAAGCTGGAGCGGCGAGGTAGTCGACTTTTTTACCACCGGGACGGAAAAGTTCTTCCCGTGCGGCGGATCTTCAACCGGGCGATCGTCGATGAGATTGTGCGTGAAGGCGTCGAACTGCCCTTCGACTATCGCGACGAGTTAGACGTGGAGTGGGCGGGACACCCGAACTGGTACTTCCGGCTGAGCAAATTCTCGCTGCCCTATTTGAACCACGCCTGCGTTCCGAAGACGATGTTCCTGGACGAGTGGTTGAGCCGCGTTCCGGGGGGCGGGATGGAAGATCGCAGTCGGCTGCTGCTGAAGCCGCTGTACTCGTTTGCGGGAAAGGGCATTGAGTTCGCTCCCTCGGATACGCTTCTGGAGACCATCCCTCGGGAGGACCGGCACCTCTACCTGATGCAGGAAAAGATGAACTTTGCGCCTGTAATCCATACTCCGGAGGGCCCAACCCAGGCTGAGATACGGGTCATGTATGTCTGGCCGGATGACGGTGTCCTCGACCCTGTGATCTGCCTGGTGCGGCTGGGACGAGGGTTGATGATGGGGGTGGACCACAACCGCGACAAACGATGGGTGGGCGGATCGGCTGCCTTCATGCTTTGACTTGGGAGGCCGGCCAAAAAGAAGCTGAAAGCGGGGAAGGCTGGGATAGACTGCTATGCACCAGCACTTTGGGGGACTAGAAATTCGACTGACGGAGCTATGGGAAACAATTTGCTGAACGCTCGGGAACAAAACGACACTCCGGTGCGCACCTCGGTACGTTTTCCGATGAGGTTGGACTTGAAAGTGCAGACATCCGCAGGAGACATACAAGCGGTGACAGAGAATATCTCTGCGAATGGATTGTTGTTCGTGGGAGACACTCTGCCGGCGCTGAACAGCAGAATCGAGTTCACGATCGCCATGCCATCGGCGATTATGGGTTCGTCCAACGATGTGACGATTCACTGTATTGGAAGAGTTGTACGGCACCAGCAGCAGGGAGCTACCCGAAAGGCTGCGGCCGTGATCGATGAGTACTACCTGAAGGCGTGACCATGACAGTCGTTCATTTTGACGGAACCCGAACCGAGGAGCAGTACGAGGCGCCGGATGAGAGCACTGCCCGCATCCGTGTGGTGCTGGCGGACTCACAATCCATCTACCGCGTTGGCATGAAGAAGGTGTTCGCGGTGGAGGACGATATACGAGTCGTCGCCCAGGCCGAGAATCTAAACAACCTCTATGCGGCTTTACAGACGTACCCTACGGACGTGGTCGTCCTCGAAGGGCAACTTCTTGCGGGCACCGTCGATGCGATACCGGAGCTAGTCAGGCAGGCTCCCGACGCGAAGATCATCGTGCAGGTCTCGGAGGCGGACGAAGCGAACACGGTGGAGTTGTACCGCCGCGGAGTTCGCGGGGTCGTCCCCCGCTCCATCTCGCCGGACCTGTTGGTCAAATGCATCCGGAAGATAGCCGATGGCGAGACCTGGATCGACAACCAGTCCGTCAGCTGGGTGATCGATGCGTACCGTTCACAGGCGAGCGCGCTGACGGAGCCGCGTACTCAGCCGAAGCTATCGAAGAAGGAGCTGGCGATCATCAGCTGCATTACACGGGGGATGAGGAACAAAGAGATCGCCTATCAGATCGGTACCACCGAGCAGGTCATCAAGAATTATCTCCGAAAGATCTACGACAAGCTGGGGGTGTCGGACCGGCTGGAACTGGCTCTGTACTGCCTGCATCACCAGCTGCTGAAGCGTTACGCGCAGGATATGGACGGAGCTTTTCTCAACGCTGCCGAACAAGGCGCTCCCCTCCGCGCGAAGATGTAGGCCGTGGCTCAGCGTCGCCGATCATCTGCGCTACTGCTTATCGATCTCCACGTCGATGGTGAACTTAACGTCGTCCCCGATCATGGCGCTGCCGTACTTCGACCCGAAGTTGAAGTCGGTCCGCTTCAG
The DNA here is from genome assembly GCA_964246195.1 of uncultured Acidobacteriaceae bacterium. Lineage (GTDB taxonomy): Bacteria > Acidobacteriota > Terriglobia > Terriglobales > Acidobacteriaceae > Edaphobacter. The sequence goes on along the minus strand of CAXTPY010000037.1, from coordinate 2,204 downwards.
AGTTCCGGAGGCGGAGAACCCGCTAATGGTTTTACCGCTCGGGCCCTTCTGCGGGGCGCTTGGGCCATCCACATCGAGGGTGACCGGCTTCGTGACCCCTGCGAGGGTGAGATCACCCGTCATATGAAGCTTTCCCCCACTTTGGTTGATCCCCGTTGACTTAAAGGCCAGCTCAGGGTATTTCGAAACATCGAAGAAGTTCGGAGATTTGAGATCTTTATCCCGATAGTCGTTGCTCGTCGTCACGGTGGCTGCATCCATCGTCGCAGAGACAGCAGAATGGGTTATGTCTTTTGCATCGAGGAAGACAGTGCCCTTCACGCCGTTGATGGACCCGTGAATATTGCTCACGCCAAGATGACGCACCACGAACTGCACACTGGAGTGCGCCGGGTCGATAACCCATGAGGATGTCTGTGCTTGGGAGAGGGTTGAGAGTGCTGCGAGGCATGCCAATCCCATTGAAAGAGTGCGCCATTTCATGCTTTATTTCTCCTGATGTAGCGATTGGTAGAGAGATGATGTCGGGTGCGACTTCGATGCATAAAAGAACCAAACGTTTGCTGTGCGAGACAACTCAATCGGCTGTGACGACGGGAAACGCAATATAAGTGTTCGATCTCTGCGGCCGGCTTGGAACAGATGCTAGCATCCAACGCTATGAGCTATTTGCCTCAATTTCGAACGATCAACAGGGTACAGCGTCACGTCTTCGCCGCCTGCTTCCTCGGTTGGACCTTGGATGCGTTTGATTTCTTCCTCCTCACCCTGTGCCTTCCCTCGATTGCGGCTGCATTCCAGACTGGCCTGAAGCAGATGGCGGAGGCTATCTTCCTCACCCTGGTGATGCGTCCGGTCGGCGCCGTGCTGTTTGGCGTGATGGCAGAACGGTACGGGCGCAAGCCCACGCTGATGGTCAATGTGGTGGCCTTTTCGGTATGCGAGTTGGCCTCGGCCTTCGCACCAACCTTGGGCAGCTTTATGATCTGGCGAGCCTTGTTTGGAGTAGCGATGGGAGGCGAATGGGGCGTGGGGTCGGCTTTGGCGATGGAGACGCTGCCGGCTGAGGGAAGAGGATTCTTCTCTGGCCTGCTGCAGGAGGGATATGTGGTCGGAAATCTGCTCGCCGCGGCGCTGTACGGTCTGCTATTTCCGCATCTGCACGGCACGGGATACTTCAGCGGATGGCGTGTGTTGTTTGCCCTCGGCGCGCTGCCGGCGCTGCTGGCCTTCTATTTACGGTTCAGCGTGCAGGAGTCTCCGGCTTGGCTCGCCGCGCGTGATCTGCCGCGCCAGCGTGAGCGTAGCGGGGGGGCTCGAGCCACCAAAAATATGGTTCGCGAATATCTTCCAACCTTTCTCTTCCTGGTCGTCTTGATGACTGCCTTTACAACCTTCAGCCATGGGACCCAGGATCTGTATCCTGCGTTCCTCAGCCGGGATAAGAGGTTGGGAGCGTCCGCAGTGGGGCTGATCGTGGTGACGGCAAACCTTGGGGCTCTGGCAGGTGGCGTGTTTTGCGGAGCTCTCTCGGAACGCCTGGGCAGACGGCGAACCATCGTGATCGCATCGCTGCTGGCGATCCCCATGGTGCCGATGTGGGCCTGGACGCACTCGGTCCCTATGCTGGCCGTGGGAGGTTTTCTGATGCAGTTCATGGTGCAGGGAGCCTGGGGCGTGGTGCCTGCGCACCTCAACGAACTCTCGCCCGGCCCCATGCGGGCTGTCTTCCCAGGTTTCGCGTATCAGCTTGGCAACCTCTTCTCCTCGCGGAATAGCGTCTTCCAGGTGAGTTTCGCGATGGCCTGGTCGGGAGGGAGGCTGCGGAACGCGCTATCGTGGACGGTTCTGCTCGTTGCGCTTCTGGTTGCGGGAGTGACGGCGATGGGGCGAGAGGACCGAGGAGCGGCTCTGTCCTAGGGTCCCGCCTCAGTACTTGTAAGCTACACTTCGTTCCATTCGTCAAAGATGGACGAGCTAGACGGCTTTGCGCTGGAAGGTTGTTTTCTTTGTGCCGGCAAAGGAATCCTTTGCTTTGAAGGATGCCACGGACTGCTCGCGTAGAGGCTTTCCACCACTTTTTACCTGGGCAGCCTTTTCGCGGGCTGACTGCAGCTTCTGGGCCGCGCGACCGAGGCCGCCTATCTTTACTCCGCCTGCTTTTGGAATCAAATCGCTCATAGGGGGATTTTCTCATGCTGGGG
>CAXTPY010000036.1:0-15829 GCA_964246195.1 uncultured Acidobacteriaceae bacterium | reverse complement strand
CTCCGAAGAGGCGCGCCTCCTCCGCCCCTCGCTCCTCCCCGGCATGGCCTCCATGCTCGCCCACAACCTGAGCCGTGACGTCCGCACCGTCCGCCTCTTTGAACAGGGCCAAATCTTCACCGGCACCACCTCCTCGGTCACCGAAACCCCCACCCTGGCCCTCGGCCTCACCTCCTCTACCGCCATCCTGCGACCTCCGGTGCAAAGCGCTGAAGACGGTCCCCTCTTTGAGCTCAAGGGCGTTATCGAGTCCCTAGCCTCCCTCTTCACCCTGCCCGGCGGCCCGGACTCCCTCGCCTTCTCGATCGAAGACGCTGGGCCGACCTGGATCGAACCCGGCCGCGGAGCCTCCGCTCTGCTCCACGGCCAGCTCCTCGCGCGCTTCGGCCAGCTCGCCAGCCCCGAACTGCAGCAGCGCAAGCTCCGCCAGCCCATCTTCCTCGCCCAGCTCGACCTGGCCGCCCTCTACGCGCTGCCCCTCAAGCGCATCACCGCCCGCGTCCTCTCCCGCTTCCAGGCCGTCGAGCGCGACTTCTCCTTCATCCTGCCCGACGCTATACCCTGGCACGCCATCGCCTCCGCCCTCCACGCGCTCTCCCTCCCCGACCTGCAAAGCCTCACTCCGGTGGAGGTCTGGCGCGACCCAAAGAAATTTCCCGGCGTCTACTCTCTCCTCCTCCGCACCCTCTTCCAATCCCACGACCGCACCTTGCGCGACGACGAGCTCGCCGTCTGGTCCACTCGCATCATCGACGCCGTCACCGCCCTAGGAGGCACCCTCCGCGCCTGAACCCTCATCGACCCGCCACCCTCGTCGGTGCGATTTCCAGCATGGTGTTGACTCCACGGTTTCCACGCAAATTTCCACCTTATGCACCCCTATACTGGAGTTCAAGGGAGCCATTTTCATGAGCACATCCGCCATCAGCCTCGACGAGTTTCAGGCCCTAGAAGAGAAGGTCCTCCGCGCCGTCGAGATCGTCAAACGCGAGCGCGAAGCTCGTGCCGCCGCTGAGTCAGAAGTCGCTAACCTCAAGGAACAAATGGAGTTCCAGACCCTCGTCGCCGCCGAAGCCCAGACCTCCATCAACACCCTCAACCAGGAGCGCGACCAGGTCCGGCAGCGCGTGGAGAAGATGCTGGAGCAGATGGACCAGCTCCTCTAGGCCTTACCCTCCACCACCCCGGAAACCTCCACAAAAACGCGGGAGAACGCCCATGGAAAACACCTCCACCGCACCCGAAGCCGACACCTCCAAGGTCCTCCCATTCAGCTCCGTCCGGGTCGAGATCTTCGACCAGACCTATCTTCTGCGCGGCACCGATCAGCCCTACCTTCAGCAACTTGCAGCCGGCGTGGACGCCAAGATGCGGGCCGTCTCGGCCCAAGGAAACACCATCGACAGCCTCCGCGTCGCCGTTCTCGCCGCCCTCAACATCGCGGACGAGCTAGCCACCCTCCGCGAACGCTACGACGCCCTCTCCGGCCGCCTAACCCAATCCCAGAGCTCCGTCCGCACCCGCGCAGGCTCCCTCTCGCACCTCCTGGACGAGGTCCTCGAAGAGCGCAAAGTAGGCTGAACTCTACACCCACCATTCACCCTAAATTATTGATTCCATTATAGTTAGTGGTGATGGCTGTGGGTCTCATGAGCATGGTGAGCATGGCTCCCAGCCGCCTGCAGCTCCGGCGGAGCGCTGCATCCGTGCGTCGTCTCGCATCCGTTGATCTCGAACTGAATCGTCGTATGCAGGATCCGAAACCGCTCCCGCAGCGCCCCATTGATCCCCTCCAGAATGGAGGAACATTCCGACATCGGCATCTCCGCCACGGTCACATGGCTGGCGAGCGCGTGCGACTTCGAGCCTAGGCTCCACACATGCAGATCATGCACATTCAACACGCCCGGCACCCCCGCCATGGCCTCGCGCACGGCGCTTAACTGGAGGTTTCGTGGAGTTCCCTCCAGCAGAATATTCAGTGTTTCCCGCACAATCCCCACGGAGCTCCATACGATCATGCCCGCAATCAGCAGAGAAAGCACGGCATCGATCCACGCCAAGCCGGTAAAGTAGATCGCGGCCCCACCGACGATCACAGCCGCAGTCGACAGCGTGTCCCCCAGCATGTGCAGGTATACGCTGCGAATATTCACGTCCGCCGAAAACTTCCACAGCAGCGTGGCCACGGTGCCATTCATCAGCACGCCCGCCGCCGCCACCAACATCATCACCTTGGGCTGCACCGGCACCGGAGAGCTCAGCCGGTGGATCGCCGCCGCCGCCAGCCACGCCGACAGCACCACCAGCGTCGCCGAGTTCACGAACGCCGCCAGCACGCCCGCCCGCTGATATCCGAAGGTCTTCTGCTCGGTCGCTGGCCGGCTCTGGAAGTACACCGCCACGAACGACAGCACGATCGCCAGCAAGTCCGAGACGTTATGGCCCGCCTCCGAGATCAGCGCCAGAGAGTGGGCCCGCACCCCGAAGTACAGCGTCGCCACGATGTATGCCAGCGTCAGCCCCATCGAAATCTGCAGCACACGCTGCATCTTCTTATCGGCGGTGGCAACCATGTGCATCGTCTTCAGTGTAGCCGGGCGCTCCAACCTTCACAATCGTCATGCCGGGCCGCAGCCCGCGCCGGCTCAGGCGTCCTTCGCAGCCTCCGGCAACGTTTGCGGGCCGAGACTGTCACGCAGCAGTTCTCCACGCTCTCGCAGACCTCGCAGGCGCAGCCCGCTCCAATTCTCCGCCACCACGATGCTGTCGCCCGGGTTGCGCGGATTGAAGCGCACCTGCACCGGCAGGTCTGTCCGGACATAACGCACCAGCTCCCCGAGCGCCCTCACATCCTGTCCGCACTCATACGTCACCCCGGCGATGGAGTAGCGATAGATCAGCATATGGGGACGCGCGCTCGGCGCATCTCCGAACCAGCGCGCCTCAGTGATGCTGCCGTCGACGATGCGTCCGTCTTGCGCGAGCCGGTCCCGCCGCTGGCGTTCGAGATCCGCCTCGGTCGGCTGCTTGCGCGTGTTCCAATAGGTCGTGGCAGCGACTCCGCAGGCCACGGAGAATCCGGCCGCCAGCAGGGTGGCCGGCGACTGGAGTACCGCTAGCAACTTGTGCGCAACGTGCATGTGCCCTCTGCGGAGAGCATAGCCCAAACCGGCGCTGCGGAACATTGTTTAGTGGGCTACGTCGCTCGCTGCCGCGAATCGCCGCCCTGCGAATGCTTGCCTGCGATCCTCGCCGATAGAGAGTCGCCCGCCGCACCAGGCCAAAGCGCGAGGATTCACGCCGGACTCGCAGCCTCGGACTGCGGCGCCTGGGCCTTGTGGTGCCGGCGCAGAGCCTTCAGCGTGTCCTTGCTCAGCGGCTTCTCGTGCAGCAGAAGCTCCGCCGCCCGCACCCGCGGATTGGCATGGAACCATCGCTGGACCGCGTTGTCGTAGATCAGGTTGGTCATCGCCAACAGCGACATCCCCTGGTGGTGCGCCATCCACGACCGCACGATGGCGGGTTGCCGGCTGCTCTTGCCGGGCGCCCCTCCCGTATAGTCCGCCGCCTCGTAAAAGCCATACGGCCCCAGCCACGCCATCGTCTCCATCCGCCGCAGGTTGGCCAGCGCCTCTCGCCGCAGGATAGGCAGCGCCAGAAACGTCGAGTAGGGCGAAATCACAGGCCCATCCTCCGCGCCATACTTCAGCGCCAGCGAAGGTATCCCCCACGCCTGGTATCCGTAGCGCCCCAGCTCGTCGGTCCGCGCAAAGCCCGACTCCGAGATCCCCCACGGCATCCCGCGCACATGATCCCGCTGAATCCGTGCCGCCGCCTCCATGCTCCGGCTAATCAGCGTGTCGGGAAAGCTCCTCATCCACAATCCCGGCATCATGTACTCGAACATGGTTCCCGTCCAGGAGAGCAGCGCCGCGCGGCCTTCGACGATCACGTGCGAGCGGTCCAACTGGAACCATGCGCGCTGCGGAATGTCGCCCTTCGCAACCGCCAGGAAGGAGGCGATCCGGGCCTCGGACGCGAGCAGATCGTAGCAGGCCGAATGCAGCTCCCCGGTCGCGCCGTCGAAGCCGATCGAAAGCAACTGGCGCGATTCCACCAGCAGAAAGCCATACTCCATCACCTCGGCATGGTGCTCCGCCTCCGCGGCGACCTTCTTCAGGTCCGCGGTCAATCTCTCAAGCCGAGGCAGAGCCTCGATCAGCCGCTGCGCCAACTCCGCTGCCAGCGCCCGCTCCTGCGCACCCGCGCCTCCAGTCTCCGCACCGCCTAATCGCTCCGAAAGCCCTCGCGCAAACGCCGCCGACTCCTCCATCGGGGGAAGGAGGTCCTTCTCGCTCAAGGCCCGTTCGCGCCCCACTGGCATCGCAGCCTCCACCACGCCCGCGAACCGGCTCTCGATCCACGGCGTATAGCGCTCTGTAAACGCAAGCAGCGCGGACCTCCTCCGCTCCGCCTCCTGCGCACTCCATGCGTTTGCGCTGCGGCTTGGAACCTGCGAACGAAGCCGGTCCAGAGCCTCGCGAACTCCCTCCGCTCCCGCCGCCGCCGGAGCTCTCGAGGAGGCAAATCCAGCGAGCATCTCCTCCACGCATCCGAGCTGCTCCGCGCGCAGCACAGGACGCTTCAGCAGGTCGAGCGCCCCGGTATGCAGCGTGTAAAGCGAAGCCGCGAGATTCCCGCTATCCACCGCCGAGATCGTAAACGGAGGAATCGCCTTCAGCGTCTCGATGTCGTACCAGTTGAAGATATGTCCGCGCTGCTTTTCGAGGCCATCGTAGGTCCGCAGCGTACCCAGCGTAGCCTCGGCAAACTCCGGCAACGTCAGGAAGCCGAACTCTACCGCAGCCTGGCGCGCGTTGAACAACATGCCGAGGTTGGTCGGCGAAAGCTTCCTGACCTGCACCATCCCCTTCTCTTCCACGTTATCCGGAATCAGCCAGTGGTTCTCCGCCCCACCGAACTCCGCATAGTATCTCCACGTATGTAACGCGATCCGTTGCAGAAACAATCTGTCTGCCGGCTCCGGAGGTCCCTCTGCCCGCCTCGGCGCAGAGTCCAGCCACTCCGCCGTCAAGGGCGCGAACGCCCACAGCAGAAGCACTGGCCCCGCGGCAGTCAGCGCATACGGGTGCCTGAAGACCAGCCCCGCCGCCAGCACCATCGCCACCACCGGAGACAACCTCAGGTACCAGTCCAGCGACGAGCGCCTCATCCTCTTGCCAGACTCCGCCTGCGCCGCTGTCTCCCAGTCCAGCAGGTTTCTCCCCGAGATCAGCACACGCACCAGCGAACGCACGATCGCATCGATCGACAACATCATGTGGTGCGGCAGGAAGGTAAGGTTCAGAAGCACAATTCCCGCGGAGACCCCGAACGTCCGCACCGCATCCACGCCCGCCGGCAGGCTCGTCTTCACCAACGCTCTGCCCGCGTTGTACGCCAGTTGCACCAGCGCAGGCGCCAGCAGCAGCACCATTCCCGCCGCCGTCCAGTAAATTGCTCCTCCGGGAAGCACAAACCATCCGCACACGAACAGCAGAAACGTCACCGGCTCCACCAGGCTGCGACGCAGGTTATCGAGAATCTTCCAACGCGATACAGTGCTGATGGGGTTCTCCACCTTGCGCCCGGACTCGTTCGGCACACGGTTGAAGAGCCACTGCGTAATCTGCCAATCCCCGCGCACCCAGCGGTGTTTCCGTTTCGTATGCGCCGAGTAGTGCGAAGGATAATCATCGATCACCTCGATGTCCGTCACCAGCCCAGCGCGAGCGTACGCCCCCTCGATCAGGTCGTGCGACAGAAGCGCATTGCGTGGAAACCGGCGGTCCAGCACCTCCTGCAGCACCGAGACCTCATAGATTCCCTTGCCCGTGTAGATGCCCTCGCCAAACAGGTCCTGGTACACATCCGACACTGCGCGCGTGTAGATGTCGAAGCCCGTATCGCCCGAGTAGAGCGCCGCCAGCCTGGACTTCGTCGCCGACCCAACGCTCACCCCCACACGCGGCTGCAGGATGCCGTAGCCCGCCGTCACGATCCTCAGCCGGGGCTCCACGATGGCGCGGTTCAGAGGATGCGCCATCGTTCCCACCATCCTCCCCGCCGCGCCCCGCGGAAGCTGCGTGTCGGAGTCGAGCGTAATTACGTAACGCATCTGGTCCAGCAGCTCGAGCGGGCCGGTCTTCACCACGAAGCTGTCGAACTGGTGCAGGAGCAATTTGTTTAGGTCCAGCAGCTTGCCGCGTTTGCGCTCCCAGCCCATCCACACCCCCTGCCGCGAGTTGAAGACGCGCTGCCGGTGCAGCAGGAAAAACGATCCCCCACGCTGTCCCACGTACTTCGCGTTGAGCTCCTCCACCTCGCGCACGGCCAGCTTCACCAGAGGATCGAACTCATCCGCCTGCGGTCGCGTCACCGTGTCCGGCAGATCGGTCAGCAGGCAAAGATGCACATTCGGGTCCTGGTTCGAGAGGTACCTCGTCTCGAGCTCCTCGATCAACTCGCGTACCTGAGCCTCTCGCATCAGCAGCGTAGGCACTACCACCAGCGTCGCGTACTCCGCCGGCACCCCGCGAGAGAGATCCAGCTTGGGCAGCGCTTCGGCGTGGAACAGCGTCGTCACCGTGCTGTTCACCAGGTCTACCGCGCCCTGCGTCGCCGGCAGCAGAGCCAGCAATAAAGCTCCTATGACAGGCACAAAATCGTGGTGCGGTACCAAAGGCGACACGATAGCCGTAATCAGCAGAAGCGACAACGTGAAGATTCCCAGGATGTATAAGTCTTCGTTATGCGCGCGCACGAAGCTCTGCAGCCTCTGCTTTGGCGGAGCGTGGTAGCCGATCCTCTGTTGCAGCTGCGGGGCGCCTTCGGCGAAGAGGTAGAAGCCTACGTGCGACTCCCGCGCCGCCAGCCTGGCATCCTCATGTGGCCTCCGCGCCGCCGCCTGGGCCAGCTTCAGCGCCTCGCGCGCCGTCTCTAGCTCGGAGAAGTCCGCATGCGCCGCCAGCTCCGAGATCCTCAGCCGGTACGCCGCCCGGCTCTCCTCCTCCATCTCCGCGAACGCGCGCGCTGGGTCCTGCCGCAGCACCGCGTCGAACGCCACCAGTGACTCCAGCAGCTTCGACCACTCGAATTGATTCAGCCGCCGCAGACTGTGGATCGGGCCCGAGAAGGGCGACGCCTCGATCGCAGGCAGGGGTCCCGCCGCAAAGGCTTCGTCCGCGCGATCCAGCAGATACTCCAGCTGCGCCAGCTTCAACGCCTGAGGAAGCAGCATCACCTCCCGCAATAGCAGAGGGTTCCGCTGCTGCGCGCGCTCCACGAAGAGGCTCAACGACTCCGCCGACCATATGCCCCGCGCCGCGAGAACATAGCGCTCCATCAGCGCGATATCCTGCGGCAGTTCCTCCCCCGTCTCCACCTTCACCTGCGGCGTCTCGGCAAACATCCCCGCCGCGCTCGCGGTCGAACTGATCGCCGCCTCCAGCATGCGCGAGCTCTCCAGCAGCTCCAGCTCCGGCGTCAACGTCTGCAGGTTGGCGGTGCGCCGGCAGACTCGCAGCCTCTCTTGCAGGCGCGCAGCCAGCGCCTTTAGCCTCTGTTCCAGCGCGCTCTTGGCCGTGGGACCCGCCGCCGCCTGCCAGCTCGCCGTGCAGCGATCCGCCGCCTGCAACAACTCCTCCCGCGAGACCGCGGGCTTCTCGGGAAGACCCGCGGCACCACCCTCCAGCACAGGCGCCGTCAGCGGAACTGCCTTGCCCGGCGCTGTATCCTTCTCCTGTTGTGGTGCGTTCAAAGTCGTTCATCCCTTCCGTGCCCGCAAGAACCCAACTCTGCTTCGCTGCTGTCCAGTTTAGCGATAACTGGCTGCCTGCATCTCGAACATCTCCGCGTACAAGCCGCCCTTCGCCATCAGCACCGCATGATTTCCCTCCTCGATTAACCGCCCGCCGGAGAGCACCACGATCCTGTCCGCCATCCGCACCGTCGAGAAGCGATGCGAGATCAGAAGCGCCATCTTTCCCTGCGTCAGCTCCGCGAAGCGCTCGAAGACCTCCAATTCACTGCGCGCATCGAGCGCCGCCGTAGGCTCGTCCAAGATCAGCAACTGCGCATCCCGCAGGTACGCTCGCGCCAGTGCAATCTTCTGCCACTCGCCGCCCGAAAGCTCCACGCCGCCCTCGAACCTCCGCCCCAGCATCTGCTCGTACCCGCCTCCCAGCTTCGCCACCACCGTGTCCGCTAGGCTCTTGTGCGCAGCCGACGCGATCTCCTCCATCTCATGCTGCCGCTCGACCCTGCCCACCGCGATATTCTCCCGCGCCGTCATCTCGAAGCGCATGAAGTCCTGAAAGATCACGCCCATCTGCCGGTGCAGGTCCTCCATCGAATACTCGCGCAGGTCCACGCCGTCCAGCAGAATCTGCCCTTCGGTCGGATCGTAGAGCCGCGTGATCAGCTTCACCACCGTCGTCTTGCCCTGCCCATTCTCCCCGATCAACGCGATCCGCTCGCCCGGCTCAAGCGTCAGGTTGAACTCCCGCAGCACCGTCCTGTCCGTCCCCGGATACGTGAAGGAGACGTTCCTGAACTCGAATCCGCGGCGTATCGGTTGCGGCGCGCGCAGCCCATCCGGCTTCGACTTCACCAGAGGCTCCATCTCGAAGAACGCCAGCAGGTCGGTCAGAAACAGCGCCTGGTCCGCAATCCCCGAGGCCGTCGAAAACACCTGCTGCAGGTTCGAACTCGCCTGCTGGATCGCCGCCGTCAACAGTGAAAACTGTTGCAGATCGTAGTGACCGCCGAGCGTCCGCCAGATCACGTAAACATACGCCCCGTAATATCCCAGCGTCCCAAGTATGCCAAGCAGTCCGCCCAGGATCAGCTTCGAACGCGAGAGCGCCACATCCTCCACATAGATCTGCCGCGCCAGCGCCGTAAACCGGCTCATGAAGAAGTCATGCAGGCCGAAGAGCTTGACCTCCTTCGCGCCTTCGCGGCTTCCCGCAACCGTGCGCAGGTAATCCATCTGCCGCTTGGCCGGCGTCTGGCGAAAGTTTTTCGCATAGCCCAGAAAGGCGAAGTGGGTCTCGCCCAGGAACGAAGGCAGCACCCCCAGCGCCAGCAGCAGCACCAGCCACGGCGAAGCCCACGCCAGCACAGCGGAAAACACCAGGGTCGTAATCGTCTGCTGGAATAGCCGCCCCATCTGCTGGATCATCGCCAGCCGGTCGGTGGCCTGAACTCGCGCGCGCTCCAGCCGGTCGTAGAACAAGGGGTTCTCGTAGGTCGTCAGGTCCAGCCGCGCGGCCTGCTCCATCACCCTCACGCTCACGTGCTCGGTATAGCGGTTCGCCAGCAGCGAGTCGGAGTAATCCACGGCGCGCGTCAGCAGTCCCAGCGCCACATTGAGCAACACCTCCGCGATCACCAGGTCCCAAAAGTTCGGCGCGAGGGGGCGGCCGCCGAGCACATTCGCGATGTCCTGGATGATGTAGGCGGCCACCTTCGCGATGGCGTACGGAGCCACCGCCAACACCACACGCAGGGCCAGCCCCCACGACACCACCGCAGGCCCGGACTCCCACAGAATCCCCAGCACCGGAGGCACATTCTTCAGCGCGCGAACCCGCGCCCTCCAGGGGCTCTCCGCTGTGTCTGCGCTCGCTTGCGCCCCGCTCTCGCTCATAGAGACAGCCTACTCGACACCGCCGCCAGGCACATCTCCACTCCACCCACACCAACGCTCGACCGGCAGTACTCTTGTAGATGCGCCCGCGCCCGATTCGTTTGCTCCTGCGCACCGTGTGCTTTCGAAGGGGCGCCCTAGAACGACAGCCGCGCTCCGAACTGGAACTGCCGCGGATCCCCGGAAGCGGTCTCCTGCCCCGCCGCCGTGTACAGCAGGTTCACGTCAAGCACATTGTTCTTGTTGATCAGGTTGAACACATCCATCGTCCCCTGCAGCGACACCTCATGCGCAAACGTCACGGTCTTCGCGAACCGGATATCCGTGAACACGTTGTACGGGCGAATGCCTGTGTTGCGTCCCAGCGAGCCATTGAAGTAGCTGCTGTTCACGCCCGCGCCCGCCGGAGCATCGATGTAGCAAGGCAGATTCAGGTATCCCGTCGGGGAGTACTTCGACGCCACCGGAGCCGTCCCGCACCCCGTCACTCCGCTCGCCGCCGTCACTGCGTTAGGCCGGTCCGTGAGTGGATTGAAGTCGAAGTTTGTGTCGGTTCCAGTGAGGATGTTGAACGGCCTGCCCGCCGATATCTCGAAGATCGGGGCCACCGTCACACCCGAGATCGCCAACGCCAGAAAGCCGTTGCGCGCCAGATGCCCCGAATTGAACACCCCGCTCAGAACCAGCCTGTGCCTCTGATCGAACGTCGAAACACTCCGCTCCGCATTGGGGTCGAAGTTGTTCTGCGGCGCATCCGAAGTCGACACCACATCCGTCGAGTCGTCGATTGCGTGCGACCACGTATAGCTCACCAGAAACTCGTACCTCGAGGTCAGCCTCTTTCGCAGATTCACCGTCAGGCCGTTGTAATCCGAAGTTCCCGTGGTTAGATTCGGGCTCATATCTCCGAATGGCACCGCAACCCCCACTCCAAGCTGATCCGCCGCCGCGATCTGACTGGCAAGCGCCACGCACTGCCCCGCGCCCTGCGCATCGAGAAAGTTCGCGAGCGAAGTATTCAGCCCCGACCGGCGGAAGAAGTTCAGCAGCGCCGGCGACACATACGGACCCAAAGGCCCCTGCCCGCACGGAAGAGTCCCGGAAGCCGTCCCCACCGTCAACGGATTCGACGTGGGGCTCGCCACGGCGTTGATGTTCCCTCCCGGCAGTACACCCGCCGTCCCAGCCTTGACCGCGGCCACCGCGGCCCTCCAGTTCGCCACCAGCAGCGCCGGATTCACCGGGTTCACATTCACCGGACGGTTCAGGTGCCTTCCGCCCGTCAGGTTGTACGCAACGTTCAACGAGAGATCGTGCCCAAGGTCGTGCTCGAGCCCGAAGCTCACCTGCTGCACATAAGGAGTCATGTAGTGCAGGTCCGCCGGCAGCCCCGAAGGCAGAATCGCTAGAGGAAATCCGGAAGCCTGAAAGCCTTGATTGACGAAGATCGAAGCGGAATTGTTCGGGTCGAATCTCTGCTGTCCCGGCAGGTAGTTGATGCCCGGCAGCGGCAGGCAGTTGGCCTTCGCTAGCGACCCCTGAAAGACATTCGTAGCATTCAGGTTCAGCGGACTCACCGTGCTTGCGGCCGTACAGGGATTGCCTCCCGCCAGGATCACCAAAGGCACCGTGGCCGAGTTGAAGATGTTCGACTGCGACTCCAGATTACCCGGTGCCCGATCGTAAAACAGACCATAATTTCCGCGCACCACCGTCTTGCCATCGCCGAGCACGTCATAGGCGGCGCCCACGCGCGGCGCGACGTTGTGATCCTGCAACCGTATCCCCTCGCGCACGCCGAACGCCCGCTCCGCCGCATAGGTATTCGCATTGAGAGCGCCCTGCGTGGGGAACGCCTCGATGTCATAGCGCACGCCGTAGTTCAAGGTCAACTTCGGCGTCACCCTCCATTGGTCCTGCAGGAACGCTCCCAGCACCTTCAGATCGTACTTGTACGAGGTCTGCCCGATCCCCTGCACGAAGCTCTGCGGGATCCCCAGCCCATACGCCTGGATCGGTGAGAACCCCGGCAGCCCAGCCAACTGGGCGCTCACATCCGTCGCGTTCAGAGCCGCAAACGTAAAATCTCCGCCCCCATACAGCTGCCCCTGCTTCAGGTCGATCGGTATGTAACGAAGATCGATACCTATTTTGAAGGTGTGGTTGCCGCGCGTGTAGGTGAAGTTATCTTGTACCTGTGTCTGGTCTTCAATCCTGTCCACCACGGAAAACGGCGTCTTGCCGAAGTAAGCGAATCCAGGAATATTCACCGCGACACCGCTTCCGCCGGGCGCCGTAGTCGGCGAGAAGTTGACGGGATGCCGCGAAAACTGAATACGCAGCTCGTTCACTCGGCTCGACCCCACTAGCAGCGTGTGCTGGCCCATGATCGTCACATCGTGGAAGCGCTGCGTGGCCGTACGAGAGAACGCATTCTCGCCCAGGTTCTGGTTCGCGGCCGACTCCTGGATCCCTGTGATGTAGCTTGGGCTCACGCTCCCCCGCGCGAACACCTGTTGATTCGCCGTGATCCTGTGGTCCAGGCGAAGCGAATAGACCTCCGTCTTCTCCGAGATAGGGAAGTTCCCAATCAGCCCGGTCAACGGCGTGAACGACTGCGGTGTCGCCTGGCCCGAGGTCACGAAGTTCGCCGCCCCTATCGTGGGCGCCAGAAACCCCGGGTTCTTGCCCGTGAGCGCCAGCGAACTCCCCGACCCCACCAGGGCGACATACTGCTGTATCCCCGGAGTCGCTGCCGGCGCCGCCGCCAGAAACGCCGCCTGCTGCGGTGTCCCCTGCACGCTCAACGATCCTGCCGGAGCCCCGTAAAACTTGCTCACATCGATATTCGCCAACCCGAAGTTCGCCGCCCCGATATCCGAAAAACCCGTCTCCTGCCTCCGCGTAATCTCCGTCGAGAAAAAGTAAAACGTCTTATCCGGAAGCAGCGATCCCCCCACCGTGAATCCAGCCTGCACCCGCGTATAGGCAGGCTGCGAGACCGTCGAAAACGGATTCGTAGCCTGGATATACCTGTTTCGAAGAAACCCGAACGCGCTCGCATGCGTGGCATTTGTTCCTGCCTTGGTCACAATATTCACCACGCCGCCCGAGGCCCTGCCATACTCCGCCGCAAACCCGTTGGTAATGATCTGAAACTCCTGCACGGCATCCTGCGACACCGTAGCCCGCGTCCCTCCAGAGATGTAGTCTCCAGCGTCCGCGCCATCGACGTTGATCGAGTTGGACCTCGCTCGCACGCCACCGAAGTTCAGCCCGCTCGTGGGAATCGCTCCCACCGAAGGCGCCGCGTCCCGCGATACCTGCGAGTTCGTCAACGTGAAGTTGATATAGTTGCGCCCGTTCGTCGGCAGGTTGTCGATGTTCAACTGGTCCACCGTAGTCGACTGCGAGCTCCTCTGCGTGTCGATGATGTCCGCGCCCGAGTTTACCGTCACCGTCGCCGTACTGCCTGCCACCATGGCCAGGGGAAGCTGGGCCTCCTGCCCTGTCGTCACCACCACGCGCTGCTCCACCAGCGTCGCAAAGCCCGGCGCCGTGGCTGTGACCGTATAGGATCCTGGAGGAAGCTGCAGCACCTGATACTTGCCCTGGGCATCGGACGTCGTCTCTCGCGAGAACCCGTTCAAAGCGTTCGTCACCGAGACCGTCGCCTGCGGAATCACCGCCCCCTGCGCGTCGCGTACCGTACCTGAAAGCAGCGCCGTCGACACGTTCTGCCCCCACGCCGCAGGCGCAAAATACCCCCCGCTCACGCCCCCAACCCAAAGCACCACGACCGCTAGCCAGCCTACGGCACACCGCCTCGAAGATGACATAATCCAGCTCCTGCTTCCCTCCATCCCGGTTCGTTCGCGGCGGAGACTTCAGCATTTTCAGTAACGCGATGTTCTACATGAATGATCATTCAGTTTGCAAGCGCTTTACACGCAGCCCCCGGCACATGCATCTCACCCAGCGTCCCTTCGGAGAATCCACCCATGGTCCAGGCTCTACTCTGCGATATCGACGGAACCCTCGTGCAAAGCAACTGGCTCCACGCCGCCGCCTGGAAGGACGCCTTCGCCATCCTCGGCATCGAACTCGAACTCGAAGACGTCCGCCGCCAGATCGGCAAGGGAGGCGACGAGCTCATCCCCGTCTTCGTCCCCTGGTGGAAGCGCCAGGCCATCGAAGAGCCCCTCGAGGCCTACCGCAAGTTCATCTTCAAGACCCAGTACCTCTCCCAGGTCCAAGCCCTGCCCCGCGCTCGCGACTTCCTCCTCCGCGTCAAGCAGAGCGGCATCCGTCCCGCGCTCTCCTCCTCCGCCAGCAAGGAAGACCTCGCCATCTACAAGCAGATCGTAGGCATGGACGGCCTGCTCGACGAAGAGACCTCCGCGGACGACGCCGACAAGAGCAAGCCGCACCCAGACATCTTCGCCGCCACGCTCAAGAAGCTCGGCGTCGCCCCAAGCGATGCCCTGGCCCTCGGCGACACCCCCTACGACGCCGAAGCCGCAGGCAAGGCCGGCGTCTTCACCCTCGGCGTCACCACCGGCGGCTGGTCCGAGCCCGAACTGCTCCAGGCAGGCTGCGTCGAGGTCTACCGCGACGTCGCCGACCTCCTCGACCACTTCGACCAGAGCGCCCTCGCTCGCTGAAGCCCCGCCCCCCTCTTCAGGACTACCCATCGCACCCTAGCGCGCGCAACCCACCTCATCGGAGCTACACTCGACTCGCGCCTCTTATTTCGTCCAACTGCTCTCTGCAACGACCACGCAAACTCGAGCGCGCGGCCCCACCAGGAGACCACCGTTGAAGGCACGCACCATCCTCCCCTCCCTCACGCTCCTGCTCGCGCCTCCCCTCTGCCTCGCCCAGCAGCCGCCCGCGCCCGACACCACACCCACCATCCAGGTCAACTCCCGCCTCGTCTTCCTCGACGTCACCGTGCTCGACAAGAAGAACCACCCCGTCACCCACGGCCTCACCAAGGACGACTTCACCATCACCGAAGAGAAGAGGCCGCAGCGCATCTTCTCCTTCGAACCTCCCGAGAACCACAAAGCCGGCGACAACCCCGACGCCCAGCTTCCCGTCACCATCTTCGTCCTTGATCAACTCAACTCCACCTTCGAGCAAATGGCCTACATCCGTTACGAGGTCCACAAGTATCTCGCCCGCCAGCCCGCTCAACTCGACGCTCCCGCCGAGGTAATGCTCCTCGGCAACCGCTCCCTAGAGATGCTGGAAGGCTATACCCAGGACAAAGCCGAGCTCCTCTCTACCGTGGACCACGCGCCTGCGGCGATTCCCTACAAGCTCAACGCCTCCTTCTTCTTCGAGCGACTCGGCCAGTCCATCGACGCCCTGCAGCAGATCGCGCTTCAGAACTCCGGCATCCCCGGCCGCAAGAACATCGTCTGGATCGGGCACGGCGCTCCCAGCCTCCTCACCGTCGACCTGCCCGACCACGACATCGACCTCATCAACCAGTTCGTCCACCAGACCACCAACATGCTCGTCAACGCGCGCATGAGCCTCTTCCTCATCTACCCAGGCCTCAGCGCCAACGGCCCCGGCTTCTCCTACAGCGAAAGCACCGCGGACGCCGATCTCGGAGAGTCCGACCCGTTCGCGGGCGACGTCAACTTCGGCGTCTTCGTCAACGCCACCGGAGGCAAGCTCTTCTTCAACCGCAACGACATCGACACTGAGATCAAGACCTCTCTCCAGCTCGGCTCCGAGTACTACACCCTCACCTACCAACCGCCCATGTCCGACGCCAACGGAAAACTCGACAACGACGGCCACTTCAAACGCATCCGCGTCACCCTCCGCGATCCCTCCCTCCACGCCATCACCAAGACCGGATACTTCGCCCCGGACAAGGGCACTCCCACCAACCCGCAGTCGCAAGCCAATCTCGAAGTCTCCGAGGCCGCCCGCGCCACCGTTCCCTTCAACGGCCTCTCGCTCGCCGCCCGCGTCCTCACCCAGCACCCCGACACCCACACCGCCGAGTTCCAGGTTCAGCTGCTCCCCAGGAACGTCGACTGGCAACCCATCCAGGACGACGCCAGCACTGCCAACGTCGACCTCATCGCCGCC
>CAXTPY010000035.1:0-15978 GCA_964246195.1 uncultured Acidobacteriaceae bacterium | reverse complement strand
TGGCTGCCGCAACGGCAAGTGTCGCCATCTTCAACCAGCTTCGACGCTCCACAAAGCCACGTCCCTTGAAAACCAAAATGTCTGTCGATCCGCAAAGCTATTCCATTTTGTGAGCGTATGTCAATATAAATGCCATACTAGATGATCGCGTGGATCATAATGCTTGGGGAGTCGTTCGAAGAGAATAGGCCAGCAAAGAGAATCGTACTTAGGGTGAGCATCTCGAATATGCTGTAAGTACATGAAAGGGAAGCTCGATCAACTCATCGAACGACAGGAGAAGATTTTGCATGCTCTGCAGGTGTCCGGGTCCGTCACTCTGGAGGAGATGTGCGGTTCTCTGCAGGCCTCGGTGGCTACGGTGCGACGGGATCTGAAGGACCTGGAAGATCGCGCGCTCCTGCGGCGTGTTCGCGGGGGAGCGGTCTCGATCGGGCCGCTTTTTTATGAGCCGTTTCGGCATGACTCCTCCTTTCAGGAAAAGGTGGGCAGCTTCGCGGAAGAGAAGCGGCGCATCGCGCGTGCAGCCGCGCGGTTCGTAAAAGAGGGCGATACGGTGGCGCTGAGCGGAGGCACGACGACGACCGAAGTGGTGAGGACGCTGATGGTCGTTCCGGGGATCACCGTGATTACCAATACCGTGAATGTGGCGATGGAACTGAGCGCGTGCAAGAACATCGACGTGATCGTGACAGGGGGCATGTTGCGGGGCAACTGGTTTACGCTGGTAGGGCCAATCGCCAACTTAGCCGCGCAGATGGTCTACGCAGACATTATGTTCCTGGGCGTGGACGGCATCAGCGCATCAGATGGTCTTTCCTGTGTGCATCCCCAAGAGGCCGAGTTTCTGCGCGCAATGGTGGCTCATTCCAAGCGCAAGATCGTGGTGACGGACCACAGCAAGATCGATGTGCAGGCAAAGTGGGCGCTCTGTCCGACGCGCGAGATCGATGCGCTAATTACCGACACGGGCGCAAGCGATGCGAAGATTGCACCATTTCAGCAGCTCGGACTTGAAGTTTTCCGGGTGTGAAGGGTTGGACTGGCACAGTCCGGAATCAGCCTCGTACGTAGGCTTTGAGGGTGGCCATGGATTTCTCCGTCGAGCTGACGGGAGCGATCTGGTACTCCCCCACGGAGGCTGGCACGATAAAGGTCTCGGCGTAATGAACGAACAGGGGAGGAAAGGCTCCGGTAGGACTGCTGACCACAGCTTCGGATCCTTCCACCAGGTTCAATACGTTCAAGTTGCCGCGGCTATGGTGCGGAACCAGGGCGGAAAACCAATGTCTCCGGGTCTCGAGAAACTCCGTGGCGTGAAGGCCGGTGCGCTCCTCGCGCCAGCCTTCACCATGCTGCAGAACAACGGTCTGGTTGACGAGTTCGTGCTTGACCCATGGGGAGGTTCGCTCCCAGTCGATGTTGGCGAGACCGTGCTTCAGGTGGATGGGACGCGGGGTTCCGTCCATCCCGGTTCGGCCCCAGTCCCATAACTTGAAGGTGAAGATGTATGGTGTTGCACTGATTTCGAGGACAACGCTGCCTGCGCCCGAGCAGTGAACGGTGCCCGCCGGGATGGAGAAGTGATCGTGCGTCGCAATCGGCCAGGTCGCAACGAACCGCTCTGCTGGAAAGGGGAGGTCGCCTGTCTGTGCTTGATAGAGCGCCGACTTGAAAATCTCCGGAAGGACGCCCTGGCGTAGTCCGAGGTACATCTCTGCGCCGGGTTCAGCGTCCAAGATGTAATAGCTCTCATCCTGGGTATAGGCCATACCGAAGTGCTTGCGGATGTAGTCGGTACGGGGGTGAACCTGGAGGGATAGATTGCCTCCGCCGACGG
This sequence comes from uncultured Acidobacteriaceae bacterium, assembly GCA_964246195.1. Taxonomy (GTDB): domain Bacteria; phylum Acidobacteriota; class Terriglobia; order Terriglobales; family Acidobacteriaceae; genus Edaphobacter. Next base: position 14,138 of record CAXTPY010000035.1, on the reverse strand, counting down.
TGTCGAGCAGATCAAATCGTATCGGGAACTCGGCTCCGAATTTTTTTGTCACGATCTCGCCCAGGAGGAGTTCCGGCTGCTCGTGGACAAGGACGATTGCGGGCAGTTCGAAGTGACGATCGCCGAAACCAAGGAGCACGCTGTTCTCTTCGGGAACACAATCGAAGCCCCAAGCGTAGTTCGGAGGGCCCTCGGGAAGGGCAAACTTTTCGCGCATCCACTGGCCGCCCCAGGGGCCCGGGTCGAAGAAGGGTACAAGGCGAAAGGGGCGCCTGACAGTCTCTGCGACAGCGCTCCGGAGTACGTCGCCGGAAAGCATCCTGGGCTCTTCCACCTGATTTAGATCGACGAAGAAGTCTGTTCGGTGATAGATCCGGTGTCGCCAGTGATCAGCAGCTCGCCAATCGATGAAGAAGGCTGTCTTGTACAACTCACTTGCGGCCGCGCCCCGGTTGTCCAGACCCAGGTTGCCGACTAGGTGCATGCGTTGCCGACGCTGGATCTCCCATCTTCCCAGACTCACATGAGCTAGGAGATCGGCATCTTGCACGACATATGCCGCACCGGCTCCAAGGACGATGGTGAGGCCCTGACTCGTGGCAATCTGCTCGCGCAGCATCTCCAGGCGAGCCTCATCGAAGTAGTCTTCGATCGTCCAAGGCTGCATGATGCCGAAGACGGGATCGTCGGTGAGCGCAGTGTCGAATTTGCAGCGCAACATCGCAGGATCATGAAAGGCAGCTTCGGCAAAGACTATGCGGTCTGGCGAAAGCTGCTCTTTCAAACGTTCCGCGAGAGCATGCATGAGCACGCCGGGATACGTGTCTATTGCGATGACACGGCGTCCAGGCTCGATCAGTTTCCGGAGCACACCAGCGGTCTCCGCCCATCCTTGCGTACATAGCTTCGAATCGGACGCGATGTGAGTGACCGGAAGCTTTTCGTAGTTGGCCAACTTTGTCGCTCCTGAAAACCTGTCTATAAATTGATCACGCTTATCGGAACTGCGCATTCGCGCGCGGTGGAGCGGAGTGGCATCTTGGCTAAGCTCTGGTTGTGCCTACCCGTCAGGTGGGGATTTGAGGCGCGAAGAGTGCTTGGCCACCGATCAGCGCGGCATGTCTTCCCAAGGCTGCCGCTTCGATGCGCGGAAGGCCGGCCGTGGTTCGCCACATGTGAGACTCCACGTACGCACGTATCCGAGGCAGGATGAGATTGCCCTGACGCATCACGCCGCCGCCAAACAAAACCAGTTCAGGGCCGTAAGCATGGATCAAACCGACTGTAAGTGTGCACCACACGTCGAGGCAATGATCGAAGACTTTTGCAGCGACGGCATCGTCCGCATCGAGGCCGCGAAACACAGCGGCAAAATCCAGCACCTCTTCCCTGGCCAGACTGCTTTCCGCAAACCCCGGAGACTCGCGGCACAGCGTTGGCAGCACCGCGGTCGAAGCCTCAGCTTCGGCACAGCCTACGGCACCGCAGGCGCATACGCGGCCACGGAAGTTGACGGGAAGATGGCCACCTAAAGCTCCCGCGTGGCCCGCCTTACTGCGCAGGAGTTTGCCATCGAGCATGGCCGCCCCCCCAACTCCGGTGCCAAGCATCACCAGCACGACATCCCGGGCGCCTCTGGCCGCTCCCGCATGGGCCTCGCCCAGCAAGGCAAGACGTGCATCGTTTTCCATACGAAGTGGAAGACCAAGCTCCCGCTGCGCCCATGCATGCAGGTCGATCTGCGGAGCGTCACCATATTTATCCAGTGTCGACAGGATGATGCCCGAGTCGCCGTCTACGATGCCGCAGTATCCGACCGCGATTCCAAGAAAGACTTGTGGAGGTATACGACTCCGTGTTCTACCTTCACGCAGAGCCTCGGCGATCTCCGGGAGATGTTGGGCCAAGGAAAGGGCCCTTGTCCTGATAGTTCTCTCTGTTGCTATCTGGGCCTTATGCACGACTGCGCAAGTGATGTGCGATCCACCGAGGTCCACCGCGAGCACAGTCATTTCGGCCTCCTGGCGAGTTGCCGGTGCGTGTGTCGGATCTGCCGGATGCCGGTCATTTGACTCCTCGAATGATTCCCGAGGGATGAAAGATTGTCAAGGTTTATGACTCTAGAAGCGTAATTGCGAATAGACTATTGAGCGATATTGCACGGTCCAAGCACACAAGGTGAATGGGTTGAAGGCAACCGCTAAAGACACGACGTGGGGAAAGCCGCGGCTCACCCTGACGGCGCTGGTCGCAGCGCTGGGGGGCCTGCTCTTCGGCTTTGACACGGCCGTGATTGCTGGCACCACACGGGCGTTGTCGTCGCACTTCCAGCTCACTGCCGCCGGTCTTGGGTTTACTGTCTCCTGCGCTCTCTGGGGCACAGTGATCGGAGGGCTCTTCGCCTCCTTTCCGGGCGAACGCTACGGCGGCCGTGAGAGTCTGCGCATTACCGCTTTGCTCTACCTCGTCTCGGCCCTTGGCTGTGCTCTCGCGCCCGACTGGACACTCTTCCTCTTGTTTCGCTTCGTAGGCGGGCTCGCTATCGGGGGCTGCTCCGTCTTCGCCCCGATGTATATCGCGGAGACATCTCCGGCTCATCTTCGAGGGCGGCTGGTGGGCTTTTTCCAACTCAGCATCGTCGCAGGCATTCTGGCCGCTTACGGGTCGAACTACATTCTTAGTCTTCTGCACCTTGTCGGATGGGATTGGCGTGCCGATCTGGGCATCGCCGCGTTTCCTGCCATCTTCTACTTCGTCGCGCTCGCCTTCATACCACGCAGTCCCCGGTGGTTGTTGAAGATGGGCCGTCCTACCGAGGCCCGTGAGGCCCTGGAACGCATTCAAGTGGGCGACCCTGAAGCTGAGATCGAGGCGATCGGCAACGCTCTTGCTCTTGAGCGCAGCCGCGCCACACCTTCGCTCTTCGCGCAGGAGTTTCGAAGACCTCTGATGATCGCGCTTGCCCTCGGTCTGTTCAATCAGCTCAGCGGGATCAATGCGATCCTCTACTATCTCAACGACGTTTTTGCCTTCGCCGGGTATGCGAGACTCTCGTCGGGGAAGCAGGCGGTGATCGTAGGCTTCGCCAATCTTCTGTTTACGGTAGTGGGCATCGCGCTCATCGATCGTGCAGGCCGCAAGGCCCTTCTGATCGTTGGCTCCGTCGGGATGGGTTTGGCGCTGGCCGGCGTCAGCACGATCTTCTACACGGCTCGCGGTCAGAAGTACCTGCTACCGTTGCTCGTGGTTTTCATTGCTTCCTTCGCCTCGTCGCAGGGTGCGGTGCTGTGGGTCTATCTCAGCGAGATCTTTCCGAACTCCGTGCGCGAGAAGGGCCAGGGCTTCGCCAGCTTCTGGGTGTGGCTTCTTACGGCTTCAGTGGCAGCGGTCTTTCCTCGTCTCGCGGCCAAATCCTCGGGCTTTACTTTCGCGTTCTTTTCTTTCATGATGCTGGTTCAGGTATTCGTCGTCGCCTTTTTCTTTCCAGAGACCAAAGGCCGCACCCTGGAAGAGATACAGCTTGAGGTCGATCTGAATTCTTCACGATCAGCATGAACGACAGGACTCTGATGCAGGATATGCACCTCTGCTCCCGCTTCCGGAAAACGATCGTCTTGGTTCCGGGCGTGCTTCGCTCGCGGGGTCAATTCGGGACCGCGGATCAAACCACCGGCCCTTGTGTATCACCTCGAGCGCTGGCATTGCTTCTGGTTCTATGCACCTTTTCTGCTTCGGCGCTTTCTTCGGAGACACCACAGGCGGATGAGCCTGCTAAAGGGCGATGCACAGGGCGCTCGTCTCCTCGGTTCACCGACGTCACCGCCCAGGCCGGGATTCGCTTCCAGCACACGTCCGATCCGCTAAAGAAGTACATACCCGAGTCGATGAGCGGCGGTGTGTTGCTGCTCGATTACGATCGTGACGGCTGGCTGGACATCTACTTCACTAATGCGCCTACGGTGGCCATGGCGCTCCGCGGTGAGCAGGCTCACAGCGCACTATATCACAACAACCGAGACGGCACCTTCACGGATGTCACCGAAAAAGCTGGCGTGGGTTCCCCCTGTTTTGCCATGGGCGGGGCCGTCGGAGACTACAACAACGACGGCTGGCCAGACATGTACATTACCTGCCTGCATGGAAATGTGCTTTATCGCAACAACGGCGACGGAACCTTCACCGACGTTGCCATGCAGGCGGGGGTTCTCGATGGAAGATGGTCTACCGGGGCGGCGTTCGCCGACTACGACCAGGACGGTTTCCTGGACCTGATGGTTTCGAACTACGTCGAGTTGGACCTTGACCACCTTCCCGAGCCCGGCAGCGCCTCTACCTGCACCTATCGAAGTCTGGCCGTCCAATGTGGACCCCACGGGATGAAAGGGCAAGGCAGCTCGCTGTTTCATAACAACCGCGATGGCACCTTTACGGAGGTCTCCCGGCAAGCGGGTGTTGATAGTTCTTCCCAGAACTACGGCATGAGCCTGCTATGGGCGGATTTCGACGATAGCGGTCGGCCGAGCCTCTTCGTTGCAAACGACTCAACACCCAATGCGCTGTACCGCAATTTCGGGAATGGTAGATTTTCGAATGTCGCCCTAGCCTCCGGCGTAGCCTTTGACGACGATGGCAAGGAGCAGGCTAACATGGGCGTAACCGCAGGCGACTATCTGCACACGGGAAGGCCTTCCCTCTACGTCACGACCTTCTCAGACGAGTACAAGCCGCTCTATCGGAACGATGGCAACTGGAACTTCGTGGACGTGCCCTCCGGATCTGGCAGAACTTCTTCACTACCCCTACTTGGATGGGGCACTGGATTCGCGGACCTGGACAACGATGGCTGGCTGGATCTATTCACCGTGTACGGTCACGTCTACCCGCAGGCAGATTCCAATAAAGACAGTGCAGGCTACCTCGAACCGAAATCCGTCTTTCTCAATCAGAAAGACGGCTCCTTTTGTGATGCCAGCGCGCTCTCCGGACTGGCCGCTCTCCGTCCCACTGCGGCTCGCGGGCTCGCTCTTGGGGATCTCTACAACGACGGCTACGTCGACGCGGTTATCGGCAACATCGACGGAGCCCCGCTGATACTCCGTAATCATGCACCCGGCGCGAACCACTGGATTACTTTCGAACTTGCAGGCACTGCTTCTAATGCGCTTGCAATCGGAGCGGAGTTGACGGTAAAGACTCGAGGGATGACGCAGAGCGAGGAGATTCGCAGCGGCGGCAGCTACCTTTCGCAGAACGATCTCCGCGTTCACTTCGGGCTAGGCTCCGCAAGCCAGGTAGAAGAGGTGAAGATACGCTGGCCCTCGGGCCGTATGGACACGTTCTCAGGCCTGCCTGCGAATCGTTTCTACGCCGTGCTCGAGGGAACAGGCATAGTGGACAGAAGCAGAATCCTCCCACCAAAGAAGTTGCCGTCCGCAGGGGCCAGTCTTAAACAGGCTGATCTTATGGAGCCTGAGGGCCATGCAGTTCGGCATACCGCTTCATCTCCTCCTGGTAGGCGCTAAGATTCCCTACTCTTCGATAAGCCAACGCGAGCCGATAGTGATACTGCTCTCGGTGCGGGCTCAGGGTCACCGCATGGTTCAGGGCAACGATTTCGTCTGAATAGTTGCCCTGCTTCTCGTAAATCCTCGCCAGCTCGAAATACGCTTTCGACAAGCCAGGGTCCAGGGCAAGCGCAGCCTTTAGAGATGCAACAAGCCCCGGCGGAGCAGCCTCTTTGTCGCCCGACCACCGGCCCGATTTGGCCATCGTGTAATCGAACAGCACTAACCCGTCCCTCGGATACAGACTACTCAGCGCAGCGAGACGGCTGACCACCTCTGCCCTTACGGAGACTGGCACGATTCCGGTGTCCGCCAGGAATTCCATGGGATGGGGATCTGCTGGGTCGATGTCCGCAGCCTGGCACAGCAGACGGGCACCCTCCTCTGAAGAACCTTGTGCATATAGAACCATCGCAAGGGCGACACGCAGCTTGACCGATTTCGGATATACAGAGATTCCGTAGCGGTCGATGGTCGCGGCAGCATCCAGATTCAGCCGCGCAAGTGCGGTGGCCAGGGTGAACAGATTGGTCTCGTTGGGGTTCATCTGTGCCGCGATCTGATCTTCCAAAGCCGCAGACTTTTCATCGCCTCGTAATCTCTCTATCTCGCCGACCAGCAGGTGCAACTCCGACGTCTGGTTCGACTTCGGTTCAGCATCGACCTTCCGCCTGGCTCTTTCGTATACCTCGTTCCGTGGCCTATCGACGGCTGCAGTGTGAATTGCCGTCGGCTCCGGAGGACAAAGAGTATACGAACGCGCCAGGACCCTAAGCGCCTCGTGAAGGCGTCCCAGATTCAGCAGACGATCCGCCTCCCCGGCGACCGCTAAGCTCCATTGGGGTAGGGTGCAGGACGGGTCTGGAACTGCAGCGCGAAGGGTGTAGGGATTTGAAAGCAAGATCGCGGCTACAAACAGACCCTCGATACCGATCTTCAGAATCAAGCACTCTGCCTCCACTCTCTCTGCTTCTTCCGGGGCAACCTCACGACCTCAACTCCCGGCTCCCCATCGATCTGCCCTGCTTCGGGAGAAAGTCGGTAGGGATGAAAATGCTGCTCAGCTACGACCAGCGGACGGCGTGATCAGATTGTCGCCCGGTGATAAGAGTGTAAATCCCGCGAATGTGAGCCTCATGGAAGAAGCTTCTGTGCCCGTCTCCATCACGCCAGATCTGAACTGAAGAGGACGGACATCCCGTTACACCTCCGAGGCAGAGACGCCACTCGCCCAAACGCGTATCCGATCTCATTTTGGGCTTGCGTGCCCGCACAGAAAGACGCGGAGTCCCATCTCCTGCAGCATTGCTGCCTTCAGACCGAGAGCGCGATCTGCCGTTGCAAGATCTGGAGCATAGGCAATAGACACGTGATTGGCACGGTGTCTGGCCATCAAAGCATTGCGTCCGATTCCATGGAAGACGGTGTGAACGATGGGCCATTGTGGTGTGGTCTCGCTCCAACGCCTGCGTGTCTCGTCCTCGGGCAAAGCAAGGACGCTGCCCCTTCCGATGTCGGCGCAAAGAGCATTCTCCTCGATGAATATACGGCTCCAGACAATTTCCCCTGGCTTGCCGACGCCTTTCAACGTACCTCCACCGAGTGGGAAATACATCGGGGGCTGGCGGTCGCTGCTTGCCCCGGCATACCCATCGACCAAATGGCTCGCTGGGGCCGCGCCAGAGATCTGCAGCACCCACACAAACACCTCTTCGTTCTCGAGGACGATCGGCGCTCCCCAACGTAGATCGTGCAGCGTGGTGGACGGGTCCAAACCCAACGCTGACCAGCAGCGGTGTGTAACCAACGCATCCACGCCAGCGCATTCATCCACTTCATTGAAGTGCGGGAGTGGTTCCGCACGATATAGTTCACGTTGTCCGGCGCGCTCGAATACGGGCGGCCGGTCGGGGTTATTGAGCAGGCCTTCAACGAGATCGGAGGCAGCGACCATGTCTTTGAGTCCCTGCTGATATTGAATTCCTATCGCATTACACCCGTATGCATCCGCGATGCGCAGTGCAGCAATGTACATTTTGCACTGCTCGAGAACCTGCGCCTCGGTAAGATCCGTGGCCGCGTTAGGACCGATGTTGAAGGTAAGCCCGCGCGCATGCAGCCAGTCGCGGACGCCCTGCGCCTCGTGCGCCTTTACAGTGCGCATTTCGGCTACCAGCGCGGATTGGCTCAATCGTTCTTTGAAGATTCCCGCTGGATTGAGCAGTTCATCGTCGATGATGGCGTTGTACATGCCCATGCAACCTTCATCAAAAACGCCGAGAATCGCCTTCGTGCGCGCCAATTCCTCCGCTAGTGCCCGGCCGTGGCTCTGAAGTGCTGGCGCCAGCGTCGCAGGATGGAGAGGGCGCACATGCGATAGGTCATGGGTGACCCTTCCTTCTGAGAGCCACTCTTCCAACCCATGAAGAAAGAACGGATCGTCGAAGTCTTCACTCCACAGTGAGGAGAACCGAACGCCAGCTTTGACGAGGGATCCATTGAGATTCAGTAGACCTACCAACCCTGGCCAACGGCCGGACCAGTTCGCCACAGTCAGGATGGAGCCGCGGTGGAATCGCAAACCTGGCAGTACATGATGGCTGTACTGCCAGGCTGCGGTTGCGAACACGACCGGAGCCTCTGGGGGTATGCCGAGGAACACGTCCATTCCCATACGCTGGCTTGAAACAAAGCCGTGCTTTGCTTCCGGATCATACGGAAAGGCACGCAGCAGCCGGTGACCTCTGGCAGCGAACGCCCGCATGAGTTTTTCTTCGAGTTGGGCCTGCGCGGGCCAGCACACCTGATTTGCCGCCAAGCGAAGATCACCGCTGGTGACAAGGTAGAAGATCTTCTGGGTTACTGCGGAAGCATTCATGCTCTTGCCTCTCAGGGAATCAGCTAAGACTAAGCAAACGTTGCGCCAGGTTTGTTACAAGAACGGCCCAATCTGAGGCCGATGTCACTGCCTTCCTGGTGCTGGTTATGGCGAGCTTTGGGGGCCGGCGGCCGAGAGTGAAGCGTCATGGCGCTCCAGTGTGGTGGAAAGGGCAGGAAGCCACTCCAGGAGCCAGCGCTGCAGTGCTTCGGTCTCTTGCCTGCGGTCAGCAGAAAGGGGAAGCGGGTAGTCTCCGGAAGTGATGCCCCTTGCCTCGCTGCACGCTTTCAGCCCCCAGGGAGTTGGCAGCTGGTCGATCTGCACGATGAACTCCCGCAAGAGCCGGTCAGCGACGTCGAACGACGGCGTGCCGGGGGCGTCCCGGAAGAAGCTGCTTATGAGGTCTGGGAGCACGCAAGCCACACCAGAAACAACCGCGTCGCAAACGTCAGTGCGGAGAGCCTCACTCAGCACGCCATCGTTCCCAATGACGCGTTTGCGTTCGAGGCCCTGTTCGGTCATGGCCTGCACAATCTGGAGGGAGCCACTACTGTCCTTAGTGCCGATGATATTCTTGTGCCGCCGCATCAGTTCAAGGACCGTCCCAACTTCAAGGCCGCTGGTGAACTGCGGAAGATTGTAGAGCAGAATAGGAATTTCGATGGTGTCAGCGACAGCGCTCCCGAACGCGATAAGGTCCGTTTGGCTGTACGGGAAGAAGTAAGGCATGGGAAGCAGGACGGCGTGTGCTCCGGCGGCTTTGGCAAGGCGTGCACGCGTAAGCGTTCCCTGCAAGCTTGGGCTGCCAATGCAGCAAAGGATTTCGCGGGAGCCAAGGATGGGCATCGCCGCGCCCAGGAGCTCTTCGAGCTCTCGTTCCGATGTGCCTGGGAACTCTCCAGTGGCCCCATTCAGCGCAAAACCTTGGACCCCGAACGCGGCTGCAAACTCGATTTGCCGTTGCAACCCCGCTAGGTCGAGCGCCCCTGAGGGCTGCCGCGGGGTGAGCAGGGCAGCGTAGACCTGCTTGCTGCTTCGACTCATCGTGGCTCCTGTGCAGGCAGAGCGAGTGAGCCAGCGGGGGCTGCGGGGATCTTCGCCAAGGGGTAGACAGCGTAACGAATCCGTTCGCGATTGTAGGTGTAGGTCATCCGAAGGTCGCCGTCGCGGCCCTGGATCAAGGCGGGGTAGGAAAACTCTCCAGGCCCGGACTCCAGGGTGGCGAAGTTGTCGAAGTGCTCGCCGTCTACGCTGACCGCGAGCACCAGAGGCGTGCGTGCGTGGGCCGCATCGTTGTAAAGCAGGACAATTCTGCCGTCGCGAAGGCGCACTGCATCGATACCCGCATTCGGGTTGGGCAGATCCATGAGGTGTGCAGCCGTCCAGTGGAGGCCACCGTCGGCGGAATCTGCCATGCAGATCCGGCCGATGTCTCCGGAGCTGCGGGCGTAGAGGCGCAGGTGGGAGCCGCCCATCGGCACGATCACCGGTTGGATCAGACCAGAGGGCTTGGCTAAGCCGTCCGGTTCGATAGGCGGAACTGCCGTGCTCGCAGCGAGCGACGGGATCGTGATCGGACCCGCGCTGGTCCAGCTCTGCCCATGATCGTCGCTGCGCTCAACCCAGGCGGCCCACGAGCTGTACGATTCCACCGATGAGCCTGCCAGCAGAGTGCCGTCCGGAAGCAGTAAGGGCTTGGCGCGAATGGGTCCGAGCAGCCCTGCGGGGAGGTGCTCGACTGGCGACCAGGTTCTGCCCTCGTCGTCGCTGTAGCGTCGCGCGGCTGTCCACGAGGTCACGCTAGGACCAAACTTGTAGTAGAGCCATAGCCTGCCACCGTCTGCCCTAAAAAGCACAGGGTTCCAACAGGGTACACGAGGCTCCCGCGCAAGCTCGATGGGTGGGGACCAGTGCTCGCCTTCCCTGGTCGCGCTCCAGATGGCAACGTCAGGCTTACCCTCTGCCGTCCCGCCGAACCATGCTGCCATTACGCGCCCGTCCCGCAGTTCCACAAGGGTAGAAGCATGCGCAGAAGGAAACGGCGCCTCCGTGTAAATGAACTCCTTGCGCTGAGCCTGCAGACCTCCCGCCAGCAACAACAGGGCCACAACGAGCCCGCGGGTTGGGGGTAGCTTAACCATTAAAGTAGTCTACCGTTGGACGATACACAATCCAGCACCGAATGTCGACACTCGTGACACAAATCCTGAGCCCGGTGTACTATCATGCATTGACGCCACTGTCGAAGCTGCGTTCTCCGTGGTTGCCAGTCGGTCTTCTATGGTGCGTTTGTTTTCTGAACTACGCAGACCGGCAAGCCATTTTTGTGCTGTTTCCGTTGCTCCGGAGCGGCCTTGGTCTAAGCACTCTGCAGCTTGGCGCGGTGGGCTCGGCCTTCATGTGGATGTACGCCTGCTTTGGTCCGGTCGCAGGCTGGTTGGGCGATCGATGGTCGAAACGGCGGCTGATTCTTGGCGGTGTTCTGCTCTGGACGGTGCTCGCGTTTGTGATCGCGTTCGCGCGCAACTTCGCCGAGCTTGTTTTTCTGCGGGCTCTAAGCGGCCTCTGTGAGGCCTTTTACTTTCCCGCTGCAATGTCCCTTCTCAGCGAGATCCATGGTCCGAAAACTCGCTCACGTGCCCTCGCGATCCATCAGTCCGCTGTGTATGTCGGCAGCATTGGCGGAGGTGCACTCTCCGGCTGGCTGGGCGAAGTGGCAGGCTGGCGTTCCGTGTTTGTGTGCTTCGCCTCGACGGGACTAGCCGTCTCGCTGGGTGTAGCGCTGCTGCTGCGCGGGTCCGAGCAGCACGTGGTTTCCCGAGATGTCCGCGAGGTCGCCTCTGCGTCCCCCGCGCCAGGTCTTTGGACCGCTTCCAAAGCCTTCTTCAGCGACGGCCGCGTACTTGGATTGGCGGCAGTTTTCATCGGCGCGAACTTTGTTGCCATGGTCTTTGCCACGTGGTTTCCCACCTACCTTCATGATGCGTTCCACATGAGCCTCGGGATGTCGGGCTTGAATGGAACGCTCTACCTCCAACTCGCCGCGGTGGGTGGCGTTGTGCTCGGAGGATTCTGGGCGGACGCTCTAGCCTCGCGACGGGCAGGAGGACGGATCATCGTTCAAGCGGCTGGTCTTTTTGTGGGTGCTCCCTTTGTTTTCATCACGGGCTGGACGCATACAATTCCGGTGCTGCTAGTCGCTCTGGCTGGATTCGGTTTAGGCAAGGGGATCTACGATTCGAATCTGTTTGCATCGCTTTACGATCTGGTTCCAGCCAACCGGCGAGCTTCGGCAGCAGGCCTGCTGAACTCGCTTGGGTGGCTTGGCGGGGGCTTCGCGCCGTTAGTCGTGGGCCTCGCTGCCAGGCGCTTTGGCTTGGCCGCGTGCCTGCTCTGGACATCGCTGCTCTACTTCGTGCTCGCGTTCGGGCTGGCCGCGAACCTGCGTATCTGGCCTGCCGTGGGGCAGATACCCGCCTCGAAGGGCGAATAGCCTCGGCAGGCGCTTCCGAGGCTATTCGCTAGTATGGTCTGGTATACCTTCAAACATGCCGCGTGGCCGCCCCAAATCGAATCGCTGCGTGACCGCGGACACCGGAGCTCCGGCAACGATGCGGGAGCGAGCGTATCAGCACATACACCGGCTCATTGCGGCGCGCGTACTCAAGGGCGGCACCGCCCTCTCCGAGTTGGTGCTGGCTAAGGATCTCGGGAGCAGCCGGACTCCCATCCGTGAGGCAATTGGCCAATTGGTGGCCGAGGGTCTGCTGGAGCAGACGCCCATGGGCACCATCCTGGTCGTCCAACTCCACCGCCAGGACATCATTGAGCTGTATGAGCTGCGCGAGGCGCTGGAGATCTATGCGATTGAAAAGGCCGCTCGCTCCAGGATTACTTCGAGTGATCTGGAACGTCTGGAGCGCCTGGTTCACGATATTCAGGAGTTGCGCGAGCAGCTTGAAGTCTCCGGACGGAGCTCGCTGGACACGGAGCAGATGGAACGCTTCCTGGCAAGCGACTACTCCTTCCACTCTCTGCTGATCAGCATGGCACGCAACAGTCGGATCCATAAGGTGCTGCACGAAATGAGGCTGCTGATTCGCATCTTCTCCTTGCACCGGCGGGGCCACGAGCTGTCCCTGCTCGAGAAGATCCATGACCAGCACCAGCGGGTGCTGCAGGCGGTGGCCGCCGGTGATATCGCAGGAGCCCGCGAGGTGCTGTCCGTACACATTCGCACCAGCCTCGAGGAGCGCCTGGAGGAGTTCGATTATTGGCGAAGCGAGGAATCTCTCAACGCTAGTCTACCTACCTTTGTGACCGCGGGAGGGCAGCACTAACACGGTTTGCCCCTGTCTGGAGATGGCATTCCTTGGTAGCGTGTGAGCGAGTGAATGCGTAAGCCCGCGCGTCTTCTGTGGGGACTTCATGAAGTCACCCGCCAAGTGATCTGGGGACGTCACCAGTCGAGACGCAGGGCAAACTGCAGGATTCGCGGGTCGTAGGCTCCTGTAATGCGGCCAAAGTTCCCGTCGGTGACGGTGTTGTCGGGGGTGAGCAGGTTGGTGTGATTCAGGAGATTGAAGGCCTCAAACCGGAACGTGGCGTTAAGTCGTTCCTTCAAGGGGAAACTCTTCAGGAGCCCCATGTCGACATCGGTGTAGCCGGGGCCGCGATAGGCGTTCCGGCCGGTGTCCCCGAAGGTCCCGATCGGATTCGGAACGAAGGCCGCTGTATCAATCCAGTGCGCTGCGCTAGCTGCAGTTGAGCGTCTCCCCAGAGACACGATTTGCCCCGGGAGGAAGTTGGCCCGCTGCAGGCCGGTTCCTGTGAGCGCATTGTCCTGCCCGCTGTAGATGCTGAAGGGGTAGCCGCCGGTGTGATTCGCGATCAAAGTCGTCTCCCAGCCGCCCAGAATCGCGCGGACCAGCGGGCTGGCCGTGGGTGAGGGGAGAGCCCAAACGGCGGACACGTTGATTACCTGCTCCCGATCTAGTCGGATGGACCGTAGTCGAACTGCGGATCATTGGGGATGGTCCTTGTCTGACCCAGAGTCTTACTATCCGAGGAGGTGTCCATCGCCTTGGACCACGTGTAATTTGCAAGGACAGAGAGGTGGTGTTCGAAGTGCCTATCGAGATTGAACGGCAGTGCGTTGTAGTTGGAGGCGCTTTCTGGCTCAAGCAGCGTTGTGGACCCAAGTGCCGGCGCAAGTGCGCGTCGTTGGTTCGTATTAGCGGTCGTTGAGACGCCCGGTATGTATCGGCGAGCGCATGGAGGATCGCCTCCAGGGGAACGTCTTGGATTTCGGGATGGTGAAGCGGCCGCATGAAACCTCGATACTAAAGTAGATGTACAACGCGGACCTATAGTTCATTTATACCGAACTTATGAATCTTCGGGCGGATGGCCTCCATCCATTACGACATGCGCCCTTTGCCAAAAGCAAAGGCAGCGAAGGAGAGAAGCAAAGGGTAAGCTCGATGGCAAGGTAGCGGTAATCACGGCTGCACCCTCTGGAATGGCGCTGGCGACGGCAAAGCTGTTCGTGCAAGAGGGCGCGTACATATTCATCACGGGTCGCCGCAAGGATAAGCTCGACGAAGCCGTGAAGCTGATTGGCCGAAACGTTACCGGCGTGCAGGGTGACGCGGCGAACCTCGCCGACCTCGATCGGCTTTATGACACGGTCAAGC
>CAXTPY010000034.1:0-16048 GCA_964246195.1 uncultured Acidobacteriaceae bacterium | reverse complement strand
GCCCCACCAACCCCGCAGCCATCACAAGCGCCGCACCCCCCAAAGACACCCGCATCCAGACCATACCCACACCTCACCGAAGGATTAGCAGCCGTTCCCCGCAGTATAGCCACTCCCACCACCAACAACTCCCCCGCACCTCCGCGACAGCAACAAGCGACCACAGAACCCTTCGCCCGGCTGCGCCGTACAGATGTCGTGGTCCCTCCCGCACCATGCGTTGTCTCAGAGGTCTGAGGTTGAGCCAGCGCCCGCATCACAGTTCGGGATCATGCGCAATCACAAGCAGAGGCGCCCGCGCTGCCGCCGGACTCCGCCGCCCCTACTCCCAATGACGTACCGCGTCGACCGACAGGCCAAAGCATCCGCGAACCGCCCCTGGCTGAAATGCAGTCTCTTCCATATCCCACGCACGTCCACCGACTCCGGCAGCTTCACCTTAGAACCTCCGCGCGCCCCTTCCATCGGAGTCTCCACGACGTATGCAGGATCAAAAAAATATGCCAATGGCATATAAATGCATCCTCGATTTACTGCCCTTAGCTCGCGGGCGCTTCGACAACCGGAGGTCTCGGGTCCGAAAGCGCAGGATTGCTCTCACAACTAACGTTTCTGAGAACCTATCCAATAACTTGTCATTTCGACCGGAGCCGTGCGGCTCTATCATCCGCAACCTCTGCGGTAAAGAGATCCGGGCCGAGTTTCTCAAGCTGCTGCGCCGCAAATCCTTCTCGCTCGCCAACATCGGATTGCCTGTGATGTTCTACCTGATTTTCGGCATTGCAAATCGCCGCGCGGGCAACGGCTCCTTGCTGGTCGCCAAGTACCTGCTCGGGGGGAACGCGGCCTTCGGCATCGTTGCCTCCGCACTCTCGGATCGGGGTGGGGCTGGGCATGGAGCGCGCCCAGGGTGGCTGGACCTGAAACGCTCTAGCCCCATGCCGCCGATGGCCTATCTGGCGGCCAAATGCGCGACCGCGATCGCCTTTGGCGCGCTGATCGTGTGCCTGCTGACCCTGCTCGGCATCACGCTTGGAGGCGTCACGCTCATCATGCCTGAGCTCGCCCGCATGCTAGCCTATACCGTCGCGGGATCGGTTCCTATGTTGGTGATGAGCACGTGCGGCCGTAGGCGCTGCACCTGGTTCCAGCGCCTCAGGTCAATTGACTGCGGCCCACCAGCGCGATATCCGGTTCCAGCGCGAGCAACGCTCCAAGCGCTCCCAGCACCATGCCTTGGCCCGTCGCGATAACCACCTTGACGCTGTGCGGCAGAGCTGGTCACGGCTGAAGGGTTGGCTCTAAAAGCGGGGCATAAATCTTTCGTGCAGCGGTTGAAGAAGGGCGAGGTGCGTGGCTGGCTGCCTGCTTCCAGCCTGCCGCAGCCGGAGCCGCCAGACTACCGCCATTACGGCAGCCGTGAGGAGTGCCGCACTGGCTCGACCGATCCAGAGGCCGCGCAGCGAGAGCGCGGTATGGAAGGCGAGCCAGTACGACAGCGGAGCGCCGATGATCCAGTAGACCGCGGTATTCGCAACGAATGGCGTACGCGTATCACCGAGGCCAGTGAGCGCGGAGCAGAAGATAACATTGACTGCGTCGCCCAGCTGGTTGAAGCCGCAGATCAGGAAAACGGGAGCGGCAACGGCCACTACTGCGGCATCGTTCGTATACATGCCCGCCCACAGGCGCGGAAAGCCCACGAACAGCGAGCCAGCTACCGCGATGAAGCCGACCGCAAGGATGAGGCTGGCGCGCGCCGAACGCCGCACCGCGAAGAGGCTGCCGTGCCCCGCGCTCTGGCCCACACGCGCCACCGTCGCGTAGGAGAGACCCTGCGGAACCATGTAGACGAAGGCGTCGAGATCCAGTACCACTTGGTGTGCGGCGAGCAGGGTGGTCCCGAGGCGCGCGCATACGATCGACATCCACATGGAGAAGCCGAGGTCGGTCAGGTTCTCCGCCGCGCGTGGCCAGCCAATGCGCCCCAGCAGACGAAGACGGGAGACATCGGGGCGCAGAAGACGCCATGAGAGCCGCAGCTTCTGCCGATGCGCGTCCATGAGGAATCCGGCGAGCAGCACCCCGGCCATGTAGAACCGCACGACGGTCGTCGCCCAGCCTGAGCCCGCAATTCCTAGAATGTGGGCGCCGAGATGCCCATACAAAAACGCCCAGTCTCCGGCTGCGTTCACCAGCGTCGCGGACAGCAGCGCGAACGTGATCAGGAGGACACGGTTGATCGATTGCAAGTATCGGCGCAGAGCCATGAACAGAAGCAGGGGCGCGGTGGACCAGACGAGCGCATGGACGTAGAGGCTGACCTCCGCGACAATTTCGGGTGGGGTGCCGAAGCGGGCGAGCATGGGCAAGGACGCGAGCGTGGCCAGCATTGTCAGGGGCGTCCCTAGCAGCACGAACCACATGGACTGGGCCAAGGTGCGCACGCAGTCCTCGCGGCTGTGGGGGCCGCCTCGCCCGTAGGACTGGGCCACCAGGGTCTCGACGCCGTCCAGGCCGTTGATGACGCAGAAGACGAGCGCGTAATAGATCGTGTTGCCCAGAGACGAGGCGGCGATTGGAAGGGCGGAGTGTGGAAGCCGCCCGATCATCAGCGCGTCCACGATGTAGGTCGACATCCAACCCAGCTCACCGAGCGCGAGGGGTGCCCCCAGGCGTGCGGTCAGCTTCAGCTCTTGCTGAAGGCCTGCGTCTCGTTCCACACCGTGATCTATTGAAATGCTCAGCCGTCCCCCCCCGCGAAACCCACTTCCCTGCAGCGCAAGCATATGCCCGAGAACCTTCCATGATACGTCGCCTGGGCGACGTATTCCGTGGAATCGTTGGCTATGTTCCTGCTCCGAAAAGTTGGGTTTGACTGGCTGCACGCGGTCAACAATCTGGTGCCGGCGTTCCTGGAGAAGGCATTCCCGTCTCCGGGCTCCTTCTTGAAAACCCTCGGTGCAGGTCAGATTCGGAAAGAAAACTTGTAAAACCAAAGAAAACCTGTAAAAACCAAAGAAAACCTGTGGAAACCAGCGAATCGTTATTGACAAACCCTCTGGAAAGGCTGAAGGTGAAGTGCGGTAGGGTTCTCCGCACCCGCATGAACATTGAGGTTTCACGAACGCAGAACGGCGCGACTCCGGTGTACAGCGGGACTGCGGGAATCTGATCGAAGCAGTAAAATTTCAGCAGCGCAAGAAGGAGTAAGACATGGCAAAAGGAATGACCAAGACGGCACTGGTCCGCGCGATGGCCGAGAAGCTCGAGATCAACAACAAGCAGTCGGCGGCTTTCTTCGATACGTTGGCGGAGACAGCAGTGAAAGAGACGAAGAAGAACGGCGAGTTCACGATTCCTGGCATCGGCAAGCTCGTGAAGGCAGAGCGCAAAGCTCGCCTGGGGCGCAATCCGCAGACCGGCGAGACTATCAAGATCAAGGCCAAGACGGTGGTCAAGTTCCGGGTCGCGAAGGTCGCCAAGGACACCATCGCTCCGGTCAAGAAGTAGCCTTCGAGAGGCTCCTCAACAGCGACCACGAGGACCGCAGCGCGCGCTTCCACTCACCGCGCTGCTCATCCTTCGGGTCGTCTCGCTACAGGCTCACACGCGTCTTCTGCCCCGCAAGAACGCTCTAGCTACCAGCGAAGCTCCGAAGGAAATTACCACGCCCTGTGTCACCACGAAGGCGTTGTATCTACATCCCAGCACCGCGAACGACACGAATACACCCCACATATAGAGCTCTCCAAGTGCCGCGTCGAGCCACCTCGCCGGCACGCCTCCGGCCACCACCCGCGCCGTCAAGGACGGCACAATCCTGGGTACGCTCGCTTTGTACTCTACGTACTCCGAGCCGCGTGTAGCTTCGAGAAAGCTCTCCTCCGCCGCGATCAGCGCAAACTGCAGCGCCGGAATCATCATCACAACGAACAGCGCCCCGCTTGGGGGCATCAGCAGCGCTAGCCCTACGGTATGCAGCATCGTGCCCAGGTACAGCGGATTGCGCACGTGACGGAATGGCCCCTCCGCCAGTACCCGACCGCCATGCAAGGCCACATCCAGCACCACGGTCGAGCTAAGATAGGCCGTGCCCCACGTTCGTAGGAGCGCCCCCAGAAACGTAAAGGCAATCCCAAGCGAAAGCAGCGAAATCGTCGAAGCCGTAAAGCTCATCCAGCCATGGCGCGCGGGCCATCCGGCCAGCAGCAGCCAGGTCGAAAGCCCCTTGCCATCCAGGTGCAGCGCAGAGTTCCACGGTGCCCAGAACCCCAACGCGTACACCACCGTGTGCAGCGCGTACCTGTGCCGGAAGACCAGGTCCAGCACAGGTCTTCCGCCACCCGGATTCGTCGCAATACCGTCCCTTGCGGCTACGCTTGCGCCGTCCACTGGCTCCATTCCGCCTTGTGTCGCAGCGCTCATTGCCCCGCTCTCACGCCCCGCGTCTCATCCTTGTAGACGATGCCGCCCTTCATCACGAAGTTCACATGCTGGAGCAGCTTCACGTCCTTCAGCGGATCGCCTTGGACGGCAATTACGTCCGCCCACTTGCCGGGCTCGATGGCGCCTGCCCGGTCGCTCCAGTTCATCAGGTCCGCCGCATTCACCGTTCCGGTCTGGATGCCGGCCAGAGGACTCATCCCGAACTGGTTCACATACACATCAACCTCATGCGCATTCAACCCATGCGGATACACCGCCGCATCCGTCCCCAGCGCCACCTTCACACCGGCCTTGATCGCCTTGATCGCATTCTGCTTCTCGACCGCGCTCACGTCCTTCATCTTCTGCTGGTAGAACACAGGCAGATTGCCATACTGCTGGACCCAGTCGACCAGGTACGCGGTAGGAACGAAGTACGTCCCATGCTGCTTCATCGCCGCAATATCCGCGTCGTCCATGTACGACCCGTGCTCGATCGAGTCCACGCCGGCCTCGGTGGCCCACAGGATTCCCTGGGCTCCATGCGCATGCGCCGCCACCCTGCGCCCCAGTCTGTGAGCATCGGCTACGATGGCGGCCAGCTCCTCCTTGGTGTATTGGCTCGCCTGCGGGTCATCTCCCTTCGACAATACCCCGCCTGTCGCGCATATCTTGATCAGGTCCGCGCCGTATTTGACGTTCTGACGCACCTTATGCTGCACGGCGGCTACTCCATCAGCCACGCCTTCAGCTTGGATATGATACTCGTACGGTAGCATATTATCGTCGCAGTGGCCGCCCGTAATCCCCAGCGGAGGACCCGACACCTCCATGTGCGGCCCCGGAATGTGCCCCGCGTTGATCTCATCCCGCAGCGCCACATCGGCATAGTCGCTCGCCCCCACGTTGCGTATGCTCGTGAAGCCAGCCTCGAGCGTCACCTTCGCATTCTCGACCCCAAGGATGCCCTCCTTCGCCGGCGTCATCGTGAGCTCGAAGAGAGGATCGAAGTTATTCGCCGCCGTGATATGCGTATGCACGTCGATCAGTCCCGGCATCACTGTATATCCGGTCAGGTCGATCTCCTTGTCCCCCGCGGCCGCAGGGGTCGAAGCGGTAGGCGAGATCGTCACAATCCTGTCCCCGCTGACCACGATGGTCTGCCCTGCCGGCTCCGCTCCGGTCTTCACATTCAGCAGATGTCCCGTCCGCACCAGCGTCCGCCCATTTGCCGGAGTTGCAGCGGAGGTGGCCGTGTTCGTCTGCGCCGCGCCGCCTCCCGCGAGCAGGGCGATTTGTATTAGAAGGACGACAGAACAGGTACGAAGACTCACTCGACGCATGCGCAGCTTCTCCTTGGGCCTTGCTGAAGTTGTACCGGTGCCAGGATTATACGTCGTCGCCCGCCGCCGGCCGGGCGCGCCCTCCCTCGTGCGGCACGCTGATATGGTGTCCAAAGGGCACCCCCAGCCCGCGGAGGATGGATGCCGTACATCTACATCGACAAGGTCTTTCACGAGCTGCGGTCGGAACTCCTCTCCGCCATGCATACGGCCGTCGAACGCGAGGTGCGCAATGGCCAGGTGGACGTCAACCGCCTCTGGCGGACCTTCTCGCGCTCGGCTGCGGGCAAGTGCTCCAGTCCCGTTAGAGTTTCCGACAAGTGCATCGAGACCTCCTCCACCAAGACCTACAAACCCCGGGACCGCAAGCTGCGCGACGAGTAGAACCTGCGCGGGCAACAAAAAAAGATGGGAGAGAGCCTGTACCGCGCTCTCCCCCAACCAGTCTTGATGCCAGTGAAACAGCTCTCGATTCCAGAGAACAGATTCCGGTCGCGAGAGAATCGAAGACTAGGGCCGGACCCCAGCATGACCCTGAGCCAGAGGAGTCGCTACTGGCGTAGCGGCGCCGACAAACTCGACCACGGAGCTGCCCGCGGCGTTGTTGGAGGTGACCCACACGCTGCCTGCAGGATCGATCGCGAGGCCAATCGCAACGCCCGGCAGCACGTAGCCGGACGAGGGGCTGATAGCATGTCCGGTGGCGTCGAAGTGGGAGATGCTGTTGCCAAGCGCGTTGGTCACCCACACACTGCCGGCGCCGTCCACAGCGATCCAGAGCGGCTCGCTGAGGCCGCCTCCGGTGAATCCCGCGCCTGCCAGATTGTTGCCGTACTTGTCGAACTCGCTCAGCGTGCTGTTCACATTCGCGACCCAGATATTGTCATTGTGGTCGAGAGCGATAGAGGTGGGAGCATGCAGGCCGCCACCTGTCACTGCCGCGCTTTGCGTCGCCGAGAACAAGGCCGGCGCTCCGGTGGAGTTGAAGCGCACCACGCTGGAGGTGCCGCTGTCCGTCACCAGGACGTTGCCTGTGCTATCGATGGCCACGCCGGTGGGAGAGGTCAACAGGCCGGTCCCGAAGGCGTTCGCGGCAATCGCGGTTCCGTTCGTGCCAAACTCGCCCAGCATGTTCGAGGCGGCATCGAGCAGCCACACGTGGTTGGCAGCATCGACCGCAACTCCGCTCGTGCTGTCGCCGCTGTTGAAGCCGACGGCATTGAAGCCGGTCGCGGAGGTCATCTGCGCGCCGGAGGAGCCCAGCACCGTCTCTCCGCTCTGGCCGTAGTCGCTCACCACCGCATCACCGTTCGAGTCGAAGGCGATCTGCTGCGGACTCTGATGGAGAAAGCCATCGACCGAGTAACCACTCGTGCCCGAGACGAAGCTGCCGAGCGGACTCATCACCGAGATCGTGTCGCCGGTTTGGTTCGGAATCCAGATGTTTCCCGCCGCATCCACCGCCGGGATGCGCGAGTTGTTGATAGCGCCGCCATGGAAGGCCACCGACAACGTGAGGTCCGTCGGCTGCACAGTCAACGCCGGCGCGAATGGCTTCTGCGGCAGGCTAAGCGCGTAGAGTGCAGCCACGTTTACCGCGGGGGCATTCGCTATATTCAGCATTGCCGTCACGGTGTCGGTGGGAGTCGTGGTGCCGGCAGTTGCGCTGGCAAACAGCTGCGCGCAGGCGGGCGTCGTACCGTCGGTATCCACGCAAGAGGCCAGAAGATTGGCCAGCATGTTCAGGTTCGCCGTCGCCACTGTACCGTTGCTTCCGTTCGACACAGGAGTGGTCGTCAGCGCGGTGCCGGTCGAAAGGTCTACCAGGTTCGCGACGGTCGCGAACGCGTTGGCCATCCCCGCGATCGCCGCCGGAGAGTTGCCCGTCGCCACATGCGTGATGTCGGTCATGAAGGGACGCAGCGCGTACACGCTCGCCGCCGTCGTCACTTCGTTGATCGCGATGGTCGGCATTGAAGCCGCAAGGTTGCCGGTCGCCGGGCAGGTGCCCAGCGCGGCCATCAACGCCAGCGAGCCATTGTTCACTCCGGCCGCCAGGCCTGGGTTGCCGCCACGCACCACCGCGTACACCTGCGTGCCGGGGGTGCAGGCATAGTCGCCCGAGATCGAGAACGAACCATCCGCCGCCGAGGTGACGTAGCCGCCGGTGGTGTCGGAGGAGACGCCTGGCTGCGCCGTCGAAAGCAGCGACGTGGAGGCAGCGCCGTAACCGGCCGCGCTCGCGCTGAATAGGTAAACATGCGCACCGCTCACGGTCTGCTGTCCGCCATGAATGTTGCCGTGCAGCGAGCCTGCCTCGGCGGGCACGGGCGTCGTGGTCGACGAGGCGGTTGGGTTGTAGTTGCCGGCGCATCCGGTAAGTAAGGCCGAGCCGAAGAGGCCCGCAAGGGAGGCGTGGAACGCCTTCCGGAGGAGGGGACTGACCGCTGGTACACCGCGGTAAACGAGAGGATGAAGAGACATCGGGGAGGTCCTTGGACGAACAAAGTTCGCGGTTACCGCGTGCTTGGCTCATCGGCAGCCACACCCATGTCTTGAGTCTCTGCAACCTGGAATCAGAGGGGCACCACGAAAAGAACAGCCACATTCCCATTTCGGGAAAGCTCTGCGGAACCGTAACTTCACTCCTGGTTCGATATCGTGTCGGTAGGACGGAGCAGACCTAGAACTCGATTCCGCGCTGAGCCAGGATGCCCCGCTGGTAGGCGTGCTTGACCTCGCGCATCTCGGTCACCGTATCCGCCAGCTCCACGAGCACGGCTGGCGCATTCCGTCCCGTTAAGATGACATGGACCATCTCCGGCCGACCGCGCAGCACCTCGGCCACCTTCTCCGCATCGAGCATCTTGTAGCCGATGGCGTAGTTGATCTCGTCCAGCACCACCAGGTCCCACTCCCCCGAGAGGATCGCCTCCGCCGACTGCTCCCACGCCGACTCGACCATGCGCAGGTCCTCCGGGTCCGTCTCCGCTCCGCCTACCTTCACAAACCCGCGGCCCATCTGCCGTATCACAAAGTCCGGTCCCATCGTCTTCGCGGCGTCGAGCTCCCCATAGTGCCAGGAGCCTTTCAAGAACTGCAGCACCAGCACACGCATTCCATTGCCGGCGGCACGGAACGCGGTTCCCAGAGCCGCCGTCGTCTTGCCCTTGCCCGGTCCGGTGTTGACCACGATCAGCCCACGGCGGGAGCTTTCGGCCGGGGCGCTGTCTTCAGAAGCAGCTTCACTCATGGACTCTCATCCTAGACGATCCCAGGCAGGACCGACCACCTTCATACCATGAAGCTCGCCGCCTGCGCGCTTCTTCGCTGGTACAAACGTAGTGGTAGGACGCGCGGCACAAGGCCCACGGCACAGGGAGCCCACAATACTATGAGCTACTTCCTCGGCATCGACGCCGGCGGCACCAAAGCCGACTACCTTCTGGGCGACGAGACGCGCATCCTTGCCCGCGCGCGCTCCGGCACGCTCAAGCGTCTCCGCACCGATGCCGTCTCCGCGGCGCGCCATCTCGACGGCGCCCTGCGCCACCTGACGCAGCAGAGCGGGATCTCAATCCACGCCATTACACACACCTGCATCGGCACTTCGGGGCACTCGATCCCGGTGGTTACGGACTGGCTCCGCGACGCCTTCGCCTCGCGGGTCTCGGGCAGTCTGCTCCTGCTTGGCGATGTCGAGGTCGCGCTCGATGCGGCGTTTCCGGGCCAGCCCGGCGTACTCATCCTCGCGGGAACCGGGTCGAACGTCGCGGGGCGCAACCACGCGGGCCTGCTCACCTCCGCAGGAGGTTGGGGACCGGCGCTCGCGGATCAGGGCTCCGGCCATCGGATTGGACAGGAAAGCCTGCGGGCGCTCTTCGCGGTCCTCGATGAACAACCGGGTGAGCAAGCGACCCAACAATCCTTTGCGCAAGCCGCCGAGTATGGCGCGCCGCCAACCCTGCTCCTCCCCGCCGTCCTCGGCCTCTGGAATCTTCCTTCTATCGATAGCCTCGTCGAGCACGCGAACGCCTCGCCGCCACCCGACTTCTCGCAGCTCACCTCGCTGGTCGCGAGCTGCGCCAGTGCCGGCGACCAGGTCGCCCTAGGGGTTCTCCGACGCGAGGCCGCAGACCTAGCCAAGCTTGCCGCACTCGTCCTCCGCCGCCTTCAGGAGAGCCCCTCTGCGCCAACCTCCTGGCTTCCTCCGGTCGCGTTCGCGGGCAGTATTCTTGAGAAGGTGACTCCTGTCCGCGAAGCCCTGGAAGCCGAACTCCTGCGCCTCTTCCCCGGCATCGCTCTCCGCCCCGGCGTGGTCGATCCAGCTGCCGGAGCCCTCTGGCGCGCCCGCCAGCTACCGCTTGACCTGTAGGTCAGGCTTCTTGCCCATTCGCGCTAGACATTTCCCTGATGCGAGCCAAACCGCTACCATCAGAGCCAGCGCCCCATGAAGCTCCTCGCCACTCTCCTCTTCGGCTGCACCTTCAGTATTGCTCTCCTATCGCCTGCCCAGTCCGCGCCGACGACAGCGCCCCAGCCCCCACCCGGCGCCTCGGGCATGGGCGTCAACACCGGCGAGGCCCATGCCGCCGTCCTGGACGCCGAACACCGGCCCATCACCGCCGGAGGCTTCGTCTCGGCAGGCCCCATCGTCTTCGAAGACGCCACCGCGAAGGCCGGCCTCGCCTCCTGGCGCCACACCATGGGAACCCCCGAGAAGAAGTTCATCCTCGAGACCGTAGGGTCCGGCGTCGCCCTGCTCGACTACGACAACGACGGCTGGCTCGACATTTACCTGGTCAATGGCTCCACCTTCGACGCCCTCAGCGGCAAGACCACCCCACCTCACGCAGCCCTCTTCCATAACAACCACGACGGCACCTTCACCGATGTCGCCGCAAAAGCCGGCGTCACAAACGACCGGTGGGGCTTCGGGGCTGCCGTCGCGGACTACGACAACGATGGCTGGCCGGACATCTATGTAACCAATTACGGGGTCTCGAACAACGGGGGCAACCGGCTTTACCACAACAACCACAACGGCACCTTCACCGACGTCGCCGTCAAGGCCGGGGTCACGGTCAATGCGTGGTCCACCGGCGCAACCTGGGGCGACTACGACGGCGACGGACGCCTGGACCTCTTCGTTCCGGCCTACGTGGACTTCGATCTCTCCCAAGTTTCTTCTTCGGCCGACCCCACCGCCGCCTGCTCCTTCCGCGGCGTCCACGTGATGTGCGGTCCACGCGGACTGAAGGGGGCCCCAGACCACCTCTTCCACAACAATGGCGACGGCACATTCACCGACGTGAGCGAAAGAGCCGGAGTCGACGACAAGAACCACTTCTACGGGCTCTCCTCCCTCTTCCTCGACGTCAATGGCGACGGGCGACCCGACCTCCTCGTCGCCGACGACTCCACCCCGAACTACCTGTATCTAAACAAGGGCGACGGCACATTCGAGGACGCCAGCTACGCCTCTGGCTACGCGCTCAACGAGAGCGGACGCGAGACCGCCTCCATGGGCATCGCCACGGGTGATTTTACCCACAGCGGCCTGATCGACATCTACAACACCACCTTCTCGGACGACTACAACCCTCTCTACCGGAACGACGGCGACGCCAACTTCACGGACATCTCGTACCAGATGGGCATCGCGGAACCCACCATCCCCTTTCTCGGCTGGGGCACCATGTTCCTGGACTATGACAACGATGGCTGGCTCGACCTCCTTATCGCCAACGGCCACGTCTATCCTGGGGTCGACCAGCAGCCGTGGGGCACGTCCTGGAAGCAGCGTCCCCTACTCTTCCACAACGTCAGCGGCAAGCTGACGCTCGTCCCCGCCGTTCAGGGCACAGCGCTCGCCACCCTCGGTGTAGGCCGCGGTCTGGCCATCGGCGATCTCTTCAACAACGGCAAGCTCGATGCGGTCATCAATAATCTCGACGGCGTTCCCACCCTCCTCAAGAACGTCACCTCCGGCTCGAACCACTGGATCGGCATGAAGCTGGTCGGCGGCCCGCACTCCAACCTCGAAGCCGTCGGAGCCACCGTCTACCTGACCGCCGCTGGATTTCGCCAGCGCGCCGACGTCACCAGTGGGGGTTCCTTCGCCTCCACCTCCGACCCCCGCCTTCACTTCGGCCTCGGCGCCGCCACCAAGATCGACAACATCGAGATCCATTGGCCCGACGGCCAGGTCCAGAGCCTCGCCACCCCCCCGCTCGACACCTACACCACCATCACGGAGCCTTCCGCAGCCTCCCCCCAGACTCTGCCGCCCAGCCTGCGCTAAACTCAACCGGCCGCCGGCGTACCAGGTAGACTGGGACGCTACTTTGCGCACCTTGAGAGAGCCTTGATGCCCAAAGACCCGACTGTCCGGAACGGAGTCACGGCCAGGCTCACGGCCTCATGCCCTCGCGCACCGGGATGGGGCAACTGATCGGCGCGATGAACTGGTCCGGCACTCCGCTCTATGGTCCCCAGAGCTCCTTTCTACGGTCAACACCGCCCTAGGGTGATACAGGCCATGCGCGACTGGCGAGCCAAGCTCCTGCGTGCGGCCACTAGTGACCCGACCCGCAAAACTAAGCCAAAACTGATTGGAAATTTCGGCTTGCGTGGTTCGGTTCGGCCCGTATTTACGGGCGGATTTCGAGCCAGTGTAGCTCAAGTGAGTGCCTCAAGCAACACGGTTGAGGGGCTGTTGTTTTGGCTGACCATCCGAGCCGTCGCCGTGCGGTGGAAAAGTGGGAGACGCGTAGCGTCTTCCAAGGCGGTCTCATCGCCGTCTTTTCCACGGCTGCAGATGGCGGCTGGCCCGCAACATGGACGATCATCGGAAGGTGGTCCTTAGAATTCAAAGAACGCGGCGTCCACGAGCGCTTTGAGAAGGAGAACCTGACCTTTACCGGAGAAGATTCTTCGATGTCTCACCTGCTCCTCAAGGCCTGTACCAAGTGGCGCACCCATCGGCCCGGAGAGAGACGTCCGCTCGCAACCGGAGCGCCGCCTCCCATAGACGCAGGGTTATGTAAATTTCCAGACTAGGGCGTACTCTCCAAGCTCAGCCAGTTGCGGCCCACTGGATCGTCTGCGGCGGTCCCATCCGCACGCCGTCTAGCAGAGGTAAGTTCATCCCTTGATCGTCGAAGTTCGCCGGAGCATACCCGTTCGCGGGCAAAGGCGTAGCCGGCAGCAGCCCAAGCTCGATGTACGTCTGCGCCACGAGCTGCGCACAGAAGAAGCTGCCCGATACCGGTAGCTGCAGGATCTTTCCCGTCAGATAGGTCAGCAACAACCCCAGGCCATGCTTCAGATCTCGAGCATCCTCGGGAGTCGCCTTGGGAAAATGCTGCTTGAACCACTGCGCAATCTCAGGGGGGATATCGGCCGTGTCTCCCGGGAACTGTGTCCCGGTCGTCTGCTCGATAAAACCGATCAGCTTGTCGGGTATGCCGTCGATCCTGGGTGTCAGCAACGGCCGCCACGTAAAGTAGGGCTTCTCCACGGTCATGTAATACTCCAGGATGTTCTTCAGCCGCGCCACCCTGCATCCGTCCTGCGCTGGGTGACCGTTCAGCGGATCAAGAAATAGCTTGCCTCCGCCTGGCGCATCCCAGAACAGCAGCTCGCCGTCCTCCCTGCGCAATACCATGCCTACGTGCGAGTAGGTGCCATCCTCAAGCAGGTCGATCATGTAATCCAGCGGTGCTGTTCCCTCAAACGTGAGAATGTCTCCGGTATTCATGCGGGGACAGACATCCGCAAACATCGGTGGCATAGCTTTGTTCTCCTAGTCAGTGCACAAAGCCTACCATCAACGCGAACTCGCCAGCGGAGAAATCGACTGCGCAGCCAACGGCCGCTCCAGCGACACCGTGAAGACGGTAATATCATCGGCCTGCTCCGCGCCGGCTGCAAAATGCCTCACCGCCTGGGCGATCTCCTGTGCAGGCTGTGTGCTCACCGCCAGCGTCCGCTCAAAGCCGAACAGTTCGCGTCCATGCGCTTTTTTTGCTTCTACCACGCCGTCGGTCACGAGGGTCAGGCGCTGCCCGGGTTCAAGCTTGAAGAACACTAAACTGTATTGCTCATTGGCGGCTAGCCCGAGCGGCAATCCCGGCTCAGCCTCCAGCACGCGGCCGTCCACGTATGGGGGCACGTGCCCGGCGTTGCACATCTCGCCCTGCCCATCCGCGCGCAGCCTCACAATGACGCACGTCGTGAAGCCCACGCCATACTCCAACAAGCGCCGGTTCAGGCTGTCCATCAGTTCTCCCGGAGCCTGCGTCCTCTCTGCCAGCGTACGCAACGCCCCCACGATCACGGCCACCGTCATGGCTGCCTCTAAACCCTTGCCGCTCACATCCCCCAGAGCAAACAGCGCCCCGCCATCCTCCGCGATCGGCAGAACCTGCAGGAAGTCGCCGCCCACTTGCCGCGCGGGCTGGTACACGCTGCCAAACTTAAACCCCGGCACCACGGGCAGGTGCTCCGGGATCCACACCTGCTGCACGGTTCGGGCCGCTTCCAATTCCGCCACGTTCCTCTGCTCCTCCCGCGTGATGCGCTGGAAGCGGTACAACACCAGGGCGAGCACCCCCCCAAGGAACAGCAGGATCGTCAGATCCTCCAGGCCGACCCCCAGTGTCCCAAATCGTATCCTGCGCGGAAAGCGCACATGCGCCGGGTAGAGCGCCGAGGCAAGGTAAAACGCGTTGACCAGCACCAGAAGACTCAGAAACGGCACCAGCATCCGCACCTCCGTCATCCCGCGTCGATGCGCGCTCCACAGGTACACGGTCATGAACACGAACAGAGCCAGCATCGAAAATACCAAGCTGATGACAAAACCCAGTTCACTCGACGGCCCCACCAACGGCAACAGAAGAAACAGCGCTTGCAGGGCGCGTGCGGACGGCCGTCGCCGCGAGCCGGCAAAGCGCATCACGAACTCAAGACTGCACACCATTGCAGCACAGCCGAGGTACCGATACACCAGCACCCACGCCGTGCTCTCCGGCAGCGCACCGGACTCCAGCTTCACCTTGAAGGTGACGCACACGCCGTAGAACCCGCAGAAGAGCGCCAGCCAGAGGTACTCCGTCTGGGTGCGTTGCAAGGCGTACAACACGACGGCGAACACGCACAGCCCAAAACACAGTCCGACGCCAATCACCTCGGCCAAGTGCAGGTCGTCGAACTCGCGCAACGTTGCGAGCTCTGCCACAAGCCGCGCCTCCGCATACGGCTCCAGTTCCGCCCTCCGCAACGGAAGGACCCGCGGGGGCAGAAGCCGCGGGTAGTAGAACCGCAACGCCACCGTCCACTCATCGCCCGCTGGCAAGGGTACTGCCATCGGCGGCACGCGCTTCAGCATGCGATGCTCCATCTCCGCGCTCTCCGCCACCTGCCTGCCGTTCACAAATACCACATACGGCAAAGATCCAGCGGTGAACAAAAGCAGCGCCGGACGTTCAATCGGCCGCACGGCCCGCACCCGCAGCCTCGCCCAAAGATACCCGTCGCTACCCGGCAGCAGAAGCTTAGGGCGCAGCCGCTCCTGGGGCAACAGCGTCGTCCACAGCGCATCGTCGAAACCGGGCTGGGCAAAGCGAGGATCGTCTCCCGCGTGCACACGCCACGCCCCGCTGACCGGCTGCATATCGCCGTCGGTGGCGCGTTGGACCTGTCCCTTGACCGTCCTGGCAGCCCCTGGAAGCAGAAGCAGGAGCAGCAACCACAACCGGAAGCCGGCACGCCATCGCTTCATCAACAGAAAGAACATCGCGCTCCGCCGCACACCCTCAACTTCGTCGCCCGGATGAGAGAAATCCACGTCTAAGCTAGCATTAAGCATGGCCGCTTCCTTCTCCCCCGCCGCCCTCAAATTCCTCCGCGGCCTCAAGAGCAACAACCACCGCGACTGGTTCGAGCCGCGCCGCTTCATATACGAGCGCGAATTGAAGCTGCCCATGCTCGCCCTGGCCGCTGAGATCAACGACGCTTTTGTCGTCTTCGCACCCGCCCACCTCCGGCCTCCACACAAAGCCATTCTCCGCATCTACCGCGACACACGCTTCTCTCCCGATCCCCGCCCGTACAAGTCCCACCTGGCCGCCTGGTGGTCCCGCGACGGCCTCCCCAAGACCTCGGGCGCGGGCTTCTACTTCCATCTCTCCTCCACCGAACTCACCATCGCTGCCGGCGTCTACAAACCCACGCCCGACCAAATCCTCGCCATTCGTCGCTTCCTCCTCAAG
>CAXTPY010000033.1:0-16776 GCA_964246195.1 uncultured Acidobacteriaceae bacterium | reverse complement strand
AACGTGAGTCACGCAGCAGATGCTCTTGGCCTGAGCCGGGGAGCGCTCTATCGGCGCATCGAGAAGTATGGCCTCTGAAGAGAGGTCGCGCATATCACAGCGAACACGCCTGCCGCTAAGCAGATCGAGACGCAGACTCAGCTTCGAGCGACGGCTGCGTTTGTGGCTCTATCTACTCGGCATTCCGATGGTGATTCTGTGCTGGGTTGTGATACATCGGCAAGCAGTTGGCATGCCGCTTCGGTTCGCAATGCTGTCGATTCTGATCGCGGGATGGACCCTCGTGGTCTCGCTGCTGATGGAGCAGGTCGTCCGGCCGTTGCAGACGCTCGCCAATGTCGTGGCGGCGTTACGGGAAGATGATTTCTCGTTCCGTGCCCGCGGTGGCCAGCGCAACGATGCAATGGGCGATCTGGCACTCGAGATCAACCGTCTCGCCGGCACGCTCCAAGCGCAACGTACGGGAGCTATCGAGGCCATGGCCCTGGTTGAGCGCGTCATGCAATCGATGGAGTCGCCGGTACTGGCCTTCGATCCTGCGGGAAGGTTGAAGCTCCTAAACCCGGCCGGCGAACTGGCCTTCGGGTTAAAGGGTCAGACGGCACTCGGTCGGTCTGCGTCGCAGTTGATGCTGGAGAAGCTTCTCGACGCACATTCGGACGAAGTGATCTCGCCGGGCAGCGGGCAGCAGGCGGCCCGGTGGATGGTCAAGCGAAGCAGCTTCCGGATGCGCGGCATCTCCCACACGCTGCTCGTCCTCTCCGACGTCAGCGCGGCGTTGCGCGAAGAAGAGCGGCTTGCATGGGAGAGGCTGATCCGCGTATTGGGCCACGAGATCAACAACTCTCTGGCACCGATAAAGTCCATCGCGGGCAGCTTGCGCAGCCGTCTTCCGGCGTTGAGCCAAACGTCGGAAGAGCGCGCCGACTTCGAAGGCGGCCTCAAGGTCATCGAGAACCGCGCTGAATCACTCAACAGGTTTTTGCAGGCCTATCGGCAACTGACGGGACTTCCCGCGCCAAAGCTCGCAGCAGTCCCGCTTGGCGATTTGGTAAACCGTGTCGCGCAATTAGAGCGCCGTGTTCCCGTCACCGTGACGCAAACAAGTGACATCGTGCTCCAACTTGATGCAGATCAGGTGGAACAGGCACTGATCAATCTAGTATGCAACGCCGCCGAGGCTGCACTGAGCCCGGACGCGACCTGCGAGGAAGCGCCACAGGTCGACATCCGCGTCGAGATAGTCGGCTCCGAGATCTTTGTCTCGGTCTATGACAACGGGCCGGGGCTCACGAACGAGGGCAACCTCTTCGTGCCGTTTTACACGACCAAACCATGCGGCACAGGCATAGGCCTCATGCTGGCGCAACAGATTGCACAGGCACATCGAGGGTCTGTGCAGTTGGCAAATCGTGCCGACGGGCGCGTCGGCTGCAGAGCTGAACTTTGCCTGCCAATTATGGGATAGTCACCTGCCGTACAGTCTTCGCCTGTCCACTTTCGCACACGGAGTTACGATTACGGACAGTCGCTTGCCGGATCATCACCGATCTGACGCTCAGTTTTGTTGCAATTCAACGTTGTTTTTCCGCCCTCTGAATGGCAACAAAACTGCTTCCTCATAAATACCAGTCGTACCAGGAGGAACGGATGGAGACATACCTTCAGGATCTGCGCTTTGCCATACGGCATCTGCGAATGGCTCCCGTTTTCACCGTAACCGCCGTTCTCACCCTCGCCTTCGGTATCGGCGCGACGACCGCCATCTTCTCAATCGTAGAAGGCGTCCTGCTGCGCCCGCTACCCTTTCCGATGCAGAGCAATCTGGTCGTCCTAGGCGATGAACTCATCGGCGACGCCCTCCCCCAGCCCGCTGTATCTGGACACGAAATTGCAATCTACGAACGAGAATCGCAGGGCTTCCAGCGGCTTGGGGCTTACCGGTCGGACAACTACGAGCTCTCCGGCACAGGAGACCCGGCTCAGATCAATGGCACCCGCCTCGGCGCCGAAGTCTTCAACATCCTCAATGTCGCTCCGCGCATGGGGCGCACCTTCACCCCACAGGAAGATACTCACGCGGATCAGGTTGCCGACATCAGCTTCGACATGTGGCACAGCCGGTTCCACGGCGATCCGAACATCCTCGGTCAATCCATCCTGCTCGACCGCAAACCATACAAGATCATCGGCGTGATGCCGCGTGACTTTGAATTCCCGCTGGTTCCGGGCCTGCTCAACCGTAGTGAGGTCTGGGTTCCCATCAGCCTTACCCCCGCGGAGCGCTCGAACGTCTCCAGTTGGAACTTCAACCTTATAGGAAGGCTCAAGCCCGGCATCTCCACCACGCAGGCGCAATTGGAAGCAGCCCGCGTCGCTGCCGACATCATGCGCGGCTTCCCTGGAGCTATGAGCAGCCTGCATATTCATCCCGTTGTCGTGCGGCTCGATGAGGCGACTGTCGCCGAAGCACGTCCGCTCATCCGCACACTCCTGCTTGCGGTCACCGTGGTTCTCTTCATTGCCTGCGCCAATCTCGCCGGGCTCCTGCTGATACGCGTTATTCGCCGCAGCCATGAGACCGCCGTCCGCCTCGCGCTTGGCTCAACCACCTCCGGTATTATCCGACACGCGCTTCTCGAAACCCTCACCCTAAGCCTCACCGGAGGTCTGCTCGGCATCGCATTCGCCTGGGCAGCATTACACATCGGCATCCGCTTCTTGCCGGAGACTCTCCCTCGCATCGGCTCCATCGGTCTCGATTGGCACGTAACCGGCTTCGCGCTCCTGCTCGCCCTGCTCACCGGCATCCTCTGTGGTGCCGGACCTGCCTTCGCCGCATCCCGCACTGACGTCAATGAAGCGCTCAAGGAAGGCGGCCGCACCGGTACTGCCGGCAGCGGTAACGCGCTTCTTCGCTCCGCTCTCGTCATCGCCGAAGTCGCCGTGGCCCTCGTCCTCCTGGTCGCCTCGGGACTTCTCCTCCGAAGCTTCGAAAAGCTCCGCCAAGTCGATCTTGGCTTCCGCACCGACCACGAACTGACTGCCTCTTACGGACTGCCCAAACAGCAATACGCAACCCAGGCTGATGTCGACAACTTCAACAATCGCCTCCTAAACCAGCTCATGCAACTTCCGGGGGTCCGGACAGTTGGCGTCACGTCGCAACTACCGGATGCAGGCGCGATCTCAAACATCACCTTCTCGCCGGAGGGCTTTGTTCCTCCGAAAGGGGCAGGGATGAACACTTCCTGGAGCTCGCAGATTCTAGGCAGCTACTTCGACGCAACCGGCATTCACTTGCTGCGCGGCCGGAGCTTCACAGATGCAGATCGTGCGGGTTCGCCACTTGTCATCATCGTGAATCGCACGCTGGCAGAGAAGTACTGGCCTCACCAGGACCCCATCGGTAAGCGGCTGCATTGGGGGCTGCCGGAAAGCCCCATGCCTTGGCTCACCATCGTAGGTGAGGTTGACGATGTAAAGCAGACGCTCGCCGATGCCCCGGTCACCGACCAGACCTATCAGCCGGCAGGCCAGTGGGCTGCCTCCCTTAGTGTCTTCGCGCCTCCCGGTATGCTCAACGCCAACTACGGAACCATCGTCCTTCGCACCACACTTCCGCCAGACCAGATGGCCGCCGCTCTGCTAACCGCCGTTCGTTCCATCGACCCCCGTCTCCCGCTCACCCAGGTCGAATCCATGGAGCGCGTCGACGACGAAGGACAATCACCGCGACGCTTCAATACCGCCCTCATCTCCGGCTTCGCCGCCGCAGCCGTGCTGCTCGCGATTCTCGGGATCTACGCCGTCATCGCATTCTCCGCCACCCTCCGAACCCAGGAGATGGCGATCCGCCTCGCCCTCGGCTCCCGCCGTTCCGGCGTGATGCGGCTCATCCTCTTCTCCGGCGCCAAGCTCGGCCTCATCGGCTGTGCAATCGGAGCGGTCGCTGCGTTCTTCGCCACACCGCTGCTCCGCTCCCTCCTCTTTCAGGTTGACCCCGTAGATCCCGCCATCATCGCCCTTGCAGCCATCGCAATCCTCTTCCTCGCGCTCACCGCCTCCCTCCTCCCCGCCCGTCGCGTAGCCTCTGTCGACCCAAGCAAGGCTCTCCGTACGGAGTGAAACCATTACCGAGCCTGACAGCAAAACCCTTCGGTATCGGCTCATCCGTCTAAACTGTCACCATCTTCTTGGCAATCGAGGTTCTGTATGGGTTTACGCTGGCAAGACTTTATTGGAGGTCTTAGATCGCTCTCACGCAGCCCAGCCTTTGCCTCGATCTTTGTGCTTTCCATTGCCGTCGGTATAGGTGCGGCCACTTCGGTCTTCACGCTGCTGAACGCTCTGGTCCTTCGTCCGCTGCCGCTGCCTCATCCTGAGCAACTTGTGCAGGTCACCGCCATCTACCGGAACCACTCCCGAATACCGATGTCCTATCCGATGTTCACTGAACTCGAACAGGAACAGCGTGCCTTCTCCGGCATCTGCGGCTGGACCGCTGCGGCGGACCTCACCGTCGAGACAAACGGAAAGATGGCGCTCTCAGACGTGCGCTCGGTCACCGGAGCCTATTACTCCGTGCTTGGGGCGCAACCGTTCCTGGGGCGGCTCATCCATCCGAGCGACGTTCTGGGCAGTCAGGCATCGCAGGTCGCGGTCATCAGCTACGAGGTCTGGAACCATCGCTTCTCCGCCGATCCTGCCATCGTTGGCAAGACGATGCGCATTGAAGGCAAGCTCTTCACGATCATCGGCGTGACGCAGAAGTGGTTTACCGGCATGACCATTGGGTCGCCGCCGGAGATCACAATTCCCGCTGGCACGGTGCAGTTATACGACATGCAGAGCCGCTCGCAACTGTGGCTGTTCGTCACCGGAAGACTCGCCGGCGGCAACACCATCGAGCACGCCCAGGCGCAGCTGCAATCCTTTTGGCCGCACCTGCTGGAGACGACGCTGCCGTCGGAGAGCACCGGGCCGCGGCGGCAATCGTTCCTTGCCATGGGACTTACGCTCGATTCAGCAGCCACCGGAACCAGCGCAGGGGCAAATGGCGAACTCCGCGCCAAGGTACAGAGGCCGCTCTACCTGCTGCTTGGCATCGTCGCGCTGATCCTGCTGGTGGTCTGCGTCAATCTGACCAGCCTCACGCTGGCCCAGGCCAGCTACCGACGTCAGGAGATCGGCACCCGGATCGCATTAGGAGCCAGCCCCTGGCAAGCGGTTCGCTTGTTTGTCATCGAAACGCTCGTTCTCTCAGGTACTGGCGCTCTGCTTGCACTACCTCTCTCGTACTGGGGCAGCCAGCTTCTGGTTGCTCTCATGACGCATCATCAGACGGTTCCCGTCCTGCTCGACGTGAGGCCCGACTGGCGCGTCTTCTGTTTTGCCGCAGCCACTGCAATGCTCACGGGGCTCTTCATCGGCATGATCCCTGCATGGCAGCTTTCGCGCCAGCATCCGGCATCTGCGCTGCGGCAGGGCGAGCGCACCATTGGCCGTGGCACAGGAACTCTGGGCAGGGCGCTCATCATCTCTCAGATTGCCATCTCTCTGATCCTTCTGCAGACTGCCGGGCTTTTTCTGCGGACGCTGCAGAGTCTCAAGGCCTTCGATCCCGGCTTCGAGAAAGCTGGTGTGACCGAAGTCCATCTCACACCATACCCGCAGGGTTTCGTCGGCGTTGAGGTGGGCAGCTATCGCAGGCAGCTTGCCGAAGCCGTTGCCGGTCTGGCATCCGTGCGCTCCGCGGCTATCTCCAGTATTCCAATCCCGGCAGGTGATGATGGCGGCTGGAAGGAGACTGTTACTCTTCAGTCCGATCCAAACCCGGCTGATACCGTTACGGCGAGCCTCGTAGCCATCTCGCCCGGGTTCTTTAGAACACTTGCCATTCCCTTCGTTTCCGGTCGGGACTTCACCTGGACCGACGACAAACAACACCCTCCTGTCGCCATAATCGACAGCCTCCTGGCCAAGCAGCTCTTCCCATCGGACAATCCGATTGGCAAGCGGGTTCGCTTTGGCGTTCAGCCGGACTTTCAGGCCATCGAGATTGTCGGCGTCACCCAGAGCGCAAGGATTCTCGATGTCCGCGACGCCAGCGCAGCGCTTATCTACATCCCGGCGATCCAGTTTCGCGGCTTCGCGGAAGGAGGCACGCTGCTGGTTCGCGGAACCGGCAGTCCGGAGCTCGCCAAGACGGTCGATACTGAACTTCAGTCCTTCGGACACGAGTACTCGGCCGGCGCCACCACTTTGGAAGAAAGGAGCCAGCGCTCCCTTGTCTACGAGCAGATGACCGCGACGCTGTCTACTTTCTTTGCGGCGATAGCGCTGCTGGTCGCAGGTTTTGGACTCTTCGGCCTGATGTCTTATGCCGTGAACCTGCGAACCCATGAGCTCGGCATCCGCATGGCCCTGGGCTCCCGGCGCAGCGGCATCCTTGGACTCATCCTTCGTGAGAGCGTGCTAGTGACTTTGCTCGGCATCGCGATAGGGCTTCCCTGTGCACTGGTGGCGTCCCATACGGTAGCACACATGCTCTTTGCGCTCTCCTTCGCCGACCCGCTCACACTTGCAAGCGCTTCGCTCATGCTGCTGCTAACGGGCACTATCGCAGGTCTTCTTCCGGCTCTGCGAGCCATGAAGCTGAACCCTATGACAGCACTACGGCACGAGTAGCTGTCCGTGGAAGGAATGACCATTGCTGAGGTGAAGTCTGAAACGCAATGACTTCTACCCTCGGTTTTGTCGGCCGGATCGCAGCGTCCGTCAACGCCCACCGAACCGCGTTGAAGATTCTGTTCTTAGAACCTGTCCAGAAACTAAGGGGAGCGGCGCAGGAGCAGGTGCGCGAAGGCGATGTGGATGATGGTTTCAGCGGAGGTATGGAGGAGTTCGTAGTCCTTGGAGAGCCTGCGTGACCAGTTGAGCCAGGCGAAGGTTCGTTCGACGATCCAGCGCTTGGGCAGAACCTGGAACTTGTGCAACTCATTGCGTTTGACGACCTCCACATCGTATCCGAACATCTCTTTTGCCCAACCGATCAGCGTGCCGGTATAGCCGCCATCGACGAAGACCTTCGTGATGCGATCGAAGCGGCAGAACAGGCGCATGAGCACGGCGCGGGCTGCCACCCGGTCCTGGATGCCAGCCGAATGCACAACGACGGCCAGCAGATTGCCTTCGGTGTCTACCGCGATGTGGCGCTTGCGGCCCTTGATCTTCTTGCCCGCGTCATAACCGCGCCGCCCCCTTTTAGCGCCGTCTTCGCAGTCTGCGAATCGACGATCGCCACCGTAGGCATGGCCTTTCGACCCTTTGCCTGGCGTCCCTGTTCGCGCAGCGTCTTGCCGATCCGCTCCCACACGCCGTTGTCCCGCCAGACGCGAAAATGCTCATGCACCGTCTTCCAGGGAGGAAAATTGCTCGGCAGCTGCCGCCACTGGCAGCCGGTCTTCACCACATACAGCATCGCGTCCACCACACGGCGCTGTCCATACTTGCGCGGTCGGCCTCCGGCGTGACGCCCAACCCTTGGTTCGTTCAGCAGCGGATCGAGCCTGATCCACTGCGCTTCGCTCAAATCGCTCGAATACATGCACCTACGATATCCATCCAAGCTCTCTCCGCATATTCCTCCAAAGGTTCCTTCGACAGTTTCTGGACAGGTTCTTAGAAGAACGAAGGAAACTCGATGTCAATAGATAGTGACTGGCGAGCGTGGAGCAAGCACACCTCCGGTCGGACCCGCCAAGGATCATTGCAACCGCGATCCGCGATCTTCCTATTGCGTAAGCGAGGCTCAGACCACACGCGTACTGAAGTGCAATGGAAGCATGTTGTCAATCTAGGAAGCTATTGTGATTGAGCTTTTCTCCCCTCACATACAGCTCATCGGTAATGCGGCTTCCACTTGGTAGACCGAACGGAAGCAACGAAATTAGGCAGGGGATGCGTAGCCTATAAGCCGCATCCAACAACCGGCAAGGAAGTCCCAACGAGACCAGTTGCCAGACTGTCTACAGCTACGCTAACGCGGAGCAGGCCAATGGCCGGAAGCCAACCTCATCGTCTCCAACCCGCCCTTCATTTCTCAGTCTCGTTCGCTGCCAGCCGGATAGGAAGATGTGACCGAGGATCTCGACGAAGCAGCTTGAGATTCACGTCGAATACGAATCGCAGAAGACGGAACCGCGATGGAGGTGAGAGGGGCCTCTCATCTCCATCGCGCTACTTCGCGGCTTCGGCTTTGGTGGCGGCCCGAGCCTTCGCTGCGTCAGACATCTTCTTCCTCGTCGCGGGAGAGATCACTCGCTTCTTCGCCGGAACTGCTACCTTCACCGCTGTAGATTTCTTCGTGGAGGTCGACTTCTTCGCTGGTGGAGTGGGTGAACGTACGTACTTTCGCTTCTCGGGTGCAATTGGCTGACTTACGGCTGGCTGGACTATTCCCGCTGTCGACCCATGCAGAAGTGAGTCACGGATTTTCGTCAGACGCTCAATCTCTTTGTTCAGTTCAGTTACTGCTCCAGTTATGCTCATCCATCCTCCGATAAACAAGCCTACCACCCGCTCGAGTCCGTCGCAGTATAAAGGATTCGGAGTAACGGTAACCAATCGGTAAACCGGCAGAATTCCTGTCTTGGCAATCAGAATGCACCCAGACCCTTTCGGATCAATCAGAGAT
This sequence comes from uncultured Acidobacteriaceae bacterium, assembly GCA_964246195.1. Classification (GTDB taxonomy): domain Bacteria; phylum Acidobacteriota; class Terriglobia; order Terriglobales; family Acidobacteriaceae; genus Edaphobacter. The sequence continues at coordinate 8,078 of CAXTPY010000033.1, read as the reverse complement.
TGCCAAGAACGGAAACTGTTCGAATTTCGCTTTCATCGCAATGCTTCGTCTATGCGCGTGACCAATTGGATCGCCTGCGGCCAACCCACGTCGACAAACAAGTCAAGCAGATCACTAAACTGTCGTGCCGAATCCTCATCGCGCAGAAGGTCTCGATGTTCCGAGAGAAGCACCTCAGCGAACTCAACGAACTCGGATATCGCCATTTCCTCGTAGTGAAATCTGAATCGCGCGCCAGCGGTTGTGCTGCGGACGAGCATTGCGAGTATTTTCTTTGGATCAAAACCAAAGCACTCGGTAAAGATCTTGAGCAGATTCGAGGCGCAGGCGGGGGTGAAAGCAAGCGTCTCGCTTCTGCCAAAGACCAACTCCGTCAGGATCGGCTCGACTTGCAAGAATTTAGATCGACGCTCGTCGTCATTGAGGGTGCGCGAAGCGTTCCTTATGTTTGGATCAACATCCAGAAGGACCATGACCTGGAACACGACGGTCTCCAGAGTCTGAAGCAAACCCATCAGCTTGTCATTCGACGGAGCTCCTGAATCACGGAGGTCGAGTCCTTCATTTACGTGGACTACGATCTCCTTTAGCCACCCGAAACCGCGTACAGCGTCGGCAGGCTTGATCGAATCGAGTTCGAGGATCTGGCGAACATTGTGCGCAACCCGCATGAGGGCAACGATATTCACGACAGGATTTCGCATGATCTCAGCCAGAAGCTGGTGCGCGTCCTCGTTACGAACAAAGACGTCGAGTTGAAGCAAGGTAACAACCAAGAAGTCCAGGCCGTAGCTCTCTGTTTCATCCGGGAATGTGGATGCTTCCACTACTTCGCGGAGCAGCGAAACCGCCAAAGGGGCATCTGCATACCCTATCTTGTTGATCGTCTGTATCAGCCCTCCAAGTACGCCTGCCGCCTTCTCCCTGCGAATCATGCTTCCCATGAGTTCGGAAAAGACTTCCCGCCTCGGGTTCAAGAGGTAGGCAAGTCGCACTGCAATCTGGAAGCGGACAGCTGGCACGCGGTCCTGAGCCAATGACCGCATCGTGGCGATGACCTCGAAATCGTTCGGGCACCTTCCAGCAAGCGACATGACCCCTTCTGCAACCTCGATGCGAGGAGAGGGAGAGCCCCAACCAGGATGATCAAAGGCCTCATCGGCGTTTGGTTGAAAGATCGGATGAGGATGAGTTGCAAGGCCAAGGAGTATCTCCCTTGCAAGAATGAAGGCTCCGCTCTCCAAGGGAAGATCGGCACATTTCGCAGCAGCGGCGGCAGAAGCTGCGATGACCCCGGCTGCGTTTATGCTTATGTCATCCTCCAGATCGTCCTCGCGCAAATAATCCCACGCTCGCTGCAGACCGTTGAGGACAGCACTCACGTCTTCTAGGGTCGGAGTGGAGTTGACGTAGCTTGTACTGAAGCTGCGGATCGCCTTTACTGCATCCAGCAGCTTTCGAGACCGAGGGCTTTTGGTATCGACACCACGTAGCTCAAGGAAGTCTTCATCCATTGCTCCGCCCTGCATAAAGCCTGCCCTGTAAAACGGCTGACTACCAAGCTCCTCCTCATGGGGAACCAAAGTCTTCCTGAGAGCTTTCCCCTGCCCGGTGACGAGATCGCCAAGTGGAATTCGAACCAATAGACGATCCCTGGTCTCGTTTTGTAGCTCATAGCGATATAGGGGAGGCTCGAAGCTCTCGAGAGCTAGGATCGCATGTTCGATTCTGATCCTCTGACTTTGAGACGGGGCCTGTTTCTCGTAGATCCTACCGATGTAATCCCCTATTGACCTTGTAACCTCCGGAGCGGAGAGAAACGCAGGTACCTCGAGCAGAGGAATGATTGCGTCGATTGTCTCGGCCGATTGCGAGAGTGACGGAAAGAAGACACGCTTCCACGCAACCGCCAATTCATTATTTTGAGCGATTGTCATGAGTACGGCTCTGATCGGTAGCGGATGATCCGAGTCATCGCTCAAGAAACCTCGAAGACAGATGTCAAGCAGTGTCAGGCTGCTCGCATCGACATGACCGCTGTCCCAAATCTCACTGCGATCTGACTGGTAGATCGAACTGACCGTTTCATACTTAAACTCGAACCACTCGTTACTGGCCTTTCCTTCGAGATGTTCGCGCCGCACCTGTTGGTTGACAGCGATCAGGGCACCTCGCAGAGCGACGAGGGGTGCCACATCCACGAAGTGCGGATACGCACTTTGTAAGGCATAGTACGCCTGATCGTAGTCCTGTTTCCGGGTGCTTGTGAATCGGCTGATGCGACTGCTGCCAATGTCCGTGGTTGCTACGGACCTTTCCTCATAGCTGAAGATTGCTTTAACGACCTGCTCTGCGGTCTCAGGGTCAACATCGATGAGAGGTTTGATGCTCCAGCATATGAAGAATGCATTCTTTGGAGATGCACCTTCCTTACCGAACTGGCTCAGAAGTCTCAATACAATGTCCTTCGATTCCCCTGGGGCACTCCCATAGTTCTCGAGGACAATTGGAAGCATCCGTCCGGTAATCATCGTCGACAGTGTTTCGGGGTCCGCGAGCGAAGCCGGATCTTCCGCCTCGTTCCAGACCCAATTCAAAGTTCTCCGTGCAAGAAGCGCGACCTTGTCACGCTCCGGCGAATAGGAGAGTTGAGAAAGCAAGGCGACGAGCCAGACCATCTCATTCGCGAACTCCGGCACCATGTAATCCAGGCATCTGCTTACAATTGGGATCCATCGCTCCCGATTCGTTCGCGTGGCAAAGGTCTGGTTCGTGACCGATCGCAAAATCGAACGAAGAGCGCGGACTCTTATGGGCCTTGGCCATTCAAGAGCGCCAGCCACATCAGCCACGTCCTGGATATTCTCTGCGATCACGGTGGCCGGGAGAATGCATTGACGTTCCCGGAAATCACTCTGCGGGTCGCAAGTTTCACGGAACGTCTTCCAAAACTCCTCTCGTTCATCCACCCACATCGAGGTCAAAAAGTACGAGATCGACGGACGCAGGAAAATCGCAAGGCTTGCGTCATCGCGGATGATTCGAAAAAGAGAGTCGTGGCTGAGAATGAGCCGGGACGCCGCGTAGTCAAACAGGATGTTATGACTAAAAGCGACCCGGTCAAACTGTTCCTTTAGCAGTTCGTCGCTTTGAAGACGCTCGTACACATTTTCTTGTTCACCGCTCTCAAGCCGGGGTAGAAGTGCGGGCAAACCGATAGACAACAATTTGACTTCGGCCATCATATCGACGACCGTCTTGAGCAGCCGTCTCCTGGCGATACTATGGCCCGCAGATTCAACCCTGCGATTCCAAAAGCGTCCCAGCAGCTGCACCTCAGAAGTGTCCTGACTGATGACATCGTAGGAGATGCCGTCGTCCATAAGCCTGAGGGCAAGCCGTAACATGAAGGGATTGCGAAGAAGCTTCCTCAGAGCTTCGCGAGCTGCGAGCAGTAGATGTCCCAACTGTGGCGCTTGCGACAGCGCCGATTCCATTTCGACATCGTCGAGTTCTCCGATATGAATTGTCTTGTAGCTGCCCCGCAAGAATAGACTCCGCAGCTTTGGCGACCGCTCCAGATCAAAGGTTCTCACACTCACCAAAATCCGGCATTCTGGTGCTGTCTCGCGCACCTGCTCAAGAAGTTGCTGGAATGTTGCCGAGGCTGTCTCTGTTCGCAATGCGTCTAGCCCGTCAACCAAGAGGAGCACGCGATCTCCCAACGAGTTGAGAAACGGGGCGACACCTATGGGAAGACCGAGACGTACCCGTAGGTCATCCAGGTTAGCCACGTCGTAGCTTTCAGCAGGGAGAACCAGCAGCCGATAACCATCTGCCTTGAAGCGATCCGCCAACGCAGCCAACACCCAACTCTTCCCTACGCCGGGTGATCCCGTCACCACCACGGACCTGTCCTGGAGAGAATTGGCGATCGCGTCGATGACTCCTGCCCTGTCGATACTAAACACGGTCATCTCCTCTGATTGTCGCGAGGTTAGGCCCGTTGATCAATTCGAGAAGTGTCTCGAAATTGGCAGGAGGCTGTACAACTGCTGGGGTGGCCACCAACTCGGCGGGCACACCGCGGTTGTCGAGTCCTGCCAGCTCCTGCATGAGCACCGGAAACTGCGAATGAGGACCATCGGTATGCCCTGGTGTCAGAGGGTAATACACGACTTGAACATTCCAAGACTTACGATACCGGGTACGCTCCTCTGCGTCGGTCTTGGCCTCATCAAAGCCAAGGATCGCATAGTGGCAGAGTGTCAGATCCCCGAGATACGAGGTTGTATTCTTGAACGCTTCCAGTACGCGTTTGTCCTCGAACCCGAAACCCAGGAAAACAACGCGCCGCGTGGCTGCGAGGGCCGTCATGAGCGTGGAGAACGCCAGTTGTTTGTAGAGCAGGTCATATCCGACCTTGGTAAGAGCGATCGTCTCTAAGGGATCTGAGTACCTACCGTGCAAATAGATCAAATTTCTTTGATGCTTTGTTTCGTCTCCTGATTTGAGAAAGGGTGCCACAAGACCGGATTCGGCTGCGGAATATGCCCGGACGGCGATCTCCTGGCGAAAATGCGCGTTCTCTAGCATGGGATCGAGGTTCAGAGTGAGAATGTCCCGGAACGGCACCGCGCAGGTGGCTTCGAAAACCGGATGCATCCGGCCGTTCTCGTTTCCCAATCGCTCGGTCAGAAATCTCTTGAAAAGCCTTGGTTCAAGAAAGGATGAAAGCTCTTGAGCTATCTCTAGAAGATCTGCTCCAGGAGCCTCAGCCGCCGCTCGAATCGCTGCCTGCTTGTCAGGATTCTGTTCACAAGCAAAACCAACCAGAAGGGCGACCAGTTCAGTCCAAAGGGGATAGCCGGCCCACTTCGAAACGCCTGCTCCAACCAGAGCGGTGGCCCGACCAGAGCTTAGCAGCGCCTTAGCCCCTCTTTTTGGACAGCATTGATCGCGTCATCTATCGGCAAAAATCACTCCGTCGCAAAAGCAGTAGCAACGAACCGAAGCCTCATTTAACTCGAGGTCCAACTCCAAACTATCCTAAATTAATGACTTATTTGGTCCGTCGAATTCCGACTCGGGCAACGGGCCGTTACGCTCTCTAGCGCTGGCGTGCCCTCACTCGCTATGTCGAGGACGGACAGCTTGAGATCGACACAACGCCGTTGAACACGCGTTGCGCGTCGTCGCGCTCGGTCGAAAGAACTTCCTCTCCGCCGACTCCGATGCAAGAGGCGAACGCGCCGCAGCCATCTACTCGCTGCTCGGCTCAGCCAAGCTCAACGGACTCGACCAAGAGATCTATCTCCAGCACGTCCTCGCAGACATCGCCGAGCACCCCATCAGCAAGACCAACGACCTGCTGCCATGGAATATATCGCTCACAGGCAGGTAACGATCTCGCCTGTTATGTATTCACATAACGCTATGTGGATACATAACTCTGACACTCGCTCATAAGAACGGTCCCAGATCACGCCCTTACGAAGGATGTCAGGGCGTGAGAGCCCAGACGCTCCTGTACCGCCATCACGGGCACACCTAACGCTGCCATGGTTCGTCGCGGCCATTGCCGGAGAAGTCGCCAAGTGATGTGAGTGAGACCAAGCTCTTTGCGACTGGTTGTGGACCGTCCCATGAGCATTTGGAAAGACCCAATTGTTATCGTATGCCTTCATCCACCACTTGAGAATAAGTAGACGTTGAACGTCAGCCTCTGTCAGACGAAGAGGGCGATTTGTACGGTGGTACTTCGGCGTACTCAATCTATATCGGTTTACGGCACGCACGACCCGTAGCATCCGTCTCTGGACATCCAGATCCTTCCATTTAAATGCCAATTTGTTGGGTCGAATAGTGGTCACAGCGGCTAACTAGCCACACTGTGCGTGGGCGAAAGGATCAGCGGCCTTATAATGGAAGAAGTTCTTTGACAGCGCTGCGAATGCAACACTCGAAATTGCTCCACCAAGTGGGGGCGTCATGGTTTCGACGGGATTGCTTGTGGCAGAGAGGCATGCCGGGGTGTGGACACCCGTAATCGCTCACAAAACTATAAGTGCCGAACCTCAATTCGCGCTTGCTGCTTAATTAACTAGGTAGCCGATTGCTTCCGCTTCGCCTACGGGCGGATACCAATCGTCGCACAGTAGGCTGGCCCAAGGAGTTCCGTCTGGACGCCAAGGGCGAGATCAATCAGGCTGGTCGTCGCCGCATCTTCGTCCGTTCTGAGCGGCGATGACGAGACAAAATAGAACGTGAAAAAGCATGAATGCTCTCTGTTGTCGGCAGTTGCGGACGGGAGTTCAATTCTCCCCGCCTCCACCAACTCCTTTATTGTCAGCTACATGCATCACGATCTTCCTGCACGTTCTTACCTCTTCCTATTTGTGCTTGTTGTCCCATCGGGCCAATATCGCATCTGTCGGACTCTCCGGAACATCGCAGCTCCAAGAATAAAGAGTCGAAGATCCGAGATCCCTTTTCGCACAGCGATCGGCATGTCATAGGAGAGCCAGCGAGGAAGAATCCCAATAGCTCTCCGACGCCTCGATCCGCCTTGCTGGACGTTAATGTATAAAATCACTTTGAGCACTTCAGAGTGCTCGAGCAATGAAACAAGGATTGGGAAGTGTGGAGTTCTGAGAATGGACACAAACTAGCTCTTCTGGGTGTTTGTACGTGATTTGTACGCAGGATTTGAAAATCATGACAGTCATGACAGATTTGACATTCGCAGAATCAATAAGTTACATGGATTGAGGTGGCGAGGCCTGACCGACTCCCGCCGCCTCCACCATCACTAAGTTTCTTCTTCTCAAGAAGAGCAAGAAGAGATAGAACGCCGCTAATGCCGTGTACGAAAGATGTACCACTCGGTACGGGCTTCTTCTCGGTCGAAGATGAAGCCCAGTCAATCCTCTTGCCGCACAAGCAAGACGATTCGCAGATCAGATTTTCGAATGACTTTTTGGATTCGTCGTATGCGCGTCACGCATGAGCACCAGCCATCAACGCGACGCACGGAACGCCTTGACCTCGCCTAAAGAGCATTGCCCGACTTAACCACATCACCGTCTGGCTCTAATCCCCGCCGCCAGAAACAAAACACCCCAGAAGAGTTCCTCCACAACTCCGCGTCCCCTCCGCTCCTCTCTATCAAGGTATGCACCGCTTCCCTCCCCGGCAGAGGAAAGTCGCTGCGGAAGTGCGCTCCGCGGCTCTCCTCCCGCCCCAGCGCCGCCTGCACGATCACGCTCGCCACCACATGCAGGTTGCGCGCCTCGATCGCCCGCCGCGTAAGACCCCTCGGCATCCTCTTCCCCAGCTGAGCCAGCGCGAGCTTCCCCCGTTCCAGCCCGGCACCGTCCCGCAGCAGACCCGCGTCTCTCCACATCACCCGCCGCAGCTCCGCAATCCATCTCTCCGTCTCCTCAGGCGAGCTCCTCCTGGCCCCGTCCACCCTCTCGCAGACCGCCTCCTCCTGCATCCCTCCAGCATTCGCCTGCGCCTCGCCCGCCATGGCCTCCGCCGCCAGCGCCCCGAACACCAGCCCCTCCAGCAGCGAATTGCTGGCCAGCCGATTCGCCCCATGCACCCCCGTGCAGGCCACCTCACCCGCCGCATACAGCCCAGGCACGGAGGTCCTCCCCGCCGGATCGGTCCGCACCCCGCCCATCAAGTAATGCGCTGCCGGCCGCACAGGAATCAGGTCCCTCCCCAGCTCCAGCCCATACCCCGCCAGAAACCCAGAGATCCCAGGAAATCTCCTCTTCAAATCCTTCGCGACATGGCGCATATACAGCCATACCGGGCCACGCTCTCCCTCCCGTGTAATCGCCCTCGCAACCACATCGCGCGGAGCCAGCTCCAGCGCGGCATGGTACCGATCCATGAACCTCTCTCCCGCCGCATTGCGCAGATACGCCCCCTCGCCCCGCAGAGCCTCGCTCAGCAGAAACCTCGGCGCTCCCTCCATCCAGAACGCCGTCGGATGAAACTGGTAGAACTCCATGTCCATCAGCTCCGCTCCCGCCCGGTACGCCATCCCGATCCCATCCCCCGTAGCC
>CAXTPY010000032.1:0-17040 GCA_964246195.1 uncultured Acidobacteriaceae bacterium | reverse complement strand
GGGAGAGGGTGGGGCCGGTGGGGGTGCCCGCTTACTGCGGCGCCGCGACCTGCGCGCGGGGCAAAGCTGGCAGCGGCCTCCGCACGTTGAATCCCATGGCTCCCGCCACAAACCCCGCGTCCAGCAGAGCACGTGCGATCCCATGCTCCGCGACCGCCACGCCGTTCACGGAGGCGATCAAGATGCCGCCCATTCCGCCAGCCTCCTCCTGGCCCTGCACTCTCGCCACCAGGAACTCCGCGAGGCTGCGGGCCACCTGGCCACGGGCCGGCTCCTCCTCCGGCAGAAAGACCTGCAGGTTCGGGTTTCCGCGCCTCAGATACGCGACCAGCGCGCCATCGCAAAGAATCACGCGCGCGCCTACGCTGCGCGTCAGCGAAGAGCCTTCGTCGCCTCCCGCGGGCCAGCGCAGCAGAGCTCCGTAGGGGTTTGCCGGGTCGGTGGCGGCCAGCAGCAGAAGCTCGCTCTTTTCGCCATCGGGGTTCGCGCGGAGGGTGCGCAGCAGGTCCACCGCCGCGGGCATGGCAAACTGCGTGGCGCCTAGATCGGCGGCGAAGAATCCGCGCCGCACCTTCCCACTCTCCTCGAGTGCCTTCATCACGTCATAGATGGCGGAAAAGCCACCCGCCAGGCCCTCGGCGTGGGCGGTCTCGCGGAAGACCACGCCATAGCGGGTCAAGAGCTGCTGCGCCATGGCATAGCTCCACTCCGTGGCGGGCCGCCCCTCGGCGAAGGCCGCGACCTGGAGCGCCCACCGCCCCTGCGCGGTCGGGGGCGTGGTGCGCCTCGACCGAAAGCCCGCGCCCTGCGCATGCGCCCGCCGCGCCGGCTTCGCGCGGGTGGACGAGGAGGAGCTCGCGCGCTGGCAGTACGCCCGCAGTGAGGCCATGCCGTCGTTGGTCACCCTGCCCTTCCACACCAGCGACCATAGCGCCTCGAGCGTCTCCCCGGGGTAGCCCCCGCCGACGCCCTCATGCAGCTCCTGAAAGAAGGAGGCGCCGCGGGCCTTCAGATAGGCCAGGAGGTCGTCCTCCTTGGAGGAGGCGACGCCGACTGCAACTGCGCCAGCCGTTCCTTGCGCCCGAGGGCCCGAAGCAGCTTCATGCTTCTTTCCCCGGTCCGCGACACTGTCCGCCTGGCCCTCCTGGTGCTCCTGGCCTTGCTGGGCGAGGCGGAGAGGATGCTCCTGCTCCCGGGCCGGCGCGGCGCGCGCCAGCGGCCACAGCACGCCGAGCCGCTCGGCCAGGTAGAGGCCCACGCGTCCATCCCGCTCCCCGATGGGGTCCATCCCCACCCAGACCACCTCGCCCGCGGCCATCAACATATCGAGATCGCCGGGCTTGTAGGCCGTCACGCGCGCGGGCAGAATCTCGGTCTCGAGGATCGAAGCGGGCAGCGGGGCTCCTTGCAGGTTCTCGATCGCGTCGAGCAGAGCATCGAGCCCGCGGCGCGGCTGCAGCACGCCCTGCCAACGCGTAAACAGCCGCGCCAGGACCCTCTGCTCGACCGGCTCCACCTCCTTGCGCAGACGCGCCAGACTCTTGCGGCGAATGGCACGCAGCACCTCCGCGTCGCACCACTCGCGATGCACGCCGCCGGGGCGGAAGCCACCCTCGACCACGCGCCCGGTCTGCACCAGGCGCTGCAGCACAGCCTCCACGCTCTCGAGCGCCAAGGCAAACCGCCCCGCTACCTGGGGCGTCGTGAACGGCCCGTTGGTCCGCGCAAACCTCCGCACTAGATCCATCATGGCGTCGGGAGCCTCTTCGAGCAGAGCCGAAGGCAGCCCCGGCGGAAGCGGAACCCCCAGCGCGTCCCGGTATCGCGCGGCGTCCTCGACGGCGATCAGCCTCTTCTCTCCCGCGACCGACACCTCGAGCACGCGGCGCGCGCGCAACAGCTTGGCCGCGAACTCCGTCACCTCCTCCTCCGGGCCTACGCACCGCCGCAGCAGGTCCGCGCGCGACAGGTCTCCCAGGCGCAGCAGCAGGTCATGCACGCCGTCCATGTTTCGCGCCTTGTAGCTCGCCGCGAGACACTGCATCTGCTCCTCGGTCTCCTCGATCGCGTTCAGGTCCAGAAGCTCGCGCAGGTCGGAGTCCCCCATCAGCTCGCGCAGTTGGTCCTGGTCGATCGACAACGCTTGCGCGCGGCGCTCGGCCAGCGGGGCATCGCCGTCGTAGATGTAGTTCGCGACGTAGCTGAAGAGCAGCGCGCTGGCGAACGGGCTCGGCGTGCGCGAGTCCACCGTGTGGACGCGCAGGCTCCTGTTCCCGATCGCGCGCAGGATCTCCATCAGCGCGGGCATGTCGAAGACATCGCGCAGGCACTCCCGGTAGGCTTCGAGCAGGATCGGGAAACTGGGGTAGCGGGCGGCGACGCTGAGCAGGTCGTAGGCGCGTTTTCTCTGCTGCCAGAGCGGAGTCCTGCCATCGGCCCTCCGGCGCGGGAGCAGCAGAGCGCGCGACGCGCTTTCCCGGAACTTTGCCGCAAACAATGCGGTGGAACCCAGCTGCCGCAGCACCAGCTCCGCGGCCTCCTCGGCCTCCATCAGGATCGGCTCCACCTCAGGCGGCTCATCGCTTTCCGGGAAGCGAAGGACGAATCCATCCTCCGACCACATGGACTCCATCTCGGCTCCATGATGGGCCCGCAACTTCGCCGTCACCGCCATGGCCCAGGGCGCATGGATGCGGCTTCCAAACGGCGTCAAGACACACACCCTCCAGTCCCCCAACTCGTCCCGAACCCGCTCGATCACGATGGTGCGATCGTCCGGAACCGCCTCGGTGGCGAGCTCCTGGTCGGCCAGATAGCGCAGCAGGTTCTCCGCCGCTCCGACCTCCAAGTCGTGCTCCTGCATCAGCTTAGCCACCGCTACCGAACGCGGCATAGAGCGCAGCTCCCGCACCAGCGCGCCGATCCTGCGTCCGAATTCGAGCGGCCTCCCCGCCCTGTCCCCATGCCAGAACGGCATCTTCCCGGCCTCCCCCGGCGCGGGCGTCACCAGCACGCGGTCGTGCGTAATCTCGTCCACGCGCCACGTGGAAGCGCCCAGGATGAAGGTGTCCCCGGTCCTCTGCTCGAACACCATCTCCTCGTCTAATTCCCCTACTCTTATAGGCTTAGAGGAGCCGGCGAGAAAGACTCCGTACAAGCCGCGATCCGGGATCGTGCCTCCATTCAGGATGGCGATCTTCTTCACGCCAGCCCGGGGCGTGATCCAGTTCCGGCTCCTGTCCCAGGTGATTCGGGGCCGCAGCTCGGCAAACTCATCCGAGGGATAGCGCCCGGCCAGCATGTCGAGCACGCCATCGAAGACCCCCGCGCCCATCCCGGCGAACGGCGCGGCGCCGCGCACCAGCGCCAGCAGGGCCTCATACCCGATCCCCGGGCTCTCCTCCTCCACGGTCCTGTGCCTGGTCCGCAGCTCCGCCTCCCGCGGCGTGAGCGGAGGATGCGCCACCACCGCCACGATCTGCTGCGCCAGCACGTCCAGAGGGTTGCGCAGAAAGCGCGTCGACTCCACATGGCCCTCATGCATCGCGTTCGTCACCGCGGCGCAGGCGATCAGGTCGGCTCTGTACTTGGGGAAGATGATGCCGGCCGACGGCGCGCCCACCTGGTGCCCGGCGCGGCCGATCCTCTGCATCCCGCTGGCCACGCTGGGGGGCGCCTCGATCTGGATCACCAGGTCGATCGCCCCCATATCGATGCCCAGCTCGAGCGACGAGGTGGCCACCAGTGCCTTGATCCTGCCTGCCTTGAGGAGCTCTTCGATCTCCACGCGCTGCGCCGCCGCGAGAGAGCCATGATGCGCCCGCGCAATCGGCTCCCCGGCAAGTTCGTTCAGGGCGCCGGCGAGCCGCTCCGCGACCCTGCGCGCATTCACGAAGATCAGGGTCGAGGTGCGGCCGCGGATGATCTCGAGCAGGCGGGGATGAATGCTCTGCCAGATGCTCGTGCGCTTGGGACCCTGGCTCGCCGGTCCGCTGGGCTGCGACTCGATCTCGCCGAGCCGGGCCATGTCCTCCACCGGAACCTCCACCTTCAGCTCCAGCACCTTGCGCGCGCCCGCATTCACCACCGTGACGGGACGATAGCTGGGCGCGCCCGGACCCACATCCGCTTGCACGCCATCGTCGCTGGCGGTGCTCGACAACACCTGGCCGATGGCGCCTGCAGCATCGCCCGCTTTCTCTGTAACATTTATAGTGACAATATCAGCGTCGTCGAGGGCCTGCCCCGCGTCGCTCTGTCTTCTGCCGGCTGCCTGCTGTCCCTCCGCTCCGGCGAGAAACCTCGCCACCTCTTCGAGCGGGCGCTGGGTGGCCGACAGGCCGATCCGCTGCAGGCGCCGACCCGTCAAGGCCTCCAGGCGCTCGAGCGAAAGCGCCATGTGCGCGCCGCGTTTGGAGGGGACCAGGGCGTGAATCTCATCCACGATCACGGTCTCGACCGAGCGCAGCGACTCCCCTGCCTCGCTGGTCAGCATCAGGTACAGCGACTCGGGCGTGGTGATCAGAACGTCGCCGGGGTGGCGCCGGAACCGCGCCCGCTCCTTGGGCGAAGTATCCCCGGTCCGCACGCTGATCTCGGGCATCCGGACGGCGACACCCTCGCGCTTGGCCATGTTGGCGATACCGGCGAGGGGCGAACGCAGGTTCCGTTCCACGTCCGCGGCGAGCGCCTTCAGCGGGGAGAGGTACACCACGCGGCATCCGCCCTCCGCCTGGGGAGGCGTTCGCAGCATCAGCCGGTCCAGGCACCACAGGAAGGCGGTGAGCGTCTTTCCGGTTCCGGTGGGCGCCAGGATCAACGTCGATTCACCACGCGCGATCGCGGGCCAGCCCTCCACCTGCGGCGCTGTGGGACCGTCGAAGACCGCGTTGAACCACTTCGCGGTGATGGGGTGGAACAGCTGGAGGACGGACTCCGGTCCCGCGGCTGGCCTGGTCTCCGGCGCGGCGATTTGTGACGCCAGATGTGGCGCGTTGCCTGGCGGCGTGGGGCCGTTCGCAAGCGCCTTCGACTTGTTCTTCCCGGTTCGTTGCGGCATCGTCCCAGCCATTCCCAGCAGCATACCTGCCCCGCAGGGACGCCACAGGCATCAGATGCGCGCCAGGCTGCGACGCCGCGCTTCGTGCGCGGAACAGGGGCTTCAATCTACCTCTACTCTTTTGTGCTGCGCGCATCGCCGAGTGCTCTCCGTACTTGTCATCCCCGCAGGCAGCCTCTAACCTCAAGATCATGTCGATCGAAGCAGTCTCCCTGGGCGAGCTCTATAGCCAGGCGCTCGCCGCAGCCGCGAACGCCTACGCGCCCTACAGCAGGTTTCGCGTCGGGGCCGCCCTGCTCACCTCTACCGGGGAGGTCGTGCTCGGCTGCAATGTCGAAAACGCGTCCTTCCGCCTGACCACGTGCGCGGAGCAGAACGCCATCGCGGCGGCGGTCACGCGCTTCGGCCCGAAGCTCGAGCTCCGCGCCATCGCGGTGGCCAACCTGAACGACTGGGCCTCGCAGCCCTGCGGCGCGTGCCTCCAGACGATCGCGGAGTTCGCCTCCGTAGCCACCCGCATCCTCTATCCGGCCAGTCATGGCGCGCTCGCCGAAGTCTCGCTCGCCGATCTGCTGCCCACCTCGTTTCAGTTCGCTCCGGAGGGAACGCCGAAGCCATGAACGCGCCGCTCCACGTCGTGGACATCATCCGCCACAAGCGGGACGGGAGCACGCTCACCGCAGCCGAGTTGGAACAGTTCGTTCGTGCGGTGGTGGATGGAAGCGCTTCGGAGGCGCAGATCTCCGCGTTTCTGATGGCGGTCTTCCTGCGCGGCCTGGATGCTACGGAGCTCGCGGTGCTCACCGAGGCCATGCGCCGGTCGGGCGAGACCTTCGACTCCGGCCCGCTGGCGTCCTTCTGCGTGGACAAACACTCGACCGGAGGAGTGGGAGACAAGACGTCGCTTCTGCTCGCGCCCATCGTGGGGGCGGCCGGACTGCAGCTCTCGCCCGCGGTGAAGGTGCCCATGATCTCCGGCCGCTCGCTGGGCCACACGGGAGGCACGCTGGACAAGCTCGAGACCATCCCGGGATTCAGCACGCAACTGGCGCTCTCCGACTTTCGCGCGGTGCTCGCCTCCTGTGGAGTCTCGATGATCGGCCAGACGCCGCGCCTGGTCCCGGCCGACCGCATCCTGTACGCGCTGCGCGACCACACGGGAACCATCGAATCGGCGGACCTGATCTGCGCGAGCATCATGAGCAAGAAGCTGGCGGCGGGGCTGGACGGACTCGTTCTCGACGTGAAGACGGGCAGCGGAGCCTTTCTGCGGGAGGAGCGGGACGCGCTGCATCTAGCCCGGCTGATGGTCTCCACCGGGCAGGCGGCGGGTACGAGGACGGTGGCCCTGATCACCTCCATGGACCAGCCGCTGGGACGCTACGCCGGCAACTGGATCGAGGTGCTGGAGTGCGTGGAGATCCTGCAGAACCGGGCTCATCCGCTGTCTGCCGATCTGGTCGAGCTCTCGTTGAGGCTGGCCGGCTGGATGCTCCACCTCGCGGGCGCCTGCCCCGATGCCGGCGCGGGCCGCGCCCTGGCGGACCGAACGCTGCGATCGGGCGCGGCGTATGCGACTTGGCTGAAGATGATCGCGGCGCAGGGGGGGGATACCTCGATCTTCGAGCCGCGCGCTCTTGCCGCCTTCCACCGGCCCGGCGCTAGCTGTGTCGTGCGGGCGGCCTGCGCCGGTTTCTTCCGTGGCATCGATTGCACGGCGGCGGGCTGGGCCGTCCAGCGGCTGGGAGCTGGGCGGCTCCATCCCGGAGACCCGGTCAGCGCGCACGCGGGCCTTGAAGCGCACGCCAAGCTGGGCGATCGCCTGTGCCTGGGCGACCCGCTGTTCACGCTCTTCGCCGACCATGCCTCGCAACTGCAGGAGCCCGCCGCCATGCTGCTTGCCGCGGTGGAGATCGGGCAAGAGGCGGGGGAGATTCCGCCTCTGGTCCGGGAGGTTCTACGCTAGTTTGCCAGCGCGGAGGCATCGGCCTTTGCCGAATCTGCCGGACGGCGTCAGCCTTGAACTGCCCGGTGCCAGGCGTCCTTGCCGGGCCACAACCAGGCCGCGCCGCGCACCCCGCTCGAGTCTCCGTAGCGCGCCTGGAGCAGAGGCGTCTCCGCTTCTCCTCCGAAGACGTACTTAGGCAGTTGCTTGGCGACGCCGCTGTAGAGCCTCTTGACGGTAGACAAGCCTCCGCCAAAGACCAGCACATCGGGGTCGAGCGTGTTGATGACGCAGGCGAGACCGCGGGCCAGGCGATCCTCAAGGCGCAGCACGGCGGCCTCGGCATCGGCGTTGCCGCGCTCGGACTCGGAGACGATCTCGCGCGCCGTCCCGGAGACGCCGGTCACCTCCAGAAAGTCGCGGGCCAGGCCCGTGCCGGAGACCCACATCTCCATGCATCCGCGCTTGCCGCAGTAGCACGCTGGGCCTGGATACTCCTCCGGCCGCGGCCACGGCAGGGCGGTGTGCCCCCACTCGCCGCCAACGCCGTTCTGTCCGGCGTGAACGCATCCGTTCAGCGCCACGCCACCTCCGCATCCCGTGCCGAGGATGACGCCGAAGACCACGGCATGGCCCGCGGCGGCGCCGTCGGTGGCCTCCGATACGGCGAGGCAGTTGGCATCGTTCGCGACTCGCACCTCGCGCGCAAGTTCTCTCCTGAGGTCCCGTTCGAGCGGCATGCCGTTGAGCCACGTGGAGTTCGCATTCTTCACCAAGCCTGTTCTCGAGGAGATGCTGCCCGGGATGCCGGCACCCACCGTGCCGGCGCGGCCGGTCTCCAGCTCGATGCGGCGGACCAGGCCGGCCATGGCTCCGATCGTGGCCTTGTAGTCGTCCCGGGGCGTGTCCACGCGGTAGCGCAGCAGCTCCCTCCCCGCTTCGTCGAGCGCCAACGCCTCGACCTTGGTTCCGCCCAGGTCGATCCCTACCCTCATCTCCGGCGCACTCATCGGGTCCTCTCGCGAGGCTGGTCGGCCTCGCCGCTTCACAGAACCCTACCAGCATCGCACAACGCGCCTTCTTGCAACCAAGCGCGAGGAGAATCCCCTTCGAGAAGAGGGCACAGCCATGTATGCTCAACTGCGGTGATCGGACTGCACGTTGGCGCGCTGCCTACGCTCAACGTGGTTCGCAGCTCGATCCATTGCTCGACCAGGAGACGGTCTCACCCATGAAGATGTCCCGGTACCTGCTCAAAAGCGCCGTCGTGGGCGCGCTCGGAGGCCTGCTCTTCGGCTTCGACACCGCCGTGATCTCGGGCACCACCGAGCAGCTCACCCAGATCTTCCACCTTACGTCGTCGAGCCTCGGCTTTACCGTGTTCATCGGGCTGCTCGGGACGGTGGTCGGCGCGATGTCCGCCGGGGTGCTGGGGCAGCGCATCGGAGGACGCGAAGCGCTGCGCATCATGGCGATTCTTTACACGGTCTCGGCCGTAGGGTGCGCCTTCGCGTGGGACTGGCCCTCGCTGCTGGCCTTCCGCCTGATCGGGGGCCTGGGCATAGGCGGCTCGTCCGTTCTCGGCCCGGTCTATATCGCGGAGCTGGCCCCGGCGAAGTGGCGAGGCCGCATGGTGGGCCTGTTCCAGATCAACATCGTCGTCGGAATCCTGCTCGCTTATCTTTCCAATTTCATTATCACGCTCTTCCACACCGGCGCGCTGCAGTGGCGCTGGGAGCTGGGCGTGGCCGCGCTGCCTTCGCTGCTCTTCCTCATCATGCTGTACGGGATTCCCCGCAGCTCGCGCTGGCTGGTGACGCAGAATCGCACCGATGAGGCTCTCGAGGTGCTCAAAATGATGGGCTCTCCCGACTCCGAAGCGGAGCTGCGCGACATCATGGAGTCCATCCATTTCGACCGCAGCGCAGCCGCGGAACCGCTCTTCCAGAGGCGCTACCGGCTGCCCATCTTCCTGGCCATCACGGTGGGACTCTTCAACCAGCTCTCCGGCATCAACGCGGTGCTCTACTACCTCAATTACATCTTCAACGCGGCGGGATTCAGCCAGCTCTCGAGCTCTCTGCAGGCCGTCTCCATCGGCGCCATGAACCTCGCGGCGACCTTCCTGGGCATGTCGCTGATCGATAAGCTGGGCAGGAAGACGCTGCTCCTCACCGGGGCGCTGGGCATGGCGGCGTCGCTGGCCGGAGTGGCCGCCGTGTTCTTTTCGCACACCCACCTGGTGCTTCTGGTCTGGCTCCTGGTCGCGTTCATCTTCTTCTTCGCCATCTCGCAGGGCTCGGTCATCTGGGTATACATCGCGGAGGTCTTTCCCACGCGCGTCCGGTCGAAGGGCCAGAGCCTCGGCTCCTCGTCGCATTGGGTCATGAACGCTCTGATCTCGCTGGTCTTTCCCATCATGGCGAAGAGCTCCGGAGGCACTCCCTTCGCCTTCTTCTCCGCCATGATGCTGCTGCAGTTTTTTATCGTCCTGTTCTTCTATCCGGAGACCAAGGGCGCCACCTTGGAAGAGCTTCAGCAGAAGCTTGGCACAGGGTGACGATCTAGCCGCGAGCCACCCTCGCCATCGCCTGACGCAGCGTGTCGGCTGCGGACTCCGGCGTAATGTCGCGCTGTGGCGACCCCAGCAGTTCGTATCCCACCATGAACTTCCTCACCGTCGCGGAGCGCAGCAGAGGCGGGTAGAAGTGGGCGTGGAAGTGCCAGAATCCGTAGTCTCCGCCGTCGCTTGGAGGAGGATGCAAGCCCATGGAATAAGGAAATGGAGTCGCGAAGACCTGGTCGTAGGTGGAGGTCGCGGTCTTCAGGATGGCGGCCAGGCCGTCCCGCTCCGGCGCGCTCATCTCTTCGACCGCGGCCATGTGCCGCACCGGCAAAATCATCAGTTCGAACGGCCACACCGCCCAGTACGGCACGAGCGCCACGAAGTGATCGTTCCAGGCCACTACGCGATCCCCGAGCTGTCTCTCGAGCGACAGATAGCTGCACAACAGGCAGCAGCCATGCTCGGCCTTGTACTGCCTCTGCTGCTTCACCTCCGCCGCAACCTCGTTGGGAATCGAAGAGCTTGCCCAGATCTGTCCGTGAGGATGCGGATTGCTGGCGCCCATCATGGCTCCGCGATTCTCGAAGACCTGCACGTAGCGGATGTCTTCCCTGCCGCCGAGTTCCTTGTACTGCCGGTCCCAGGCGTCCACCACCAGCCGGATCTCCGCAAGCGGCAGGGTGGCCAGCGTAAGGTCGTGCCGAGGGGAAAAGCAGAGCACGCGGCAGCTTCCGCTCTCGCCCTCGGCGACCAGCAGGCCCTTGCCCTGCTCATCCTCGCGAAAGGCCGGGACGCCCTCTTTCAATGCTGCGAAGTCGTTTTCGAAGACGTAGGTGCTGGCGTACTTCGGCGTCCTGGCCCCGCCCGCGCGGAGGTTGCCGGGGCAGAGATAGCACTCTGGATCGTACTGCAGCAGCGCAGCGAGGACGGGGGTCTCGGTCTGGCCCTGCCAGGGCCGCTGCGTGCGATGGGGCGAGACCAGGACCCACTCCCCATGGAGAGGGTTGAAGCGCCGGTGCGAGTTCTCCTGTGTCCTTGCGTTCATGGTGTCGTCTCTTCCCCAACCTTCTGCGCCAGCGCGCCGTCCGACGGCACGCACACATACCAGTCGGCTTCAATGCCTGTGGCAGACAAGTATTCGCTGCGCAGAGCCCTTCCAAACGCCTCCGCCTCGGTCGCCCGGACCAGGTTGACCGTGCATCCGCCAAAGCCTCCGCCGGTGATCCTCGCTCCATAGCAGCCGGGAAGCCGGCCGGCCAGGGCCACCAGCTTGTCGACCTCCGGGCAGCTCGCCGCAAAATCGTCGCGGAAGCTGCTGTGCGCCTCCTGCATCAACTCGCCAAACCCGGCCACGTCGCCCGCCCGCAGAGCCGTGCCGGCCTTCACCACGCGCCCGTTCTCCGTGATGATGTGCCGGCAGCGATGATAGCTCGCCGGGCTCATCTTCTCCCTGCAAGCTTCCAGGTCGCGCAGCGAAGCGTCCCGCAACAGCTCCAGCCCCAGCTCTCTTCGCAGCACTGCCTGGCCAGCCTCTACCTCGTCGCGCCGGTCGCCATACTCTCCCGTGCTTACCTGGTGCTTGACCATGGAATTGCAGATGACCACCTTTACCTCCTGCGGAAGAGGCAGCAGGTCGTACTCGAGCGAACGGCAATCCAGCAGCATGGCGCGGTCCTTCACGCCGCCGGCCACGATGAACTGATCCATGATGCCGCTCTTGGCGCCGACGAACTCGTTCTCCGCCTTGCGGCATAGAGTCGCCACCTCCGAGAGTCCAAGTTGAACGCCCGCGTGCGCCAGCAGAGCCACCGCCACGGAAACCTCCACCGAGGCCGAAGAACTCAAACCGGCACCGAGCGGCACATCGCCTCCCAGGGTCATCGCGAAACCCTCGACGCGGATGCCTCTCTGCAGGATCGCCCAAAGCACACCCAGCGGATAGTCGCTCCAATGCCCGGTAGCCTTCCAGCCGGCTGCGTCGAGCGCGAAGCCGACCTCTTCCGCGAAGTTCACGGAGCGGAAGATCGCCCTGCCCTCCGGCCTGCGCGTGAGCGCCGTTGCGGTCCGGAACTCGATGGCCATCGGCATCACGAAGCCGCCGGTGTAGTCCGTGTGCTCTCCGATCAGGTTGACGCGGCCCGGTGCCGAAGAGACCCCTGTCTCACGTCCATAGTTGGCGCGATGCTCTTCCAGCACCTGCAACGGCTCCACCATCATCCCCCAAAGGCCCCGCAAGCGTTCTGAAACAATTCCATCCTACAACGAAGGCCGCCAGCCTATCGCCCCTTCCTCGGGTTCGCTCGGAAATCGGGCCGCACCCAAAATCTCTGGGAGCAAGCTACTCCTCGCGAAGAACCTCCAGCGGCTTCTGCCCCAGGATGCGGTGACTTGCCATCCACCCCGTAGCGACGGTCAGCAAGGCCGTCGCGGCAAGCGCGCCCAGAGACCATCCCCACTCGACCCTGTAGGCGATGGTCAGACTCTTGAGCAGCACCCGGGCGACGATGTTCGCAAACACCACGCCCACCAGCCCCGCCACCAGGCCCAGCACGGCGAACTCGATCGAGAACACCGTCGCGATCCGTCCACGCGTAGCGCCCAGCGTCTTCAGCACGACGACCTCCCTGATCCTGCGATAGCGCGTGCCCGCAATCGAGCTGGCCAGGATGACCACGCCGGCGAAGATCGAAAATGCGGCCAGGAACTGGATCACGTACGTTATCTGCAGCACGACGCTGCGCACCGTCTCGAGCGCCTGCGCGACGTTGATCACCGTCACCGTGGGATAGGCCGCGTAGAGCGCGCGCTGCAGCTCTCCCACGCGCGCCGGCACCGCGTGGACGCCGCCGTACCAGACCACGGGCAGCCCGCGCAGAGACTCCGGCGGCAGGAAGAACTCCGCCCGCGAGGATGCATGCTGGCCATCGGACCTGGTAATCGCAACCACTCTCGCGGTGAACTCCCTGTCCTGCGCCGCGAACGCGACCGTCGAACCGGCCTTCACGCCAAGCCGCTGCGCCTGACGCTGGTTGATCGCCACCAGGGGGACGGTGCCCGCGCCCGCCGCCTGAGCGGAGGTCCACCACGCGCCAGAGACGATCGACGTTCCCGGAGGCGATGCCGTGGCCCAGGTCAAAGAGATGGAACGCAGCATCCTGCGCGGCATGTTCTTCAACTTCGCCGCCCCCGCATCCACGCCATCGATGGCGACGATCCTCGAACTGACCACCGGCAGCAACTCCGGCTCCGCCGTGACGGCGGGCTGCGCCTTCAGCAGAGCGCGAACGCCGTCGATCTCCTCCGGCGTGATGTCCACCAGGAACACATTCGGCAGATTCGGAGCGGCGGAGATGTGCAGCTCCTGCACCACCGCACGCTGCACCAGGTAGACCGTCATGATCTGCATCACGCCCAGCCCCAGCGCCGCCAAGAGAGCCGCCGAAGGGTTTCCCGGGCGATAGAGATTCGCGAGGCCATGCCGCGCGCTCGAAGGCAGCCGCAGACGCGTCTTGTTCAGCATCCAGCGGAGCGCAGCCAGAACCCCGGCCGAGGCCGCCAGCAGCACCGCCAGCACGCCCAGCAACCCCAGTGAAAATGCCCTTCCCACGGTCGCCGAATCGGACAGGGTCGCCGCAATCCCCGCCAGCCCGGCGAGGATCAGACCCGCTGCCACAATCTGCGCCACGTTCCTCCGCAGCTTGCGGGCGAGTCCGCGCAGGAATGGATCCTCGGTATCTTCGACCGCCCTGCGCAGGATCAGTATGGGCCGCACCGAGCGAATATCCAGCAGCGGGGGCAGGGTGAAGAGCAGCGTCGTCAGCACCCCGGCGCCGAGGCCGGTGGCGACCGTGGCCCACTGCAGATGCAGCACGATGTCCTCATGGATCAGCCTGGCCAGCAGGTAGGGGAAGACCATCTGCACGCCTACTCCCAGCGCCACGCCCAGGCCTCCACCCAGCCATCCCAGGAGCAGCGTCTGCAGAAGATAGATCTTGATGATCTGGCCGGAGCTGGCGCCCAGCGACTTCATGATGGCGATGGTATCGAGCCTCTGCTGCAAGTGCGCCCGCATCGCCATCGCCACTCCTACCGCTCCCAGGACCAGCGCGACCAGGCTCATCAGGGACAACAGCGAGGTAGCCCGGTCCAGCCCCTGCGTGAGCGCGGGGTTGGTCTCGCGGTAGTCGATCACCTGCGCCTCCGGGAGCAGCTTCTCGAGGCGAGCCTTCAAGCTGGCCACCGCGCTGTCCGAGATGGGCGCTCCGCTCCTCGGGCTGGGCACCTTGAAGAGGTATCTCTGGCCCGCATGCGAGCCCGGAGCCAACAGTCCGCTGGCAGCGAGCCCCTGCTGCGAGAGGAGCACCCTCGGCCCCGCGGCGAAGTTTCCCGACAGCCGGTCCGGCTCGTTCACCACCACCGAGGCGATGCGGAACTGCTTGGTCCCGACCTTCAACGCATCGCCGACGCGAAGCTTCAGCCGCACCAGCAGATCGTCGGCGACCACCACCGTCTCCGGCGTCAACACCTGGCGCAGGCTTCCCGCGGGATCGAGGTCGACCGTCCCGTAAAACGGGTAGCGCTCAGGATCCACCGCCTTCAACGACACCAGCAGGGGATCCATCGTCTTCGCCGAACTGGCCATCGAAAGCAGCTCGGTGATGGGAGTCATCTGCACGCCGCCGGCGGCGATCTCATCCAATCCCGCCTGCTGCTCCGGCGTAGGCTGTTGAAACATTCGCGCCGAGAGATCGGCCGCCATGATGGACCGCGCGCGCAGCAGCAGCGTGGTGCGGAAGGAGGCGGAAAAGCCGCGCACACCCGTAAGCGCAGCCACGCCGATAGCGACCGACAGCACCACGAAGAAGAACTTGCCGCGCGAGGCGCGCATCTCGCGGGTCGCAATCTTCGCCGCCAGCCTGGTGGAAAGCCTTGCCATACCTCTCCTCGCCGCGGCCTCTCGAGGAGGGCGCGGCTTCTCTACACTCACGAGCCAGCTAGATGGCTGCCGCAGCCAACTCCCGCCGCGCCTTCACCTCGTCCGAGAGCACCAGCCCGTCGCGCAGCGTGATCTGCCGATCGGCATAGTTCGCCAGCGCCGGATCGTGCGTCACCAGCACCAGCGTCGTGCCTTCACGCCGATTCAGGTCCAGCAAAAGCTCCAGCACGTGAGCTCCATTGACGGTGTCGAGATTGCCGGTCGGCTCGTCCGCCAGCACCACCGGAGGGCGCAGCACGAAGGCTCTCGCGAGGGCGACACGCTGCTGCTCTCCGCCCGAAAGCTGGACCGGGTAGTGCTCCATTCGATCCCCCAGCCCCACGCTGAGCAGCAACTCGCGCGCGCGTTCGACCCCTGCCCTGCCCTCCTGCGCCGCGCTGTTCAACTCGTGCGGCAGCAGGACGTTTTCGAGAGCCGTCAACGTCGGGATGAGCTGGTAGGACTGGAAGACGAAGCCGATCGTCGTACCCCGAACCCGGGCGAGCTGGTCCTCCGGCAGGTACGAGATCGCCGTGCCGTTCAGCCGGACCTCTCCGGCGCTCGGCGTGTCCAGACCCGCAAGCAGCCCCAGCAGCGTCGACTTGCCGCTTCCGCTGGACCCCATGATCGCGGCGAACTGCCCCGCCGGGACCTCGAAGTCGATGCCCTTCAGGATCTCCACCTGGCGCGAACCGTTGCGTATCGTCTTGCGCAGCCCTGAGACTGCGATCATAGCGGCACGTCCACTCACGAGCGAAAGCCTCCTCGACCGGCCGGGTCGGTTCAGAGCGGGGCGCCCCGCTGTTGCCTGCGAGCGCTCGCCGCGTTTGTTACCTTGAAAGCAATGCGCCCAGACCGGCCTCCCTTCATCTTAGCCGCACTTGCCCTGGCCCTGACCTCCTGCCGGCCGAGCCAGACGCCCGCACCTTCATCGCATGACAACGCGAGCACGCAGAGCCAGGAGCCCCAGCCGAGGCCTCTGCCGCCCAGCGCGCGCCCCCGCGTCCCGGATAGCCGCCCCCTCATCGTCTGCTTCGGCGACTCCCTCACCGCCGGCTTCGGCACCGATCCCGGGCAGAGCTACCCCGACTTCCTGCAGCGCGATCTGGACCTCCGGGGCTTCCACTATCGCGTCTTGAACGAGGGCGTCAGCGGCAACACCACCAAGGATGGCGTGGAACGCGTCGCCTCCATCGCCTCCATGCACCCCGCCGTCGTCATCGTGGAGTTCGGCGGCAACGATGGCCTTCGCGGCCTCCCGATTGCCGCCTCCCGCGCCAACCTCGATCGCATCCTCGCTACCTTGAAACCCACCGGAGCCAGGCTCCTCCTCGCCGGCATCAGCCTTCCTCCAGACTACGGCCCCGACTACATCCACCAGTTCACGCAGACGTATGTCCTGCTGGCCAGCAAGTACAACCTCCCCTTGCTGCCCTTCCTGCTGCAGAACGTCTACGGCGTGCCTGGCATGATGCAGGCGGACCGCACCCACGCCACCGCGCAAGGCAACCAAGTCGTCGCGCAGAACCTCCTCCCCTTGCTCACGCCTCTGCTGAAAAAGTAGCCCGCCGTCTACTCCGCCCAGGCGGCCTTGCCCAGACGATCCCGCAGAGCCTCGGCGATGCCGCCGCCCCCGGGCAGAGGGCACACGATGATCTGCACGCCCGCCGCATCCAGCCTCCGCAGGCCTGCGAACAGCCTCCGCGCCAGCTCCGGCCTGTCCTCCCACGGGCCCCAGGCAAAGACAACCGGCTCCGGCCCCACGCTCTCGCCTTCGGGCAGCATCACTCCGATAGTCTCCCCAGCTTCGACCAGCTTCGCCGCCCTCTCCGCCAGGTCCGCCAACTCGACCAACACAAGACGCGCCCGTGGAGCGTAATGCCGCAGGCCCACGCCGGGGGAGGGCAGGCTCTCGCGCCTCTGCGGCTCCATGCCACCGGCCTCGTAGAGCTCCACCGGCCCGCCGGTTATGTGCCTGATCTGCTCCAGCGTCACCGCGCCTGGGCGGTAGATCCGCATGGGCCGCACGCTCCCATCCAGCACCGTGGACTCAACTCCCACCGCAGCCTCGCCGCCGTCGAGCACGGCGTCGATCCGGCCGTCGAGATCCTCCAGTACATGCTCCGCCGTCGTGGGGCTGGTCCTGCCAAACAGGTTCGCGCTCGGAGCCGCGATCGGCACCCCCGCCGCCGCCAGCAGGGCCAACGCCACAGGGTGCGCCGGCATCCGCACACCCACCAGAGGCCTGCCCGCCGTCACCTCGTCCGGCACCTCGCGGCGTCTCGGAAGCAGGAGCGTCAAGGGGCCCGGCCAAAACGCTGCAAGGAGCCCCTCCACGCTCGCCGGCACCTCCGCCACGCGCTCCAACGTCGCGCGGTCCCCCACATGGACGATCAGAGGGTCCCAGGCCGGCCTGCGCTTGGCCTCGAAGACCTTCTCCACAGCCCGGGCGTCCAGGGCATTCGCTCCCAAGCCGTACACCGTCTCCGTAGGAA
>CAXTPY010000031.1:0-17121 GCA_964246195.1 uncultured Acidobacteriaceae bacterium | reverse complement strand
GGGATGTTCGGCGGGGGTGGAAGCACGGGGAAGAAGTACAACCTTATCTTCGGACTGCAGTTCCAGAATATCTTTCACAATGTGAACTATGGGACGCCTGTAGGCACGCTGACTTCGCCGCGGTTTGGAAAGTCGCTGCAACTGTCCGCTCCCCCATACGCCTCCTCGAACGCGGCTCCTGCAAGGATCCTTTTGCAGGCTTCGTTTCAATTCTAGGTGCTGAGTGGTGATGCCGGATCTTCGGGACTTTTCCGGATGGAAGAAGGTTGGTGGCCACTTCGCGGTGGATGCCTCATGGCTTCCTGCTCGGGTTTTTGCAGCAATGGATAGGGAAACAGGGGCTTGCGCGAGCTAGGAACTTTCTAGACTCAGCTGCGTCAACACAACCTGTGGTGTAGCTAGTGGAAGACTCCCTATTTGGGGAGTTTTCCACATTTGCTGCGT
Source organism: uncultured Acidobacteriaceae bacterium (assembly GCA_964246195.1). GTDB lineage: Bacteria > Acidobacteriota > Terriglobia > Terriglobales > Acidobacteriaceae > Edaphobacter. The sequence goes on along the minus strand of CAXTPY010000031.1, from coordinate 16,677 downwards.
CGATATACAGAGCTCCACACAAATTGGTTGTTTACAGCATTGAGTCCGTAAGAGACGATGTGGTTGGAAGTGGAGCAAAGTGGAATAAAAGGGAGTACACATCCTGGGAATGGTTTGATCTTACCCCAGGGTCCCAGAGGTTCCGCCCTGAAGCGCAGCAGGTACCGAGGTCGTCATGTTTCGCGGGAACCATCCAGCACGTGTGGACGAGAAGGGCCGGCTGAAGATGCCGGCTGAGTTCAAGCGCCGGGTGGACGAGGTTTACGGAGGTCAGTTCTACATCACCAGCAAGGATGGGAAGCGGGCAGAGATTTACCCGCTGAAGGAATGGGAAAAGATCGAAGAAAGGCTGGCGCAGATTCCGTCGATGAACCCTGCGCGGCAAAGATTTCTGGATATCACCAGCTATTACGGGCAGATGGCGGAGATGGACCAGCAAGGGCGTTTGTTGTTGCCACAATTACTGCGGGAGACGGCGAAGGTTACGGCGGACGTGGTGGTCTTCGGTAAGCAGACCTACCTGGAAGTGGCGGATCACGAGGCGTTCAAGGCGGAGTTGGCGCCATTGACTCCGGAAGAGCAGATGGCTTTGTCGGTGTTTGGACTGTAAGCGACAGAGAAGCCGCAAGAGATTGGGATGGAGCCCCCCAGGGGGCGCGCAGAGGCGGAAGAGATGAGTAGACCGCGACATGTGCCTGTTCTTTTAGAAGAAGCAATGCAGTACCTGAATGCGCGGCCGGGTGGCGTGGTGGTCGACGCGACTCTCGGGTTGGCAGGTCATTCCGCCGAGATTGCGAGAAGGCTGGGTGCGAAGGGAAGGTTGATCTGCTTCGACCGGGACCCGGAGGCGATGCAGCAGGCGAAGGCTCGGATGGAAGAGGTCCGGGGCGAGTTGGGAGCGGAGATGCCCTCGGTCGAGTTCGTCGCCAAGGCGTTTTCGGAGGTGGAGAGCGAGTTGGAGTCCGACAGTGTGGATGGATTGCTGGCCGACTTTGGCGTGAGCAGCCTGCAGCTAGATGAGGCGCACAGAGGATTCAGTTTTCGTGCCGATGGGCCGCTGGACATGCGTATGGATACGCGCAGCGGAGAGACGGCCGAGCAAGTGGTAAATCAGGCGGACGAAGATGAACTCGCGAATCTGATTTACGAATTCGGAGAGGAAAGGAGGTCGCGGAGAATCGCCAGAGCCATTGTGAGGGCCCGGCCGATAACGACAACGGCGGAGTTAGCCAAGTTGATATCGGTCGCGGCCCCAGCAATGAAGGGCGAGAAGATACACCCGGCGACCCGAACGTTTCAGGCGCTTCGAATTCGAGTGAATGATGAATTGGGGGAGATTGAGTCGCTGCTCAGAAGCGCGCCGTCTCTGCTGAAGCCGGGTGGAAGGTTGGTACTGATCAGCTTTCACTCGCTCGAAGACCGGCTGGTGAAGGACGCTTTTCGGGAGGCTCGCCGGAAGAACATCTTCGAAGTGTTGACGAAGAAGCCGATCGTTGCGGGGGAAGAGGAAGAGATGCGGAATTCGCGGAGCAGGAGCGCAAAGATGCGGGCGGCGGAGAAGATTTGAGGTTTTAGCCGGGGGGCAGCTTCACCCTTCCGGAGAACAAGATCGGGTCGGGACTGTCCTACCGTGCTTTCAGGCGAAAGACAATCCGCAGTACAAAGTCCCTTCCTCCTATAACGGTCCCGGCCCGGATCGTAGCGTTCAGAGGCGGAGCATAGATCTTTCCGGAGCAGATCCGGATATGCAGTGCAGGCGAGGTGCGGCAATGGCAACGATGTCTACGATGGCAGGAGCTGAGATGGTGAGCATGGTGGAGCGCTCGGAGGCTCGCGGTCGCAAAGAATCTGCTTCCGAGCGCAATCGGGCTCTGTTCGAGACACAGAGGAAGGCGCGCCGCGGACCCACGCCGGAGGTGTTCTTCGCCAAGCACATCGACAACAGCAGAATTGTGAAGGCGGACGATCCTGAGCGCCGCCGGGAGATGCGTCAATTCGCCACAGCGATGAGTGTGCTGTTTGTGTTGGTGATGGTGTACGTTTGGCAGCACTTCTCGGCGATCGAAGTGGGCTACCGTGTGGAGGCGCAGAAGCAGCAGGTGGAGCAGTTGCGCGAGGTGAACCGTGAACTGCGCCTGAATGAGGCGCAATTGACAGACCCGGAACGGATCGACCGCATGGCCAAGCAGCTTGGATTGGAAGCCGCTCAACCAGGACAGGTGGTGCGCCCGGATGCAAGCGTGGACGGCCCTGGGATGCCGGTTATGGCGATGATTCGGTGATTGTGCGAACGAACGCGGCGTGTGGTGCAAAGCAAGGTATCGATGATGAAGCAGCAGACGTCCAAGCCGAAGATGACCGCTCCGATCCGCAGGATCCGCTTTACGTATGTAGCGATGTTCTTTTGTTTTTGGACGGCTTCGATCGGACTCCGGCTGGTGTGGCTGCAGGTGGCGCGGCATTCGGACTTTATGGAGCGGGCCGCAAAACAGCAACAGCGAACCTTTGATGTTGCACCCAGGCGCGGTGTTTTGTACGACCGGAACCTGCGCGAACTGGCGATGACCGTTACGGTGGATTCCATCTACGCGGTGCCAAGCGAGTTGGGGGAGAATCGCGGCAATGTTTCACAGTTGCTTGCTGAGATTGTCCATAGCGATCCGCAGGACAGTTTCACTTCCAGGCAGCAGATGCTGGCGCGATTCAATGCTTCGCGCAATTTCGCTTGGGTCGTGCGCCGGGTCGATGCCGAGACTGCCACGCGGGTACGTGAATTGAACCTAAAGGGAGTGTATCTGCAGAAAGAGTTCAAGCGCTTCTATCCCGACAACGACCTTGGGGCGCAGGTGCTTGGATATGTTGGAACGGACGATACTGGACTGGGTGGGCTGGAACGCGAGTTCGACGACGACATGCATGGAACACCTGGTCACATGTTGACTGCGCTTGATGCCAAGAGGCATGTGCTGGGGAGCGAGGAGAGCCAGCCGATGCCTGGTGAGAACCTGGTGCTATCGATCGATGCCAATATTCAATACATGGCGGAGCGCGCGCTGGATGCGCAGGTCGCGAAGGTTAAGGCGCTGCATGGAACGGTTGTGGTGCAGGACCCGCATACCGGCCAGGTGCTTGCGCTGGCCATTTCGCCAAGGTTCAATCCGAACGACTCGCGCCACATGGATTCTGGCTCGCTGACAAATCTGGCGGTGAGTGACGTGTACGAGCCGGGATCGACGTTTAAGCTGGTGACGTACTCAGCTGCGGTAGACGCGGCTGGTGTGGAACCGGACGATATTGTCGATTGCCAGGGAGGTGCTATCACGTTGTTTGGGCGCACGATCCATGATGATGTCTCGGACCGGGGCATGGGAAGGGTGACGGTGCAGCGCGCCCTGGAAAAGTCGAGCGACGTGGCGGCGATCAAGATGGCACTCAAATTGGGAAATGAGAGGTTCTACAGGTACATCAAGGCGTATGGTTTCGGGGATCGTAGCGGGATCGAGCTGCCGAGCGAGACACGTGGTCTGCTGCGGAACCCTAAGAAATGGGGTGCGACAAGCATCGGTTCACTGGCGATCGGGCAAGAGATTGGCGTCACGCCGGTACAGCTTGTAACCATGGTAAGTACGATTGCCAACGGCGGTGTGTATATGCCTCCGCATATACTGCTGCAGTCTACCGATGAGATGAAGGGAGACGCACGGCTGAAGCCGGCGGCCTTCCATCCGGCCAACCAGCTTCCCGCCGTTTTACCGGACGGAGCCCACCGGGTGATCACGGAGCTGACCTCGGCCAAGATGCGCAAGATGATGCAGGGCATCGTAATGGAAGGGTCAGGTGTAGGAGCGCAATTGAATGGCTACAGTGCGGGTGGTAAGACCGGTACGGCACAGAAGGTGGACGTCGCGACGCACACGTACTCACATACGAAACTCGTAGCCAGCTTCGCGGGCTTTGCTCCGGTGAGCACGCCAGCTATCTCGGTAGCGGTGGTGATCGATACACCTACCGTGGGGAGCAGGTATGGCGCGGCGGTGAGTGCTCCTGTCTTCGCGAGTGTGGCCCAGCAGGTGCTTGAATATCTTGGCGTTCCGCACGATCAGCCGCTGAAGACGAAGAAGGAGCTGCTTGCAAAGCTGCCTGCCAACGCAGATGTAGAGGGTCAGTCGGAAGCGGTCGGGGACATCGATGCGATGTTCGCGGAGGTCAATAGCCTTCCGGCAGACGATCCGCTCCGCGCGTCAGTCGACTCCGCTGCGCGGATGGAGCCGCAGCGAGGGGATGGCGCGCCGACGGACGCCGCCGCGTTGCGGCACCTCGTCCGTCCAGACCAACTGCCGTCGAGACTTGTGGCGGCTTTCAAGGCTGTCGTCGACCCCCACGTTCAGCAGAGTTCCCCAGTGAGCGGCTCGTCGCGCGGGGAAGCTAATCCGGCAGACGCATCAGGCGGGATCACCGTGCAAGCTGGCCGCCAGACTCCTGTTCCTTCTTTCGAGGGAGCCGGTCTGCGGAGCGTGGTGGAACATGCTGAGGCGGTCGGTTTGCGTGTGCAGCCAATTGGAAGCGGATTAGCTCGGGAGCAGAGGCCGATGCCCGGAACCATGGTGCCCGAAGGAAGCGAAGTGGTGGTTCGCTTCGGTCGGTAACGCTTTCGGTGATTGCCACATGAAGACTGCTGAACCGCGGCTTAGAATTCGAGTATGAACTGGGATTCGCTGGTTGCGGACGTCACTACGCTGGCCTCGACGCGGAGTGCGCTGACTGTAAGCGGGGTGGAGTACGACTCGCGCAAGCTGAGGAACGGAAGCATTTTCGTCGCGATCAAAGGTGGAGTTACAGACGGCAACAACTTCATCGAAGCGGCCGTGGCGCAAGGCGTGGCTGGTATCATCACCGACACCACATCGGTTTACGATTCCGTGCGGCAGAAGCACAGCCACGTCGGAGTTGCCCTGGTGAAATTCGGCAGGCGGGGACTGGCCGAGGCGAGTTCCGCTTTTTTCCGGGCCCCGCAACGGAATCTTGCGCTGACGGCCATTACGGGAACCAACGGAAAGACTACAACGGCATTCGTGCTCGAGCAGATTCTGCAAAGCGCAGCACGCAGGTGTCTGCTGATCGGAACCGTGGAGTACCACATCGCTGCGGAGGTGCGAAGCTCTGCGCATACGACCCCGGAGTCTCGAGACACATTCGAATTGTTCTCTGAAGCGTTGGCCAAGGGGTGCAGTGAAGCGATTATGGAGATGTCGAGCCACGCGCTCGCCCAGGAGAGGGTGTGGGGTCTGCCGGTGGACGTTGCGGTCTTCACGAACTTGACCCGGGACCATCTGGACTACCACGGCAGCATGGAGGCTTACGCTTCCGCAAAGGCACGGATATTTTCTGGCGTCGGTGCGCCGCCGCCACGAGTGGCCGTAATCAACCTAGACGACCTCGCGGGAGAGCAGATGGTTTTGGAAGCCAAGCGCTCGCAGGTGATTCGATATTCTATGGTGCGATCGGCGGAGTTTCGGGCCACGGATGTACGTACAGCGGCAGAGGGTACGGATTTTACGATGCTGACTCCTTCAGGGGAGGTCGCGATACAGTCTCCCCTGACCGGGAGAGTGAATGTCTACAATTTGCTTGCCGCCAGTGCCGCGGCGTGGGCGAGGGGATTGAGCCTAGAGGAGATCTCGGATGCGGCGCGGGTGCTTCGACAGATTCCAGGGCGATTTCAGGTCGTTTCGCCGCGACAAGGGGAGATCACCGTCGTTGTTGACTATGCGCATACAGAAGACGCTTTGCAAAACTTGATGACTGCAGCCCGTGAGTTGGTCAGGCTGAGGGGGGGGAGGGTGATCACCGTGTTTGGGTGCGGCGGCGACCGCGACAGGAGCAAGCGCTTTTCGATGGGGCGTGTGGCGGGTGAAGGGAGCGATCTGGCGATCGTGACCAGCGACAATCCGCGCGATGAAGATCCGCAGACGATCATCGGAGAGGCCGTAGCAGGCTTGCTCACTACAGCAACGGCGTACCTTGTCGAGGAGGATCGGGGAAGCGCGATCGAGTTGGCGATTCGGGAGGCGAAGCGCGGGGACATAGTTTTGCTCGCCGGCAAAGGACATGAGAAGGTGCAAATTGTACGCGGCCAGAACCTGCCGTTTGATGACGTCAAGGTAGCTCAAGCTGTGTTGAAGGATGTGCCATGCGATTGACTCTGGGACAGGTGGCACATTGGACCGAGGCTGGAGGAGAATTCGATCCGCAGCAAACGGTGGACGGGTATTCGATCGACTCGCGCAGCATACGCTCCGGTGACTTGTTTTTCGCCGTACAAGGAGATCGGTTCGATGGCCATCATTTCGTGCATGCCGCTCTAGCCAACGGCGGGGGTGCCGCAGTCGTGAGCGAGAATTGGGCCAGGCCTGAGCATGTCGATGCAAGCAGGTTATTGCGCGTACCTGAAGGTGAGGCAAGCGTGCTGCGGGCTATGCAGAGGCTGGCGCTGGCTGTGCGACGCACCTGGGGAGGACGCGTTGTTGGCGTAACCGGGTCAGCGGGAAAGACCACAACAAAAGAGGCGATCGCACAGGTGCTCGGGGCGCGATTCAAGGTTCTCAAATCGGCTGGCAACCTGAACAATGGATTCGGGCTTCCACTGCAGCTGCTTCGACTCGAGGCGGCCCACGAGATCGCGGTCATCGAGATGGGGATGAATCACGCAGGCGAGATCGCGGCCTTGGCACGGATCGCTGAACCGGATTGGGCGGTGGTGTCGAATGTAGGACCGGTACACCTGGAATTTTTCCCCGATGGGCTGGCGGGAGTAGCGCGAGCAAAGTACGAGTTGATCGAGGCGTTACCCACCGACGGGGTCGCGGTGCTGAATGCTGATGATGTCTACGTCAGGTCGTTCGCACGCGGTCTTAACGGTCGCACTTTGACGTATGGCTTCAGCGAAGGAGCGGATGTGCGCGCAACGCATGTGGAAGAGTTGCAGCAGCAAGGAGTCCGATTTACGGTGGAGGCGAATGGGGGGCGGCAGGTGGTTGCGTTGCAGATGCTTGGCCGACACAATGTGATGAATGCACTGGCTGCGGTAGCGACTGGGCTGCTTAGCGGTATGAAGTTGACGGAATGCTCCGATGCGTTGGCTGGACTGCGAAGCGGTGAGAAGCGAGGAGAGATCATCGCTTGGCGGGGAGCGAAGATCGTCAACGACTGCTACAACTCGAATCCTGCAGCGCTGGATGCGATGGTGGACGCATTGCTGACGATCCCTGCCGTGCGGCACATGGTGGTCGCTGGAGAGATGCTTGAGCTAGGGCAGGATGCACCTGCGTTGCACAGGGATTGTGGGAAGCGGATGGCGGAACGGGGAGTTACGGTTGTTGTTGGCGTACGAGGAGCCGCTGCGATGCTAGTGGACGGTGCTAGAGAAGCGGGCGCTGCATCGGTTTTCTTAGAGCACTCGGCCGCAGCCGGTTGCTGGATGCGGGATAACCTGCTTCCTGGCGACCTGGTGCTGCTGAAGGGGTCGCGCGGTGTGCAACTTGAGAAGGCTCTATCCGTCTTGATGGATTCGCAATTCCACATCGACGATGCTGGAACGATACTTCTCTAGTAGAGGATGGTTTGCTTCGCGGAGGGAGTACGAGGTGTGCCGTATCCTCCAGCAAGGGTGGCAGTGCGGCGAAGTCAGTCTCCGCGCCGGACAGTGATATGAAATCGGTCAGATCAGGCGCGGCTCATATAGGCGCCTTCTGCCGTGTCGACACGAATTCGCTCTCCTTCGTTGATGAAGGCGGGCACCTGGACGACGAGGCCGGTCTCTGTCTTGGCCGGCTTGCTGACAGAGGAGGCAGTCGCGGACTTGATGCCGGGCTCCGTTTCGACGACGGTCATCTCGACGACGCCGGGGAGTTCGATTCCCACGGCCTTGCCGTCGTGAAAGCTGACTCCAATGGAGAGGTTGGGAAGGAGATATTCCACAGCGTCGCCCAGGGTCTCCCGCTTCAGGACGGTCTGCTCGAACGCGTCATCCATGAAGTAGTAGTCTTCGCCGTCATTGTAGAGGAACTCCATCTTGACCTCGTCGACGATGACCCGATCGATTGGGTCGGGGGACCGGAAACGTTCGACGTACATGGCTCCCGTGCGGATGTTGCGAAGCTTCGCCTGGATGAAGGCGCGCAGGTTGCCCGGGGTGCGGTGTTCGACGGAGAAGACGAGGTGAAGATCGTCCTTGAACTTGATGACCATACCTGGGCGCATCTGCGTGGCTGGAATCGACATTGAGAAAGCTCCTGAATCTGTATGGGCCGCGCCCTGCGCTGGAGGGCGCGGCGCAGGGACTGTAGAAGGTGCTGAAGATGCCACCTGTGCCTGGCTGAAGTCCTTTCGATTGTAGCTCAATGTGCGAAGGGCCCAATTTCGTGAGAGGGGTATTGAGGGCGAGGCTGCACATGGGATGGGTTCAGAGCTTACCGAAGACGCGTTTGAAGAAGTGGCCTATGCGATGTGCTAGATCCTTAGCTGTAGGCGGCTGCGTGGGTGGAGGCGCTTCGGCCTTAGGGGCCGGCTGCTGAGGTGTGGCGCTAGGTGAGGAGACTTCAGGCGAAACAGGAGAACCGAGGGCGCGCGAACTGGAGGATGTCGCTGATGGGGCGTCCAGGGAATCAGGTGTGTGGGTGCCGTCGGCGTTGAAGCTGAGGGTCGCCGCGACTTGAGCATGGGGAGCGCCGGAGGGCGCCGCTGGGACCTCTCCTCCGGGCGCAAGACCCTCGCTGATGGCCGTAGGAAAGGGATGCTGCTGCTCGACCTGCTTCGCGGCTGTAGGACCCCCCGGGGCAGTAAGCGCCGCGGACGGTGTTGCTGCCTCAGCTACGGAAACGGTGGGAGGTGGAGGGCAGCCGCAAGGCGAAGTCTCATGATCGTCCACCTCCTGGAGGTTGCCATGTTCGAAGAGAACGTGCTGGCCTGCGAGAAGCTCATATTTCGAGTCCCCGAAGGTCTCGCTGATGTCTAGGGTGGGAGCAGAGGCGCCGCGGTTTTCGACGCAGGTGTCGCCATTGCGGGTGACGCGGAGGCGGAGGTCGAGCGGACCTGGTGAACGAGGAACAAAACGCAGATCGGGGGTCATGACGGCGTCGCCCGGGGTGGAGGGAATTTCGATCTCCATCGCGCCTCGGTCGAGTGCGAGCAGCAGAGGCTCAGGAGAGGTGGAGAGCGTCTTTCCGGCTGTCACGTGAAGAGAACTGGTGGCGCAGATGAGAACAGAGCCGCCGCGGGCTAGACTGACCTGTGCGGTGTGGTCGTGCGCGGTGACGGTTGTGCTGCCTACAAGTTCGACATGGCCCTGCGTGACCTGGAGAGCACCGTTTACGGTCGCATCCTGGAGCGGAACGGAGCCGATGGCTTGCTGAGCATCGGTCAGCGGGGTTAGCAGCAGGACAGAGAGCAAGAGGGCTGCTGACAGGACAGGCAGGTTTTCGGCATACCGTGGCATCACAGACTCACCTTACATGTCGAGGAAATTGCTGATGATCTGTTTGCCGTGTGAGGTGAGAACGCTCTCTGGGTGGAACTGAACGCCTTCAATGGGCAGTTCGCGGTGGCGGAGCGCCATCATCGTTTGGCTGCCGGTCGAGGTTTCTGTAGTCCGAGCGGAGACTTCAAGCTCAGGGGGGAAGTTCTCCTCGGAGACGATGAGGGAGTGGTAGCGTGTACAGGTTATGACTGCTGGGATGCCTGAGAAGATGGTGCGCCCATCGTGGTCTACCTGACTGGTCTTGCCGTGCATCAGTTGAGGTGCCCTGATCACCATGCCCCCGAAGGCAGCAGCGATGGCTTGGTGACCGAGGCAGACGCCGAGAATGGGTACACTCCGCGTTGTATGGGCAAAGTGCCGGATAAGCTCCATGCTGATGCCCGCGTCCTGGGGTGTTCGGGGACCTGGAGAGATCACAATCCGCTCGGGATGCATGGCTTCCACCTGGGAAGGGGTGAGTTCGTCGTTGCGACGAATCACCATCTCGGCGCCGAGCTCCCCTATGTATTGCACCAAGTTATAGGTGAAAGAGTCGTAATTGTCGAGGACGAAGACCATCGCGGCTTGATTGATTTTACGCTGTTCCGGGCGGGGCGTTCTGGAGTTTCGTTCTGCGCCGGGCAACAGAGTAGCGGCAGCGAGTCTCATCACGCACGGAGGATTCGCTTAGTGACCCTATCCTGGGCGGTGGAAGCAACGGCCTTAACCGGTGACGGGGTAATGGCATTGCCTGGGAGAATGGACCCGCCCCGTGGCGTATGTTGGATGCGGATACTGTATGACCGTCCGATGGCTAGGCGAGCGATCGATTGGCACCGATCTGTCGCGGAATCTGGTGGGTGCTGCCACAGCAAGGGCAAGAGCGGGAAGATTAATCCCGGGCGCGTTCTATGGCACGGAAGACCGCACGCGCCTTGTTGCCGCACTCTTCAAACTCCTTCTCCGGAACTGAGTCGGCTACGATACCCGCGCCTGCCTGCACGTAGCCCTTCTGCCCAGCCATATACAAGGTTCGAATGGCGATGCAGGAGTCGAGGTTGCCCTTGAAGTCGGCGTATAGAATGCTACCTCCGTAGATTCCTCGGCGCGCCGGCTCGAGCTCCTCGATGATCTCCATGGCGCGAATCTTGGGCGCTCCCGAGAGGGTGCCGGCGGGGAAGCAGGCGCGGAAGGCGTCGATGGGCGCGAGGCCCTTACGAAGTGTGCCTTCGAGGGCGCTAACCAGGTGCATGACGTGGCTGTAGCGTTCTACGAACATTAGTTCCTTGACATTGACAGAACCGAATTCACTGACACGTCCGACGTCATTGCGGCCAAGATCCACCAACATGATGTGCTCAGCGACCTCTTTCACATCGGCTCGCAGATCGGCTTCGATGGCACGATCTTCGGCGTCCTCCGCGCTTCGGGGGCGTGTTCCGGCGATGGGTCTGTACTCGACGATGCGACCGTGAACGCGAACGAGAAGTTCCGGGGAGGAGCCTACGACATGCGCTATGGAGTTGTCCTGCGAGCCCACCTTGGATGTCTCAAGCCCGAAACGCAGGAAGTACATATAGGGCGAGGGATTCACGATGCGCAGGGCACGGTAGATCTCGAAGGCATCGACCCCGGGAAGGCAATCGAAGCGCTGGGAGAGGACGCACTGGAAGACATCACCTGCGGTGATGTAGTTCTTCACAGTCGCGACGGCTTTGAGAAAGGCAGATCTTGAGGTGCGCGGTTTCAAGGCGAGCTTGCCTTGAGGCTTCTTGTTCCGAGGTGCCGGAAGCGCGGACAGCAACCTGCGCTGGAGGTGGTTCAGGCGCTTGATGGCCTTGATGTAAGCTCTGTCGCGAGTGGAACGCGTGAGGTCGACGGTAACGATCAGGTGAATCTCCCTCTTGACGTGATCGAAGGCGAGTACCTGGTCGAAAAACATCAGGCATGCGTCCGGAACGTGCAACTCGTCAGCGGCGAGTGAGGGGAGGCGTTCGAGTTGTCGAACCACATCGTATGAAAAAAAGCCTACCGCGCCGGCGGTGAAGGGAGGAAGCCCAGGCAAGTGCGCGGGTGTGTGGCCGCTCAAGGCGCGTTTCAGTTCGTCGAAGATGTCTCCGGTGAAGCTGATCTTGCGACGCCCCTCCTCGATCACGATCTGCTTGCCTCGGGCCATCATTCTCTTATAAGGCTGAATGCCGATGAAGGTGTAGCGGCCTACACGCTCGCCTCCTTCAACGGATTCGAGCAGGAAGGCCTCGGGCTCTTCGTGGGCGATTTTGAGGAAAGCGGATACGGGGGTCTCCAAGTCGGCCACCACCGTGCGATAGACGGGGATAAGACTGTGCTTTCGCGCAAGCTTGAGAAAGCCTGAGGCAGAAGGAATGGCATGGTCCGGAGGCTTCATCGTTACTTATCATAGCGGGCCGATGGCGCTGGTTTTTGCCGCATCTAAACCAAAAGCGGGAGGGGAGCCGACCGAACGAAAGTGGGAGTGGCGAGATTTGCCGAGCGTCGTATTGTCGGCCTATACTCCTCGGTTTGGCCGGAACCGGCACGTCCAAGCTGTCTGTCTCTGCGAGAGAGGGTACGCACCATGGCCGGAGAGTCGCTGATACCAGCAACGGAAAAGAAGGGTACAAGAATGCAAACACTTACGCTCGAGCAGGAGACGAACCCCTGGGAGGCCCAGGCTGCTCGATTCGACTATGCGGCACAGAAGCTTAACCTGGACAATGGAATCTGGAAGGTTCTGCGCTATCCGGCCCGCGAGATCATCGTTCACATCCCGGTGAGTATGGATGACGGTTCGATCGAGGTTTTCACAGGGTACCGCGTACAACACTCGATCGCCCGCGGGCCAGCGAAGGGCGGCATACGCTACTCCCCCGACGTTTCGCTGGATGAGGTTCGCGCTCTGGCAAGCTGGATGACTTGGAAATGCGCTGTTGTGAATATCCCGTTTGGGGGGGCTAAAGGGGGTGTGATCTGCGACCCCAAGCAGATGTCTCAGGGGGAACTGGAGCGGATGACACGGCGTTACACGGCAGAACTATTCGAGTTTATCGGGCCAGAAAAGGATGTTCCCGCGCCCGATATGGGCACCAATGAACAGACGATGGCGTGGATCATGGATACCTACTCGATGCACTCGCGGCAGACCTGCACGGCGGTGGTGACGGGGAAGCCGGTGAACATCGGTGGATCCAGGGGACGTCGGGAGGCTACCGGACGTGGCATCTCCGTGGTTTGCGACGAGGCATTGAAATACCTTGGATCTTCTGTCCAAGGCTGCCGGGTGATCGTCCAGGGATTCGGCAACGTCGGCTCCCACGCAGCCAAGTTGATGCGGGAGAAGGGGTACACGGTAACTGGAATAGCCGAATATGACGGTGGGCTCTTTAACGCGAGCGGCATCGACATACCGGCGCTCATCGAACATCGCAAGGTAGCCGGGACGATCAATGGCTTTGAGGGCGCGGAGGCCGCCGATAAAGATGAACTGCTGACGTATACCTGCGATATTTTGATCCCGGCGGCAACGGAGAATGTGATCACCAGTCGCAATGCCGAACGACTGCGCTGCAAGATCCTATGCGAAGGCGCTAATGGTCCCACAACCACGGTCGCCGACGAGATACTTGCGAACAAGCGAGTCTTTGTGATCCCGGATATCCTAGCGAACGCAGGGGGAGTGACTGCGAGCTATTTCGAATGGGTGCAGGACCGGATGGGGTATTTCTGGTCAGAAGCGGAGGTCAATCAGCGTCTTGACAGTATCATGAGCGAGAGCTTCCGGGATGTTATCGCCTATTCCGAATCACATGGGGTGAATAATCGAATTGCGGCATATATGCTCGCCATTGACCGTGTTGCGTACACCACGAAGCAGCGGGGCATCTATGCTTGAGTAGGGAATGAAGATGTGGGGCGGCGGCTCGCGGGGCTTGCCGCTGTCCCCGCAATCGTGAATACCGGGGTGGTCCGAAACCTTTTGCATCCTCAACCATCTAAGGTATGTGGTAGTCTGTGACTTAGTGGGGAGTGCGCCTAAAATTGCCTGGACCTGACTGGACTCGCTCCGACAAGGACTTGGCTTGCCAATGCGGTATGTATCGCTGATTGCCCCCCCTGACCATCACTGTAGAAACCGAGGGATCAGTCCGTGCGGGTACCATTGGGTACATCGCGGATGCTCTGGAACGAATCAAACTTTAGGGCAGGAGTGCGCACAGTCGTGGCCGAAGAATTGGATAAGTACGAAGACGATATAGACAAACTGATCGATACCGGAAAGGAGAAGGGGTATCTTACCTATGGTGAGGTAAACGATCTTCTTCCTGGCGATATCACGACGCCGGACGATCTCGACGATCTGTTGACGACGATCAACACGCAGGGCATTGACGTACTCTCGGGGGACCGGGAGAAGTACGAACCTGAGGCGGGCGAAGAGTCCGAGGATGTGGAACTGGATCTCTCTCCAGGAACGCTGGAGAAGACGAACGATCCGGTGCGCATGTACCTGCGGGAGATGGGTACCGTCCCTTTGCTGACCCGTGAAGGCGAGGTGGAAATCGCAAAGCGGATCGAGCGCGGGCAAAATCGAGTGATGAAGGCAATTTCGCGGTCCCCTATCGTGATCCGAGAGATTGTTGGTCTCGGGGAGGATTTGAAGCGCGGGGTTCGTAATATCAAGGAAGTCGTGACCTTCGATGAGGAGGAGCTTACCGAAGAGATTCTTGCGGCTCGCGTGCGCGCCACAGTGGGACGCATCGATGTGATCATCAGGCACCAGAAGAAGATCGCGGCTTTTGAGGAGAAGCTTGACTTTCCGGCGGTGAAGGAGTCCAAGGCCAAGACGAAGGAGACGCGAAAGCTGCGCTGGTTGATTGGGCGCGAGCATGTGTATGTCAACCGCGTCGTGCGCGAGTTGAAGTATACGAACAGCGAGAAGAAGCGCCTGTTGGATCGTGTCAACAAGACGGTGGACTCCATGCGGACGCTGGAGCGGCAGATCAGGTCACTCGATGCTAAGTTCGACTCCTCCAAGAGCGAAGAATTGCGCAAAGAGTATAGGCGGCAACAGAAAAATTGCAGGACCGATCTCGAGCGGGTCGAAGCGGATGCTGGCATTTCGCTGGCAGACCTGAAGAGAACCCAGCGCGAGATGGTCCAGGGCGACATGGACGCGGAACGGGCTAAACGAGAGTTGATTGAAGCCAATTTGCGGCTCGTTGTTTCGATAGCCAAGAAGTACACGAATCGTGGCTTGCAGTTCCTCGACTTGATTCAAGAAGGCAATATCGGCTTGATGAAGGCGGTCGACAAGTTTGAGTACCGCCGGGGATACAAGTTCTCCACGTATGCAACCTGGTGGATCAGGCAGGCGATTACCCGTGCGATTGCAGATCAGGCGCGGACCATACGCATTCCCGTTCACATGATCGAGACGATTAACAAGCTGATTCGCACGTCGAGACAACTGGTGCAGGAGTTGGGACGCGAGGCGTCTTCCGAGGAGATCGCCAAGCGGATGGACATACCGGTAGCGAAGGTTCGCAAGGTGCTAAAGATTGCACAGGAACCGATCTCTCTCGAAACTCCGATCGGCGAAGAGGAAGACTCGCACCTTGGAGACTTTATCGAAGATCGCATGGCCGTTTCGCCAAGCGATGCTGTCATTTCGGTCAACTTGAAGGAGTACACATCGCAAGTGCTGCGAACTCTGACCCCTCGTGAGGAGCGTGTGATCAAGATGCGTTTCGGGCTAGAGGATGGGTCAGAGCATACGCTGGAAGAGGTTGGGCAGAGCTTTCAGGTCACTCGGGAGAGAATCCGGCAGATCGAAGCCAAGGCGTTGCGAAAGTTGCGGCATCCCAGCCGCAGCAGGAAGCTGAAGGCGTTCGTAGACGGCGTAAAGGAGATGTAGTCCAGCGCCGCAGCCAAAAGTCCCTGCCATAGCGCAGGGACTCTTGACCGCAAGGCCTTTCGACAAGCACCTGCATGCGATGCCGAGTGCCACCTCCCGAATTGGTATCAATTGACCCAAAATCCGAAAGCTAAGCCGGTTTGAAGTTGAGAATTTGGCTGGTTGTGGTTCTCTGGAAGTAAAGAGGAGAACTGGTACGAGCGAGCACGGACACACAGAGGAGGCGATCCTGCTGGTGTTGCGGAAGGCGAAGTCTTGCGGAAGGCGAAGTCTGGGGATGCGGTGGTGGCGATCTGCCGGAAGCATGGAGAACCTCCACCTGCGGGCGGAGTGGCGCGCGTCGCCATGGAGCAAGATATCTTGGGGAAAACTCACGGCGTCCATCGCGAAGGTGCAGCGATGAAGTGCGCCTGGATCGAGCAGAACAAGCTGCGTTGGCCGGTGTGCGTGCAATTCCGGGTGCCGGGCGTGAGCGCCGTCGGTCTATCGTCAGCACCATGCCCGGCGGAAGAAGATCTTCCGGCGCCGCCACCTGAAGCGAGACCGCTCTTGCTGGTCGAGGGTCCGGGCAGTCTACAGCGAAGCGCGTGGAACGTATGAATGGCGTCGCGTCTGGCGGCAGCTGAAGGCGGGCGGGTGCGCATGGGCAAGCGCCGGGTCCAGCGGACGATGCGGTAGAACGGTCTCGAGGGCCGTGGCAAGCGGCGTTTTTGCATGGGCACCACCGAGAGCAACCATGCTCTGCCCATCGCGCCGAACCTGCTCGCGCGCAACTTAACCGTGGCCGCGGCGAACACCGTCTGTGCCGGCGACATGACTATATTTCAACCCGCGAAGGCTGGTTGGACCTTGCCGGGCCGCTGGACTTGGTCAGCAGGCCCATCGTTGGTTGGCCCGTGGACGAGACGAATCACGGCGGAGCCGGCATGCCGCGCGCTTGACATGGCGTGGTACACCGGTCGCCCATCGATGGTCTGATCTTCCATACCGATCCCGGCAGCCATTACCAGGCCACGGGCCGCAAAAAGGGGGCGACGAGGCTTTGGGGAGAAGCCGAGGAGGTCTGACGACCAAAGTTCATCTGCTGGTCAACGGCAGCGGCGAAGCGTTGGAGTTTCGCCTCTCCGCAGGACAGCGCAGCGATTACACCGAAGCCATCGCTTTGTTCCTCGGTGATCGGGTTAAATCCGGCCATACGTGATCGGGTTAAAAGCGGCCATAGAGAGAGGCC
>CAXTPY010000030.1:0-17281 GCA_964246195.1 uncultured Acidobacteriaceae bacterium | reverse complement strand
GGAAGGTCGGCACGGTTCCAAAGCATCGAGAGGACGTAAAGGACTACCTGTTCACAGAGGTGGCTCGGGAAAACTGAACACAGGGATAGGTGGGGGATCTCGTCTGAATCTGGCCTAAGATGGCCTGAAAGAGGAGACAGTGATGAGCAGACGACCTCGCAGGAATCACACAGCGGCGTTCAAGGCGAAAGTGGCCTTGGCGGCATTGAAGGGTGAGAAGACGCTTTTGGAGTTGGCACAGCAGTTCGATGTGCATGCGAACCAGATCACACAGTGGAAGGGCCAGTTGCTGGAGGGCGCGTCAGGCGTCTTTGGCGGCGATGCGAAGACGGAGCCTGCCGAGGCCGCCGTCGATGTGAAGACGCTTCATGCCAAGATCGGGCAGTTGACGCTGGAGAACGATTTTTTAGAAGGGGCGCTCACCAAGGCCGGGTGGCTGAGCGCAAGACGATGATCGACCGCGAACACAAGCTGCCCATCAAGCGTCAGGCCGAGGTGCTTTCGATCAGCCGCGGCACGGCATACTACAAGCCGCGTCGAGTCTCGGACGAAGACCTCCTGTTGATGAAAAAACTGGACAAGCTGCATCTGGACTACACGTTCGCGGGCAGCCGGATGTTGCACGATCTGCTGTGGCAGCAAGGCATCGACGCGGGCCGTTTGCATGTCGGCACGCTGATGAAGAAGATGGGCATCGAGGCCATCTATCGCAGGAGGAACACCTCGAAGCCCGCGCCGGGACACAGGATTTACCCGTATCTGCTGCGGGATGCGGCGGTCACTCGTCCCAACCAGGCGTGGGCGATGGACATCAGCTACATCCCGATGGCGCACGGCTTCGTCTACCTCGCCGCCGTGGTGGACTGGTTCAAGCTCGTTACTTCGTTGCCACTCGAGGTAGAGCTTGATTCTCCGGAATGGCAGAAAAGTGAATGCTCAAGAATCATTGGCCTCCTGCAGGGACGGAATGTTCAGTTGTCTACTTCCAGAAGGACGACCTGGATATAGCGGTAGTGCTTCTTTTGCAAAAATGGGGGCGCCTCGACGACAGAACACGCTCCAATGTCGAATCGACATGGTCGGGGTTGATTTCAAGATTCCTCTTTGCGCCTCTGCGTTTTCTGCTGTGCTCCGGCCGCTTCGATTTCACACCTGAACAGATCACACACGAACACAAAATACTCATCGTTGATCTTAGCGTTTTGGAGCACGGGCGGCAGACCGCGCGCGCCGCGCAGATTCTGATAAAGACCGTTTTCAGAGAAGCTGGATGCGGCATATTTACAAGCCGGGCTGCTGCAGTGGGCCGCGGTTTTCGAAGATGGGTTTTCTTTCCTGCTCGCGCGGAATGCGGATCCTTATTTCCATATGGTGTGCCGCGAAACGGGCGTTGCGCCCATAGTCGCAGTTCAAAATATCTGCTCAATGGCCTCCGAGGAATTCGTAGAGCAAACACCCGGTTAAAAAACTCACGGGTTTTTGGGGCTGTTCGGAACAAAAGTGTTTCTGGCGAACAGTGAGTCTTTCTCAAATCAATATGCCGCGGATCTCCTAGGCAAGGAATACCATTACATGGAGGGATATTCCGCGAGTCAAAGTGAGCATCAACACCACACCGGCGTAAGCGGAAGCAAGCAGCTCGTCCACATCGTTGAGCCTATTGAATTCACCAGGCTCATGAAGCCTGATGGTGAGAATCCGCTCGCCGAAGCAATCGTTCACACCACGGGCGATTCATTCAATGCCACGAAGACCGCCGACAATCCGCGCGGATATTCCTTCCTGGGAGTTCACTTTCCCCGCGAATAGGAGGCACCATGTCCCGCCCCATCCCGAATCAGTCGCAGACCATGAGCCTGGATCAGTTCCAGGACGCCGGCACCAACATCGTCTTCATGTTTACATCCATTTTCACGCGGCCGCTGGAACTGTTATTGCGGCCATGGCACGGAAGCAGGTATTTCAGCCCGATCGTTATCTTCCTCTCCAGCGCCCTAATGCTGTTGCTTCCGGCATTCACCGCGACAACGCAGGCAGTCGTCGGGATGATTCCATTCGGTCCGCACTTTGCCGTGGTGCCGCGATTCGATATCGCATCGCTGGAAAGCCCTATTTCATGCTGTCGTTTTTCCACGGCATCAGGATCTATCGCCGCATGATCAAGCCGGAGACGGAGCTGCATAGCGGCTTTGAAGGTCCTCCGCTTCCGTTTTTTGAGCTTATCCCTGGCAGCAAGTCCCTTTTCTTCGTCCGCATCGTGCTTGAGCCCGCCGCTGTCTTTATCGCGGCCACCATCCTTGCGAACTTTCACCTAATCACGCCCGGACTCGCGACTTTCCTTCACTTTTCAGCCCTTTGCCTCGTGATGAAGGAATTCATCGGCTGGTATCAGTGCTGGCTTGAAATCCGCGCCATCCTCGACGACTGTAATGCGGGGTCGCTCATCGCCAAGCTGATGGATAACAGGGCGACGGAGGACGAGAAGGCAGCCCTCCGCATCGCTTCATTCCCGAAAAATCTTTCCCCAGAGCTGCGCAAGGAAACCGTGATGCATATTGCGCGCGCCTATGACGTGCGCTTACCCAACACCGAAAGCTAAACCCAAAGGAGGATGTCATGGAAATGAACGATAAACGCAGAAAGCAGCTGCGGATAACAGCCGGAGTCATCGCTGTACTCTATTTCGCGCCGTCGATCATGAGCCGCGTGCGCGGTGTATTCACGCCTAAATCAACCTCAGCCGCGGTTCATGTGAAGCCGAGCGCAGCGATACCAGCGCCGGTCGTCTAGCCACCTCCAAATCCCTCCGCGCAGCCAGCGCTCCTGGCCGGCAAATATAGCGGTGATGGGCTGGTCAAGACCCGACTGTGCAAGATGGAACTCGAGCTGCACTCTCCCGATTTGCAGGGACAATACACCGGCTACGCATCGCTCACCTGCTGGCCAGATACTGCGTTAGTGGGGATGTCTCCAAAAGGTCAGGGAGCGCTCATAAGCCAGTTCAGTCCGGCGGGAGCGATTCTCAGGGGCTCCTCCGTGAACGGGACGATCACCCTGAAGGCAAACAAGACCATAGAGACACTTGCGGACGGATGCCCGATATCCGGGCTTTCCATCGTCGGCTTTGGGGTTAGCGGCATCGCCGTCGACTGGGATGAGGCCGGCTGCCCAGGCGGCCAGTTAGTTCTTCAGAGGCGGTAGATCTCGCTACAAGGAGGGGGCCATGGAAAAGGAACGTTTTGTCTCAGCTCAGGTGGCAGCGGATTTTCTTTCAGTCTCACGCAGGTTCCTGCTGTCCCTTGCGCGCCAGGGGATAGTGGGGGCCTACCCCTGGGGACCGGGGTCGGTATGCGCCGTATATGGGTGTTCAGGCTTTCGGAGCTGTCGATGGCGATCGACCCGAAGACCTACAATGGAAACAGGCGCCCGCTGAAATGAGGCTTTTATGGCTTTTCAAAGGGGCAGTTTGAAGAAGGTGGAGCGCAAGGAGGGATTAAGCTGGGTGCTTCGCTACCGCACCAATGCGGCCGACGGCAGGCGGGTAGAAAATACCCTTCCGGTCGGGCTCGTGAGCATGTTCCCAAAAGAACGGGACGCGTGGCGCGAAGTAGACAAGCTCGGTCTCTTGGCTCGAATTAACAATGAACAGTCCGGCACGCGTATGCGATTCGCGCAGCTTGCCGAACATTACCTGACGGTGGACTTCGGCGAGGACGCAGTGCGCCCGAAGACGGAGAAAACCATCAGCAAGGTGCAGCACTTGGTCCGCGATTACCTCATCGTCCGGTTCGGAACCGAGATAGCTGAAGAAATCCGCCCGATCGAAATCCAACGCTATTTCAAACACCTGAACGCAGACATGGGGCTGGCATGGCCTACCGTCTCGAAGATCCGAGGCATCATGCTAAGGGTCTACAAAATCGGCATCCTTTATCAGTGCGTAGCGCCGAGTTGTAATCCTGTCGACGCCGTGGAGACACAGTCGAAGACGAATTACCGGGCCATCGTCCTGTCTCCGGAATAGACGCTGGCTATCCTGTAGGCGCTTCCGAACGTCCTTCACCACATTTTAGTGCTCACGACGGCGGCAACGGCACTTCGGGCTTCTGAGATACTCGCCCTGCGCTGGGCCGACATCCTGTGGAGGAGAGCCGGATTCGGGTCTCCAAACGCTGGTCGAAGGGTAAGGACGGCCCCACGAAGAACAGCACATCGGACGGACACGTCCCGATGCATCCCGTTCTGGCGGCTTTCCTTGGGGAGTGGCAGACCAAGACTCCCCACGGCAAGGAGACGGATTTCGTATTCCCGTCGCTCCGCGCGGAGCGTAAGGTTCCAGTGTCACCAGCCATGTTCGTCGCCGACCATCTCCGAACGGCCGCGAAGGCGACCGGGATCGTCACGAGGACGGGCGCCGCTTCGGACTTCATAATTTGAGGCACAGCCTTTCCAATTGGCTGGTCAATAAGGCGAAGGTCAAGCCCAAGACGGTGCAGGGCATGCTACGTCACAGCAGAATCCAGGAGACTATGGATCTGTATACCCAGGACGATTCAGATGAAACGCGGGCGGCGCCGGGTAAGTTCCTCGAAGCGCTGGCGATGCCAACACAGACTGTGCAGTGATGTGGACTCAGATGTGGGTTGGTTTTCTTTTGGCTTTTCGGCTGTAAGTGATTGAAAAGATGGTGGGCACAGCAGGATTCGAACCTACGACTTCCACCGTGTGAAGGTGTGGCGATAGCTGCCGGCTGAACAATCTAAAGGTGTTAGAAGCCGGTGCAGTAGCTAAAAACCGGCACAATGGGCGCTATTTGCTACCAAAATGCTACCAAGTTATGACCAGTGGGCAGGGCTGACCGTAGGGGATCAGCCCGTTTCCTTTTCGGAGGGTCTGCTTGCTATGAACGATGCCTTCGCAGCACCGGGCCGGTCAGTGAAAGCCGTTGAATAACTGAGCTGGCGGCACTGCGAGAGCTTGCGCCAACTTCACAATGTTTTCAAGCGCGATATTGCGCTCGCCGCGTTCGACTCCGCCGACGTAGTTACGGTGAAGTCCGGCCCGCTCGGCAAGCAATTCTTGCGACAGGCCGCGCTCATCGCGGAGCTGCCGCACGGATGCGCCGAAACGAGCTTTGATGGAGGGAGCAGGCACACTCCCATAGTTCGGTCCTGACCACTATGAGTCTACACACGATGAGTGTGATACGGTGTTTTCGAGGACGCATGACTCGCGTATTTCGCGAACTCCGTGATTCTCAATATGATTCACACGACTTCTTTCCGCTGAAGCGAGATAATGTCAGCGGTCCAGCTAACGACTGCGGCGGTCCCGTTGAGCCAACCACCAGCAGAAAGTCAGTAACAACGGCCTTCGGCTTTCTCGAGTCGGATGCTTACTCATGTGCGCCCAGGCGCGAGGTATGAGCTATGGATGAAAACTTTATCGAGTGTCCAGAGGTCGCCGGCAAGCAGATCGAAGCACTGCGAATTTACAGAGACACAGGCGACGGCACAGAACTCCAGATCGATTTCCCTGACGGAACGAGCTTTAGCTGCTCCTTTGCGGCGAAATCGGCGATCGAAGCCAGCGTGATTCGCCCCGGTGTTGGACCGCCCGAAGTTTTGAAGAAATACGACCTAGGCTAGCTATCATTGACTCTCGTCTTCGGCCCAACGTATGCCGTTACGGAATACATCGCGGACGAGAAGTCATTGGACGCCGTGACTGAGACGGACGTAGGTTTGCGCCATACCGACGAACTTGAGTCGGATGGAGGTGCAAACATGAAGAAGTACACCAGTCGAGCCCGAACCATGAAGCCTCTCCCCAGGCTATCGAGTTCGGGCTTTTTGCTGTTCGCCATGCTGACGGTGACACTCTCGGCTCACGCGCAGGCAGGCGGCTCAGCAAACCAAGCCTTCCTGAGAGGCTCTGCCTCTGGCGCGCGCAAGGGGTTTCCCAACAGTCTTCCGCGCTGCGCTTGTGCAGACCTTCGCTGCGCTCGCCCTCCACTACGTTCCGGGTGGGGATACCCCTCCCCTTGCACTTGCCGCCTCCGCTGGCGTGGGCCAGGGCCAAGGCGTGTTTGTGAGCAAACACAGCAAGGCCATTCAAAAACGGAGGAACCACCCATGAACACCACCACCAGCAACCTCACCCCCCATCAGCGAATCCCCCAAACAGCCGCAGCAACGGCAGACTGCCAAAGACATCATCGCCGCCAACGTCAAAAGCCTCATCGAGCAGTTAGAGGCCGGACACTCTGACGCCCTCACCGCCTATGTCGACGCGATGAGCCGATTCCACAATTACAGCTTTGGAAACATTCTGGAGATTGCACGGCAGCGCCCGACCGCCACCCGCGTTGCTGGCCTGTACGCATGGAACCAGCTAGGCCGGAAGGTGAAGAAAGGCGAGAAAGGGATTCGGATTCTCGCGCCCATCGTCGGCATCAAGCGCAAGAAAGATGAGGAAGCCAACAAGGACATCACCAAGCAGAACACCCGCGTCTTGGTTGGTTTCCGCAATGCCTACGTATTCGACGTGGAGCAGACCGAAGGCGCGGAGCTTCCAACCCTGCGGGAGATGACCGGAACGGTAGGCGAGAACCGCGACCGCCTGATTTCCTTCATCGAAGCCCAGGGCATCGAGCTTGCATTTACTGAGAAGATCGCCCCCGCTTTGGGCATGAGCTACGGCGGAAAGATCGCCATTCTCCCCGGACAGTCCGAGGCCGAAGAGTTCAGCACCCTCGTCCACGAACTGGCGCACGAGATGTTGCACAAGGCCGAGCGCAGGACGACCACGACCAAAGTAGTACGGGAGACGGAGGCCGAGGCAATCGCCTTTGTGATCGGCAAAGCGGTAGGACTGGAAACGGGTTCCGCCAGCGCGGACTATATCCAGCTTTACCACGGCAACGCCTCATTGCTAGCCGAGAGCTTGGAAGTGATCCAGCAGGCCTCCGGTGTCATCCTTGCCGCCTTGCAGCCGCCCACCGCAGCAGAGGCAGAGATGCCCGATGCAGAACTGGCGAAGGTGGCGTAATGCAGACCATCCTTCGCATTCTCAAACAGGCCGGAGGTTGGCACCACGGCCTGTACCTCAAGATCGAGAACCCGCCTTATATGGCTTTGGTCATTAAGGCGACCGATGAATCAGGCCCGTGCGGTTTGCCCTCTATCTCTGTCGCGCACTATGGCGAACAGAACGGCGACCTCGTGCGCGACCCGGAGATGTGTTTCGAGCTTGGATTCATCGACGGGCCACATCTGAGCGCCTTTTACTACCGCAACGATTACGTTGGCGTGGAGCAGTGGAGTCGCACGATTGTCCGCGACCAGTACGTTTACCTCCTCAGCTTGCACCAGCAGCACGAGCGATTCGCCAAGGTGTGGGACAACAACCTGCGATTGCAGGGCTTCGCCGAAGCCTTTGAGCAGCAGCAGACCCCACGCACCTAAACCCTTTCCCGCCCCGAAGCGGATGGGAAAGCTCGTCCGCTCCACAACCTCAGTGCAGTGCAACCGCTCAAGGAGAGCAGCCATGCAGGATTCTTCAGCATTCCAATTTCTAGCCATCGATACCATTCACGAGTCCACCACCAACCCCCGCCGCACCTTCGATGAGGCCAAGCTGTACGAACTTGCCGACTCAATCAGGCACAATGGCTTGATTCAGCCCATCACCGTGCGACCCAATAACCAAGGCTTCGAGATTGACGCGGGAGCCAGACGTTATCGCGCCGCTCAGCTTGCCGAGTTGTTTTCCGTTCCCGCCCGTATCGTCGAGATTGACGACGCGAAGGCGCTCGAATGGCAGTTAGTTGAGAACAGCCAGCGCGTTGACGTTCACCCTTACGAGGAAGCGCAGGGCTTCCAGTGCTTGCTCGACATGCCCGGTTACGATGTCGCCGCTTTGGTCGAGAAGTCCGGCAAGAGCGCAAGCCACATCTACGCCCGTCTGTCTCTCTTGCAACTCATTCCCACCATCGCCGATGCCTTCACAGCCGAGCGCATAACCGCCAGCCACGCCAACCTGCTTGCGCGTCTTCCGCTGGAGGCACAGGCAGCAGCCTACGAGCAATGCTGGCGCAAAGACTGGCAAGACAAGGAACCGCACCTGCTACCCGCGAAGCACCTTTCGGCGTGGATACAAACAAACCTTTATCTATCTCTTGCGGATACACCGTTCGACAAGGAAGACCCGAAGCGAAGTGTCGGGAGCTCTTGATGGTCGAGCCTCATTAAGGAGTTGGTCATAGAGGTAGGGGTCCAGCACCGACGTGATTCGAGGTGTCTCCGGGATACCCGTCAGAAAGGCGAGATCAAGCGTTCCATTCAATAAATCATGCGCCAGTTCTACCGCGACTTTGCTGCTGAACTCGATCTTCAGATTTGGGAAATACGGCAGCCTCAATGAAAGCAAGTTCGTGATGAGATATGGATCGGTATAGGGAGACTTGCCGACTCTTGTTTCATTTGGCTTAACACCCAACGATCCGCAGATTAGGCGGTAAACAGCCGTGAGGCCTACCTGCCCTCGTATTCCTAATTGGAATACAAGGCGGACGAGATTTCATTGGACGGGAAGGCGACGTTAGCGAACTCTGGAAGTGCTGTCGGTATGGAGTTCATCATGGCAGACGCAACCAGGAAGCTATACCAGGTGGAGAATGGAACGTCGGGAGTACCGCCGTGCACGCCGGTCGCCGACAAACTGCGACACCGCGGAGCCGACCCTGTCCTTCAGGGCTCCCAAGGTACGGAACGCCAGACTCCGGATCTTCTGCAGGTATCGGAGTTCGGAGCCGATGCTAGCCGACCTTTGCAAACACAACGAAAGCCCCCTCGCCGCTTCTCTAGCGTTGCGGGACATGTTTTCGATCCGCTACTGACTGCGGACGATGTCGCTGACCGGCTGAATGTAAGCAAGGACTGGGTTTGGGATCATTCCTCAAGAAAGACTCCGCGTCTGCCCGTAATACGCATGGGCGATGGCGCCCTGCGCTATCGAGCGAGCGCTATCGAGGCGTTCATCAGTGAGCGAGAACGTCTCTCCGCGCAAAGGTATGGGAGCCGTTAGAATAGAGACGCCCACTGTTTTCCCCTACAGAAAACGAGGTTGCAATGGGTAAATCGCACCAATCAGGATGGATCGTCCTGCGCGGTAAGCGGTGGTATGGCTACTACCGCAAGCAGGTAATCGACCCCACAACCGAAGATGTCCGAGTGAGCATCGTTCCAGTGCGCCTCGGCCTTAAATCGCAGATGACGAAGCTCGCGGCGCGTGAAGCACTTCGAGTTGAGATCACCAAACAAACCGGCAAGCTCGCGGACGGCAGAATCCTGAAAGATGGGACTGTCACCTTCGAGTGGTTTGTTCGGAACCGCTACTTCCCGCTTCGTGAAGGGGATTGGCGGCCCGAGACAGCGAGGGAGAAGAAGGCTCAAATCGAGATCGATTTGATCTCAAAGTTCGGCCCGGAACGCATCGAGTCGATCGACAAGTTTGAGTTGCAAACGCATGTGAACGACCTGGCCGGCATCTACTCGCAGGACAGAGTCAAGCAGGCGCGCTCCTACCTCAAGTCCATCTTCGATGAAGCAATCGAGCAGGAGTTTCTGGTCAAAGACCCCTGTCGCAAGCTGAAGATTCCCAAAAATCTCCGGCCAAAGGACAAGCAGATTTTGACCTGGGATCAGTTGAGAGCGGTACTCGCGAGGGCGACCCGCAGAGACCGGCTCCTCCTCATGCTCGATATGACCGATGCCCTTCGGCCGAGTGAACTGTTTGCGTTGCGTTGGCGAGCCTTCGACAACGAGAACACCCTCGACCTAACCGAAACCGTCTACCGCGGGGAGATTCGGCCCTTCGGCAAGACACCCAAGAGTCTCGGCAAGATGCATCTTCCAGATGCCCTCGCCACCGAACTCAAGCTGTGGAAGCTGGAGCGCAAGAAGGTTTCGGGAGAAAACGTCAAGCCAGACGCTTTCATATTCCCGAACGCTGACGGCGGATTCATGGACACCTCTAACTATCGCAGTAGGGTCTTAAAGCCTCTCGCGGATTCACTGGGTATCCCGAAGCTGAACTTCCAAGTGATCCGGCGGACCATCGCCACCAGAGCACAGAATTGGGTTCAGTGAAGGACATTCAGTCGCACTTGCGGCACTCGCGAGCGGACACAACCGCCAACGAGTACATGCAAGAACTGCCCGAGAGCGTGCAGCAAATGGTCGGTACAGTGTTCGCTCTGCTCACCAGCGGGGAGGGCTCAAAATTAGTGAATTGAGCATTTGCTACCAAATGCTACCAATCGCTTCTTGGCAGCCCCTCTAAGTTGTTGATTTGATGGTGGGCACAGCAGGATTCGAACCTACGACTTCCACCGTGTGAAGGTGGCACTCTACCGCTGAGTTATGCGCCCACGGCTATCCCGGATGAGGTGTGGACCACGTCCGCGGCGATTCCGGCTCTCCTAAACAGTATCACCCACCGGCCTCTGCCTGCGCAAGCGACATATGCGCTCGTAGCGACGGTAACCATCGGTCCCTTTCAACACTTGCGCGGCCAGCAACTTCGGAATAGCCGTGATCTCGCGAACTTTTCCTCTCGCTTGCGCAGCCGCCAGCACCTGGCGATTGTGATACGGGCCGAAGTCGTGTGCGCGATGGCTTTCGTGCCGGGTGCGCGCATACCACACAGAGCCCTCCCTGCGACGGCCACCACCTTGCCTAGACAGCTATTGATAGGCGTCGCGCCTGAGGCACCACTTTCGAGGCATCGCGTGGCAGCGGTCACTCCACTACAATTCTCCCAACCACAGCATGCCTCCGCCTACCCATCGCCCCCACCAAGCAGTATCCCCAGCCCCTCCAGGCAAAGCCGGAGGTGCGGAAGAAGGATTTTCCGAGACCGTAGCGCAACCTGATGACGAGATTGGTGTTTTGGCAGATATGGGTACGTTGGCAATCCATCCCGCGCTGCTGCATACGCTCGATACCGCTGAAGCTCCCTCTCTCCGCGGCGCCTTCGCAGAGAGCGACGATGCGACCGTGATGCTGGAACTCAGGTCGGGCAATATGGCCGCTTTTGATTTCCTCCTGCAGAAGTACCGGAAGCCTATCATTCACTTCATGTACCGAATGGTGCACAACCAGGCCATAGCGGAGGAACTCGCTCAGGAAGTGTTTCTTCGTGTCTACCGTTCGCGCGAGACCTACCGGGCCGAGGCACGTTTTAGCACCTGGTTGTACCGCATCGCAACCAACTTAGGTGTCAATTACGCCAGGGACAACCGGCACGAGCGGAACGCGCCCACCACCTACCTAGACGAAGCTGACCCCGAGACCGGGAGCACTCCGGAAGTGGCAGACTCCTCCCTGACAGCGGAGGCCAACCTTTTGCGCCGAGAGCGGCTGCAAGCCATTCGGGCCCATGTGATGGCGCTTCCGGAACGACAACGAATGGCTGTCTTGATGCACAAGTACGAGGGTTTAGATTACAAACAGATAGGCGAGGTTCTGAAGCTCAGCGAGTCCGCAACCAAGTCGCTCCTGTTTCGCGCCTACCAGACCCTGCGCGACAAGCTGAAACCCTTCATCTGACCTAAACGGACCTCAATTTGGAGAACGCACGTATTCGTCCAGTCTGAAACCAGCATGGAAAAAAAACAATCCAAAGGCGTTATGCTTCCGCATCGCAGAAGAAGGCACATCATGAATTGCAAGGAATGCCAAAAGCATCTTTCAGACCTCTTGTGCGAGCCTGCGTCCACGTCGCTCGTGCAGGCTCACCTGGATGCCTGCACGACCTGCTCGCACGAACTTCATTCCCTCCAGGCGACCCTTCAGCTACTCGATATCTGGGAGGCGCCGACGGTTTCTCCCTACTTCGATCAAAAGCTCTCAGCGCGTCTGCGCAGCGAGCAGAAGGCCCAGCCTGCTGGTTGGCTGGAGCGGCTTCGCTTTCACTTGCTGTTCAACACTGGCCGCCAGTTCCGCCCGGCGCTTGCGGGGGGCTTGGCGATCCTGCTGCTTGCCGGCGCCGGCACCGCCTTCAACCTAGCAGGTCTCTCGTCGCGCCCCATCCAAACCTCAGCCACGGTGAATGACTTGCAAATCCTCGATAGGAACGAACAAGCCTTCCAGACGATGGACCAGCTGCTTCAGGACGACAACTCTCAGGATAGGGGGATCTCCTCCCAACCGGCGAGCTAGATTCCAAAGCGGCACGTCAACACGGGTATAGCGAATCCTTTTCGGCCTCAATTCAGCACGTTCTTCTATGCCTTCGATCTCTCCAACCCGCGCACGCGCCCTGACGCTTGGAACCGCGGCTGTGCTGCTTCCCTGGCTCTTACCGTGCGCCATGACCGGCCAATATCCCGGACCGCCCCCCCATCCTCCCGCTCGTATCGCACCCAGATCGCAGGAGCATCTAGCGCAATGGATGGAACGCCACAGTCAGCTTTCGCTGCCAGAACAGCAGAAGGCGCTTGCGGACGAACCTGGGTTCCGACAACTCCCACCGGAGATGCAGCAGCGCATGCGCGAACGGCTCACCCAGCTCAACCGCATGTCCCCCGAGCAGCGTCGGCGCATTATAGCCCGCACAGAAGCCATGGAGCACCTCTCGATACCACAGCGTCAGCAGGTTCGAGGCGCCATGCAGCAGCTCCGCGAGCTTCCTGTAGACCGCCGGCGCCTGGTCGCGCGTGCCTTCCGCGACCTGCGCGAGATGCCCCCGCAGCAGCGCACCACAATTGTTTCTTCAGACCGCTTTCGTAGCCAGTTCTCCGACCAGGAGCGCGACACGCTCTCCAGCCTGCTTGCCGTCGAGCCTTACCTTCCGGTCGAGCGTCCCGAAGACAATACCCACTTCGGAAAGTAAGTTCACTTTTAGGTCCGGAACACATTCTTCGCTAGAAAGAGCACATTCGCAGGTCGCTCCGCCAGTCTCCGCATGAAGTACGGGTACCACTCCGTCCCAAACGGAATGTAAACGCGCACTCTGAATCCCTGCTTCGCCAGTCTCCTCTGCAGGTCTCGCCGCACGCCGTATAGCATCTGGAACTCGAACGCGCTCTTCGCGATTCCCCGCTCAGCAACGAACCTCAACATCTCCTCCACCAAACCCTCATCATGCGTGGCGATCCCGCAGAAGACACCCGACGTAACTAGCTGCTTCATCAGCTTCGAATAATTGCCATCGACATCCTGCTTGGAAGGAAATGCTACATCCCCGGGCTCCTTGTACGCACCCTTGCAAAGCCGAATGCGGATACCCTCACCCACCAGCCGTTCCGCATCCTCTCCGGTCCTATAGAGGTAGGCCTGGAGCACCGTCCCCACCGCGCCCGGATATCGCCTATGCAGCCGCTCCGTCATCGCGATGGTAGCCTCCGTATAGTTCGAACCTTCCATATCGATGCGGACGAACGTTCCGGTGGCTGCAGCATGCTCCACCAGTTCAGCCACGATCGACTCCGCCAGCACAGGATCGAAGTCCATGCCCATCTGCGATAGCTTGACGCTCACATTGGCATTCAACCTCTGCTCCGCGATGGCATCGAGCAGCCGGTGGTACACCTTCGCAGAGGCCCTCGCCCCGGCCTCCACCGTAACGCTCTCGCCCAGTGAGTCGAGGCTGACGGCAATCCCCTCCGCATTCACCCGTTCGCATGCCTCGAGGGCCTCTTCGACCGCAGTGCCCGCAACGAACCGCCCTGAAAGCTTCCGTCCAAACGTCGACCGCTCGGAAAAACTTCGAATCCTTCCATTCCTTGAAAGCGCAATGAAGACAGATCGCAGCACCAGCTAACCCCTCGTCGAATCTTTTCTAACCGCAAGAGACCGAACCAAGTATTTTCCCACAGCAGGCCTGCGCCATGCACTCGAGGTGCTCCCGCTCGGAGCCCATCTCCCTCTCTGCCGCCCTTGCACTCGCCTCCTCTCGTCCACCCAGACCGCCCTTACGGTCTCACCCCAAGCGCGTTGTTCTTCACCGCCAAGGCCATCGGTACCGTCACTGGGGCAGCCGCACCCACATACTCGAACAAGCTGTCGACGTAGTAATCCGTCGTCCAGACGTTTCCCGCATCGTCGAGTACAAGCCCCACCGCCGCCATGGCGTCCGGCGCCGCGTATCCTGCAGGGGGAGACAGAGCGGCTCCGGAGTTGGCCAGATGGCTCACGGATCCATCCGTATTCGCCGTCCAGACGGTATTGTCTCCATCTACCGCAAGCGCGCTCACCTCACTCGGCGTCGCGTAGCCCCCTCCTGAGAGGGGTGCTCCCGTGCTGCTCATCTTACTCACCGTAGGCGCATAGAAATTCGCCGCCCATACGTTGCCCGTCCCATCCACCGCCACGAAATACGGAACGCTCAACCCACCGCCGCTGAACGCCGCAGCACCCGCCGGAACTCCCGAGCCGGAAAACTCCGAGATGGTATTCGCCTGCGGATCGTTGTCTCCGTTCGCAATCCAGATGTTCTCGTTGCAGTCCAGCGCCACCGCATACGGCACGTCCAGGCCGCCTCCGGTGATCAGTTTCTGCCCCACCCCGAACGAGTTGAATTTCGCCACCGTGTTATTCCCGTCTGCCGTATACACGTCTCCCATTCCGTCCACCGCAATGGCATAGGGATATTGCATGCCATTCAAGGTGAAGCCGCTACCCGACAGCGGAGTGCCCGCTGGTGTATGTTCGCTGATAGCCCAGGTGCCCTCGTTTGCGGCCCAGATATCTCCCTTCAGGTCCACGGCCACAGCCTCCGGGTAGCTTAGGCCCCCACCCGTCACGCCGGCCGCTCCCGACAGCAACTCACCCGTTGGACTGAACTCCGTCAGCACGCCTGGGTCCAGGTGACTTGGCACCCAGACATTTCCCAGCCCATCCACTGCCGGCAGTTGTCCCTGGTGCAAACCCGACCCGCTGAATTCAAGGCTGAGTGTCCAATCCTTCGGAGCCGCCGTCAAGCTCGGCTGGAAGGCCGCCTGCGCGATCTCAAGATCGTACAGTTCGGTGACATTCCACCCCGGGTTTCTCGCTATATTCACTAGCGCTGCGAGCGTGTCCGTTGGCGCCGTCCCCCCCGGTGGCGTCGCCAGCTGGAATAGTTCCGAACACGCGGCCGAGTTCCCCAGCGTATTCACGCACGTAGAGACAATGTTCGCTAGCGTGTTGATCTTGCTTTGGGGCACGATTCCATTACCCGCCGGAGTCAGCGCGCGTGCCGACCCCGTAGCCGCGTCCCGCAGGTTCGCTACCGCTGCGAACGCATGATTCAACCCCATCACATTCGTGCCGCTGCTCCCCACCGAAACGCTCCCCACCGTCATGAACTGGTTTAGCGCGTACACTGAAGCCACCGTCGACACCTCACTCATGTCGATGAAGCTTCCCGTCGCGAGATCTCCGCAGTTCCCTAGCGCCGACATTAAGACCGCCCGATCGTTGGTTCCCGATCCCGTATCGCCTCCCGCCGAGACCAGGTACACCTGTGCGGAAGCCGAAGGACACACATAAGAGTCCGCGATCTCAAAGGAGCCGTCAGCCCCCGAGATCACCGAACCTCCCGGCAGTAGCGGCTGCGCTCCCACCCCGTACCCCGTCGCTCCGGCCGCATACAGAGCTATGTTTGCACCCGCGATCGGCTGCTGTCCTCCATGGACACGGCCGCGCACCGAAAGGCGCTCCATCCCTGTGGCGCTCACTGCCAACAGGCCATTGCCGCAACCCGCCAGCGCTGCGCAGCCCGCAAGCCCAAGCATGAGGCCAACCTCATGCCCGCAAGCTTTCAAGTTCATTCACGCTCCTTGGGGTCTTCCGTGCGCCCGAACAGAGTCTGTATGTCTCTACCTCAAGACCCCGCCGGCGACAAGTCCACGGTATCGACCCGCAGGCGCTCAAGGCTGTACCACCTAGGCCCCCACCTGTACAACCTTCCGGTCATGTGCCCACACCTACAGCCCACCCCCCGCTCGAATCATCGATTCCCGCTCCGAGTCCACTTCGGCCGAGAGCTACGCGGCGTATCGCGTGCACAGCCAGAGCCCCATCCGGCTCCTACTCGTCTCTTTGCGCAGTACTCAGGCACTCTTGGCGCGCGTCGCACCTGTACCGAAGGCCGTCAACCACGCAACTCGCCTTTGCCTGAGTTCGTGCAAAGCCCGCAGATCTGCAGCGGACCGTCAACTCGTGGCGAACGAAGCGCCCAGCCTACGCCCCTACCTTGCCCACTCGCCCCACCTGCGGAGTCACCATGCCGCTTGTATCCTTCATCGCCGCAATCGCCTCGTCATATCGGCCCTGCAGCGAATTCGCCCGGATCACCGCCATCTCTTCGAGCATCTTGAAACCGTCGCGCAGATAGCTCATGCGGCTGCGCTCGTCGTGCCCCCACGTCACCGGCACTTCGCGCACCACATACTTCAGCTTCCGCGCGATGAAGAGTATCTCCGGATCGAACCCCCACCGCTCGATCGTCTGCAGCCGGAAGATCACCTGTGCCGCCTCTCGCCGAAACGCCTTGAAGCCGCACTGGGTATCCTTATACGGCAGCCCCATCACCCTCCGCGTGATCCAGTTGAAGCACCTTCCAAAGAACTGCCTGTAGAAAGGCTGTTCGATCGTCTGCCGTGCCCGGTCCAGCCAGCGCGACCCGATCGCCACATCCGCACCCTCGGCAAGCGCCTCGAACAGACGATTCGCCTCTTCCATCGGAGCCGACAGATCCGCGTCGGTAAACATCACCACCTCGCCCGCAGCCTGCAGCAGCCCGTTTCGAACCGAGTAGCCCTTGCCCCTGTTTCCCGCATTCTTCACCAGCCTCAGGCGTGGATGCTCCACCATCCATCGCCCCACGATCGAGGCCGTCGCATCCTTGGACCCATCGTCGACCACCAGCACTTCAGCGTCCCAGCCCTGCTCCTGGACACACGTCATCACCCGCCTGAGCGCCGCTTCGATCCGGTTCGCCTCGTTGTACGCCGGAATCACGATGCTCAGTTGCGGATGCGCCATCTCAGTCGCCAGTCTTTCTTCGTTCGGACTTTCATGCGTCAAGCTTTCATGCAGCTGCTGAGGGCGTAGTCAAACCGCCCTTTATCATACTGTATACAATTTGACGCAAGCGAAGGCATGTTGCTCTTTTCGCTCCCAACCGACTGCTACCCCGCCCCTGACCGCCACGCCGCAGCATCGCTCCAAAGTGCCCGACAACAGGCCTGCTACACTCCACTCCATGCCGCAAGACTTCCCCTCCCCGACAC
>CAXTPY010000029.1:15668-17429 GCA_964246195.1 uncultured Acidobacteriaceae bacterium | reverse complement strand
GCCGCGCTGTACGCGCCACCATGGCCGCCACTCCCCACGCCAGTTCCAGAGCTTCCATTCGAACTCCCGGACGCATCCGAAAAACGCGGCCGATCGCGGTCGCGAAACTTCTTCTTCCACCGCTTTGTCCCACTGCCGTTCTGCTGTCCGCCCTGGTTTTGGAACCCTGCCTGCTGTGGCGGCGGCGTATGTTGCTGTGCGCTGGCCTGCATCGATCCCAGAACCTGCCCGCCAGACGCATTCTCCGCCGGCGCGGACTGCTCGCTTCCAGCTTCCATGCCGTTCTTACGCTTTCGCCTTCTACGCCGGCTGCTCTTCGAAAGCCCCATGCCAGGTTGACCGTTCTGTCCGAACGTATGCTCACCACCTTGCTCCGCCCCAACGGGAGGAGCCTGCTGACCCTGGTATTCATGGACCTCGGGTACATTCTGCTCTGAATTCATGCTTCCGCTTCCTATTGCCTCATTCGGCAATCAGCCGCCCATTCCACGCCAAGCCACAGGGAACCTCCGCAACCTCTGCGGAGAGCGCACCAGACCGGGATTTCAGCGTCGGAAGAAACGGTATCAAGTTGTACTCGAACGTACGTCTTCTACTTCTATCTGCTGCCGTCAAGACTCCTGGCTGGCGACACACAACGAGGGAGACCGAAAACCCGTCTTCCCAGCACCCTCTATCCTCTTGAAACAGAGCTCTCGCGCAATACACCTTAAGTATCAACAGCCAAAAGGAAGCTTTCGAGCACTATATCCGGCATGAGGACGGTTCGAGAGAGGCGACTCAGCCGTAGCACCCAGACTCTCTCGACAGCAATCTATAGCGTACGCCGTTCTGGAGAGGCTGGCAAGCAAATAGCAACATACGTGTCATACCACAATAGGAATGTCCCCGCATTCTGCTCGATAGAAATGTCCCCTGGGTTGATGTTTCAGAAGGCCACCTGTGGGGTGGGCATCTGCTTGTAACTCTGCTTCCATGGATGGTTGTTTGCGGGGGCGGTCCGGTCTTCGCTCAATGGTGGTGAAGGCCAGGTTTCGGCCGCGGTACTCGATGTGAATCTCTCCGGCCTCGTTCGCGCGCACCAGCACCTTGCTTTTGGCTGGAGCGTGGTGCCGGCTCTGCCGCTCCAGTTGCAGCAGCCTGCCTTCATAGCCGACGACCCAGTCCGAACTGACGACGCGTTCCTGCTCCAGGCAGAAGGCCGCGTCCAGTTCAGCCTTCCCAGGCTGTTTGCGGTGGAAGTCCGCATCCGACGCCGCCTCATGCGCAAAGCGCCGGTTGTGCTCGGCCAGGTAACTCGTCTCGACGAACTGGTTGGCCTCCTCGTAGCTGGCAATGCCGGTCAGCCGCAGCTTCTTCACCAGCCGGTCCTGATGGGTGCCGTGCGCCCGCTCCACACGCCCCTTGGCCTGCGGAGAGCCGGCCGGAATAATCTGGATGCCAAGCCGCGCGCACATCCTGCCGAACTGGCTCACCGGCTCGATGCCCTTCAGCTTCTCCCGCTCCGTGGCCTCGCGCACATAGACGTTCTTCCAGTCCGTATAGAGGGCCTTCGGCACGCCATGGCGCTCGATCCACGCCCGCAGCAGGCGAGCCGCCGCCCACGTCGTCTCCTCCTTCGAGAACGAGAACAAGGCAGTGCTCGTCGCGTCGTCCACCAGATGCATCAGGCAGCCCTTGCCGCCGCGCTCCTCCAGCCAGTAGATGCACCCGCCGCGACCATGAATCCTCAAGCACAAGATCCCCAGACGCTACCAGCGC
>CAXTPY010000029.1:0-15658 GCA_964246195.1 uncultured Acidobacteriaceae bacterium | reverse complement strand
CCTCCAGCCAGTCGTGGAAGCTGCCGTCCAGCTGCACCAACTCGCCGAAGTGCGCCTTCGGCTCCCGCCGTCGACGGTACGCGCGGCGCTTGCGCACGTAGGGCTCGCCCGCCGCCCGCAACCAACGCCGAAGCGTCTCCGCGCTCACGATCAACCCGTCGTCCGCCGCCAGATGCTCACTCGCAAGCGTCGGCCCGAAGTCCGCATAACGCTCCGCGACCCGCTTCAGCACCTTCGCCCGATGCTCCGCACCGTAGCCATGGTTGGAAGCGCGTCCGCAAAGTCCGTGCTGCAAACCGGCTGCCCCGCCCGTCCGGTACCGGCTCCAAAGACGCTTGCCCTGACGATAGCTCAACCCTAACAACTCGCACGCCTGCTTCAAGTTCAAACTCCCCGAAGCCACACGCCCAAATGCATCCCCACGCCTCAACTCCCGGTCACTCAATCGCGTCCGCCCCAACTCCGCCTCCAACACTCAAAAGGCACTCTACGAGGGGACACTTCTATCGAGGTAGCAAGGGGACACTTCTAATGTGGTTCAACACCTAATTCACCGCGGTAGCCTCGGAGGCCGGGTGTCGTCCCCCGGGGTCTTCAGCACCACATCGAACCGTATAACGTGCTC
The DNA here is from genome assembly GCA_964246195.1 of uncultured Acidobacteriaceae bacterium. Taxonomy (GTDB): domain Bacteria; phylum Acidobacteriota; class Terriglobia; order Terriglobales; family Acidobacteriaceae; genus Edaphobacter. The sequence continues at coordinate 15,033 of CAXTPY010000029.1, read as the reverse complement.
GGCTTGCGCAGTTCGTCCCAAAGCGCCTCCAGCCAGTTGCTACACCCTGAGCGAGCATGTATCCTGATGCTCAGGATGACGACAAGCTTCCATCCCTGCTGGTTTACCTTACGCTACTGGTCCGCAGCAGCGGCCATGGTGGAACAGCTTTCTCTGAGTACTTGAACACCAGTTTTCAGTGGAGAACAAGACCCCCGAGCCGCGATCCTGCCAAGGAGACGCGGCTTTTCTTTGGCTGACACCGCATCAAGCATCGTTACAGCCCAATACAGGAGAGGCAGACAAGATGAGTGCAGTCGCCACAGTGAACCCAGCCACACAGACCGCAGGACGTTTCGGCGCCTACGGAGGGCGGTACGTTCCCGAGACGCTGATGGCCGCGCTCGAAGAGTTGGAAGCAGCCTACGCCGAGGCCCAGGTCGATCCCGCATTCGATTCCGAACTGCGCGATCTGCTCCACCACTACTGTGGCCGTCCCACGCCACTTTACTTAGCGAAACGTCTTACTGAAACGCTCGGTGGCGCGAAGATTTACCTTAAACGCGAAGATCTCCTGCACACTGGCGCGCACAAGATCAACAACGCCCTCGGCCAGGGCCTGCTCGCCCGCCGCATGGGCAAACAGCGCATCATCGCCGAAACGGGAGCGGGGCAGCACGGCGTGGCCACTGCGACGGTCTGCGCTCTGCTAGGCCTGGAGTGTGTCGTCTACATGGGCGAAGAAGACATGCGCCGGCAGGAACTGAACGTCTACCGCATGCGTTTGCTCGGCGCCGAGGTGCGCGGCGTCAACGCCGGCTCCGCCACACTCAAGGACGCCATCAACGAGGCGATGCGCGACTGGGTGACGAACGTGCGGACTACGTACTATGTCCTCGGCAGCGCGTTGGGAGCGCATCCGTACCCCACCATGGTCCGGGACTTCCACCGCGTCATCTCGCGCGAAGCCCGCGCTCAGATGCTGGAGCAGGAAGGCAAGCTCCCCAGCGCCATCATCGCCTGCGTAGGCGGAGGCTCGAACGCCATCGGAGCCTTCTACGAGTTCCTTCCCGACAAGGACGTGCGTCTCGTGGGGGTGGAGGCGGGAGGGCGAGGCTCGGCTCTGGGCGAACATGCCGCACGCTTCCAAAAGAGCGGAGGCGGAGTACCGGGCGTGCTCCAGGGTACGTACTCGTATGTGTTACAAAACGACGATGGCCAGATCAGCATCACGCACTCCGTCTCAGCCGGCCTGGACTACGCTAGCGTAGGCCCCGAGCACGCCATGCTGCATGACTCCGGCCGCGCCACCTACGTCTCCTGCTCCGACCACGACGCGCTCCAGGCCACCGTCACCCTCTGCCGCACCGAGGGTATTCTCCCGGCCTTGGAGAGTGCCCACGCTGTGGCCGAAGCTATCCGTCTCGCCCCTGCTATGGCGAAGACCGACGTGATCATGATCAATCTCTCTGGCCGCGGCGACAAAGATATTGGCATCATCGCTCGCGAACTGAACCTTAAGGGAGCACAGCACGATGCCCATTGAGTTTCAGCGGAGGCCGGGCATCGTCGCCTACCTTACGGCCGGCGATCCTGACCTAGCGACCACGCGCGATGTCGCACTCGCCGCCATCGACAACGGAGCCGAGGTCATCGAACTCGGCGTACCTTTCTCGGACCCCCTGGCCGACGGACCCGTCATACAACGCGCCAGTGAACGCGCCGTCGCCCGCGGTACCCGGCTCACGGATGTTCTCGCCCTTACCGCAGAACTCCGCAAGGCCCGTCCCTGTGCCGGCCTGGTTCTCTTCTCCTACCTCAACCCCGTCATCCGCTTAGGCCTCACCGCCTTCTGCCAGCGCGCGGCGGAGTCTGGAGCCGACGGCGTCCTGCTCACGGACATGATCGTCGAAGAGGCCGCTGAATACCTTGCTGCGATGCACGCCAATCATCTCGCGCCGGTCTTCCTCGCCGCGCCCACCAGCCCAGACGCGCGGCTGCAGGCGATAGCCGTTGCCTCGAAGGGATTTGTCTACGCCATCTCGCGAGTCGGCATTACCGGCACCCAGCAGCAGCTTGCTGGAGACGCCTCAAGCCTCGTCGCCCGCCTGCGCCAGTTCACCATGCCACTTGAGCTTCCCATTGCGGTCGGCTTCGGTATCTCGAACGCTGCCCATGTCGCCGCCGTAGGGCAGTTCGCCGACGCAGCCGTCCTTGGCAGCGCGCTCGTTGCTCTGATCGAGCAGACAGCGCCAAGTGACGCCGCCGCTCACGTGGGCAGGTTCATCGCAGGTCTGCGCACATGAACTTCCGCGCAGTTCACGCGTCCTGCGCAGGTATTATGTTGGCTGCAGCGCATCCCCGTGGGCACAGTGAGGAAGGTAGATGGATATCGACGGCTGGCGTAGAGAAATCGACGGCATCGACGAGCAGATCGTTCAGCTCATCAGCAAGCGCGCACAAGCCGCACGCGCTATCGGAGAGATTAAACGCGACGCCCACCTTCCAGTCTATGAGCCTCTCCGCGAGCGCAGCGTCTTCGATCACGTCCGCTCCGTCAACCCGGGCCCGCTCGCCGATGCCGAGATGCTTCACGTATACGAGCGGATCATCGACGTCATGCGGACGCTGCAACGCCACGACATCTAACCCTTTAAAAATAATGTAGTGACTACAGTTACAGAAGAGAGTGAAGCCAGAACCATGATCGTAGCCATGCAGGGCAGCGCCGAAGAAGAACACATCCAGCACGTCATCGAACGCATGGTGGACCTTGGCTTCAACGTCCACCGTACTACTGGAGCCGTCCAAACCATTCTCGCCGGCGTCGGTACCCCGGACCACTTCGACGTCGCCGAATTTAAAGTGCTACCCGGGGTCTTTGAGGCTTACCGCATCTCCAGCCCCTACAAACTTGCCGGTCGCAGCTTCCGCCCCGAGGGCACCACGGTGACGTTTCCGAACGGCGTCGTCGCTGGTGACCGCCAGGTCCTCGTCATGGCAGGCCCCTGTTCGGTCGAATCCTGCGACCAGATCCTATCTAGCGCCAAGCTCGTCAAGGCCTCCGGAGCCCAGTTTCTCCGCGGGGGCGCCTTCAAGCCGCGCAGCTCCCCCTACAGCTTCCAGGGCATGGGTCTGGAAGGCCTTAAACTCCTCCGCGACGTCTCCAATCAGACCGGACTACTGGTCATCACCGAGGTCATGGAGATCTCCCAGATCGAACTTATGCTGCCCTACATCGACTGTTTTCAAGTGGGCGCGCGCAACATGCAGAACTTCAATCTGCTCCGCGAACTCGGCCACGTACGCAAGCCCGTCCTGATGAAGCGCGGCATCTCCGCCACGATCGAAGAGGTGCTCCTCTCCGCTGAATACATCCTCTCCGGAGGCAACTACGACCTCATCCTGTGCGAGCGCGGAATCCGCACCTATGAGACCTACACACGCAACACCATGGACATCTCCGCCATCCCCGTGCTCAAGAAGCTCACTCATCTTCCCGTCTTTGCCGATCCCTCGCACGGCGTCGGCATCCGCGACCTCGTACCTCCCATGGCGCTCGCCTCGGTCGCCGCAGGGGCCGACGGCCTGCTCATGGAGATGCATCCCAATCCCGAAAAAGCTATGAGCGACGGCGCCCAGAGCCTCTACCCGGAGCAGCTCGAACGACTTCTCGCCCAGCTCCGCCTACTCGCTCCGGTCGTCGGCCGGACTATCGCATGACGCCATGATGGAGCACACGTGATGGATCGTCTGCTCATCATCGGAACCGGTCTGATCGGTGCCTCGGCCGGTCTCGCCCTGCGTTCCGCCGGATACAAAGGGCGCATTGACGGCTGGGATACAGACGAAGCCGAACGCCACACGGCTCTGCACTCCAAAGCCTTCGATGGGGTCGCAGAATCGCACGTCGAGGCACTCGAACTAGCCACCCACGCGGATGTGATCCTGCTCGCTGTCCCCGTCATGGGAATCCTGGACTGGATGCAGATACTCTCACCGCGCCTGCGCTTCGGTCAACTCGTCACCGATGTCGGCAGCACCAAGGCCGTCGTCGCGAATCTGGCAGCGCAACTTTATCCGGGCGACGCGGCGCGCTTTCTTCCTGGCCACCCGATGGCGGGCAAGGAATCAGGGGGCGCCGCGCGTGCCGAGGCAGGGCTCTTCGATGCCGCCGTCTGGCTCTTTACGCCACTGGCTGGGCGCACCGAAGACCTTCCTCTTGAAGAAGAGTGGAAGGACTGGGTTCGCCACATGGGCGCACGCACGATGGACATGGAACCAGCCAGACACGACCGCGTCTGCGCCTGGGTCAGCCACCTGCCCCAGATGCTCTCCACTGCGCTTGCCGCTCTGCTGGAGGATGAGTTCGGGGACGCACCCGAGATTGCGGCCATAGGCGCACGTGCGCTGCGCGAGACAACCCGTCTCGGCGCCAGTCCTTACAGCATGTGGCGTGATGTCGCGCTCACCAATACGGACGCAGTCGCGGACACGCTGCTGGCCTTGGAACTCCGGTTGGCGCACGTACGCGAGAATCTTCGCACCCCCGAACTGCGCGACCAGTTCGCCCTCGCAAACCGTTTTCGCTCCCGCAGAACCTGATCGGGCCACGGAGAAGGCCTGCTCAGGTCCGCATCTTTTCGTATCTTCAAGCTACCCAGGTCGGCAGCTGCTCAAACGCAGGCGACATGAGGTAGTACCCCTGTAACTGCGTGATGCCGAGGTCTTGCAGCGTTTCCATCTCTTCGCGCCGCTCGACGCCCTCCGCAATCGTCTGTATACCCAGGTCGGCGCAGATCGCGACGATAGCCCGGACGATGATCTGGCTTGCGCGCCGCTCGTAGATGTGCCGTGTCAGGGCGATGTCGATCTTCACGATATCCGGCTGGAAGGCGGCTAGCATTGTAAGTCCTGCGAATCCCGATCCGAAGTCATCCATCGCGGTGCGAATACCCATGTTGCGATGCTCCAGCACAATGGCACGGAGGTGGTCCACGCTCACCACCTGCTCCATCTCATTGATCTCGAAGATGAGCCTTTCAGGCGGCAGCTTCGACCGCTGTGCTGCCAGCATGGTGTGCTGTAGGCACGCCGCCGGTTTATGGACCGCATTGGGGAAGAAGTTGATGCAGAGGTCGGCTCCAGTAGCGGCGAGCCCCAGTCCGGCAGCCATCTCGATCGCGCGAATACCCCGCTGCTGATCGAGTCTGTACCGGCTCTCCCCCACATGTTGCTGCAGCACCGTCGCCGCGGGTTCACCCTGGCTGCCTCGGGCCAGCGCCTCGTAGGCGACGATCCGGTTGGCCAGCGTGTCCACTATAGGTTGGAAGGCCATGGAAAACGCCGACGTATGGTCTCTGCCTTCGCAACTGGAACAAGCTATGGTATGGGCCGGAACACTCAGGATTGGAACACAAGGCAAAGCGATGCTGGACCTCGGCACCACGTCAGTTGAAGCGGCCATCAGGGTACCTTCCTTGCAGGAACTCTGGGTGATGCGCTGGTGGCGCCTTCAGGGCTGCAACGGTTTCAATGCGACAGGGCAGAGCTTTTCCGTGCTCGAACAGTGTCCCCCAAGTTGGAACTTGGCGATTGATGATTCGTGCTGCACTAGGTAACCACATAGATTCCGATCTGGCAAGTGGTATTCCGCTGCTACTTACAAGCGGAGCATAGATTCACGCCTTGCACTTTGGTAATCATGGGCGCTCCTCCAGTACCATTAAAAGCACCGTGATATCGACGACCCTTCCGCCCGCCATCGAACTAGCTGACATCCACGCCGCCCGCGTGCGTCTGCGCGGGTCCATCTACACCTCTCCCTGCCCGCACTCTCAGATGCTCTCCACGCTCACCGGACAGGAGATCTTCCTGAAGCTAGAGAACCTGCAGATGACGGGAAGCTTCAAGGAGCGGGGCGCGCTGAACCGCATCGCTCTCCTCACTCCAGAGCAGCAGGCCCGCGGCGTCGTAGCCGCCAGTGCAGGCAATCACGCCCAGGGCGTCGCCTATCATGCCACCCGGCGCGGCATCCGGAGCCTCATTGTGATGCCGCTGGCCACGCCTCTCGTCAAAGTCACCGCCACACGCGGCTTCGGGGCCGAGGTACTCCTTCACGGAGGCAGCTACGACGAAGCGTGCGAAGAAGCCAAACGCCTCTGCCATGAACAGGAGATGACCTTCATCCATCCGTTCGATGACTCCGCCGTCATGGCAGGCCAGGGGACCATCGCCCTCGAACTGATCGAACAGGTTCCCCAGTTAGGAGCCGTCGTCGTTCCCATCGGCGGCGGAGGTCTCATCGGCGGCATCGCGTGCGCGATCAAGCAGACTCGGCCCAGCGTCCTGGTTGTCGGCGTCCAGACCGCGCGCCTGCCCTCCATGGCCCATGCCTTCGAGGCTCACCGACCCGTCACCATCCCCGCTGCCACCACCATTGCCGACGGTATCGCCGTCCGCCGCGCCGGAGACGTCACCTACCCGGTCGTCAAGCGTTACGTCGACGAGATCGTCACCGTCGAAGAAGACGAGATCGCCTCTGCCATCCTCATGCTTCTCGAACGCGAGAAGACCCTCGCCGAAGGCGCCGGCGCTACCGCTCTCGCCGCCCTGCTCCAGCACAAGACCACCGTGATCCCCCCCGGCACAGCGACCGCCGTCCTGGTGTGCGGAGGGAACATCGATGTCACGCTCCTCAGCCGCATCATCGAACGCGGGCTCGTCCAGGACGGCCGCCTGATACGTCTGCGCATCCATCTGCTGGACAAGCCTGGCGCTCTCGCCGAGCTTACTCGATTGATCGCTACACACCGGGCGAACATCGTGGACACCTTACACAACCGTGCCTACTATGGCGTCAATCTCGGCGATACGGTCATCGACATTACGATGGAGACCCGGGGCCGCGAGCAGGTAGAACAACTCCTCACCGGCCTGACCGCTGAAGGTTACAAACATAGCCGGGTGATCTAGCAACTGTGTGCAAGACCTGAGTGCAAGCCACGAATCTGGAACCTGTCTGAACAATTCGTATGCCAGCAGGGCGGCGCGGCTTGACCTCGCGAAACGAGTGGAGAGATTTATCGTTGGCGTGGCTCCTTCCCTTGCTCATCAGCAACTCTTCAATTCCGTGTTTCGGACGGGCTTCGTGCAACCACTCTTGCAGGCAGCCCTGGCTGTTCGATAGTGTGAGGGCATGCCGCCCAGAGTAGACTCCCCGGCAACGGAGCAGACAGCCGACGCGATCGCCGCGGCGATCGAGGAGTATCTAGCCGACAATCCTCGCGCGCTTGTACTCGACGAAGGCCGACCGATCTTCGACATGCGCTCGGCCAAATTCACGCTTAGCACCGAGCATGGCCGCTGCACCCTGCACCTCTGGGATGCCGAAAAGAACATTGTTCGCCGCGTGAGTGCCGCCGTGATGCGCCATGCGGTCCTCCGCCTCAGTACGCTTCGCTTCGGACAGGCGAAGCCCCAAATTGTCGAGATCACTCCCGATACGGACCGGCGCACCCCTTCCACCCGCGAGGCCACACGGGTCAAGTACCTTGCTGTGTTAAAACGTGTGCTCTCCAAGCAGTTCCCGGAGTGGAGGGTCGAAGCGCTCCGAACCGCAATGGACCTCGAGAAGAGCTTCGGACCCGCGTATGCGCGCGGGCTCATGGTCCAGGGCACGAGGGCCTGGGCCGTAATTGCGGTCAACGCTGAAGAGTCTCAGGCCACTGTGGACGGCATCCTAACGCTCGGAATCCTTTGGCTGCATCATTGCCGCGAGTCGAGCGGAGGCCGTCGCCTAGTCCACGGCTTGCGTGTCATAGCGCCGCGGGGAAGGGCTGGCTTGACGTTCTCCCGCATGGCTTGGCTCAATCAGGTCGCAGCCCAGTGGGAGCTCTGGGAGATCGACGAATCGTCCGAGGATCTGTTCGTTTGCGACACGGGCGATTTTGGTAACCTAACGACGCATCTCCTCCACGCGCCCAACGAGTCAGCTGCTCGCGAACGCTTTGGTGACGCTGCGAGCCGCGTGCTGGCCGTGGTACCGGACGCTATGCGGTCGCTTGTCGAGCAGCGCGTGCTCAGCGGAAGAGAACTGGCCTTCCTCCTGCATGGCCTCGAATTCGCGCGCGCGCGCCTCGGCTACGCAGGCGAAAGCTTCAATAGCGTCGAGCAGATTACCTTCGGAGCGGGCCAGCAGGAGACTCCCCTCACTGCGGATAACGCCGCCGTCTTGCACGACTTGGTTGCCAGCCTTTTCGCCCGTCGCCGGGCGGGAGGCGACCGACGAGATGCCCTCTTCCGCATGCAGCCTGAGCGCTGGCTGGAGAACTCTCTTCGGCGCGATGTCAGGCTGTTGGATGACAAGCTCGACCGCACACATGTCTATACGCAGGTGCCTGCCTTTTCCGCAGCCGATCGCGGGATGCTCGACCTCCTCGCCGTAGATCAGAACGGGCGCCTTGCCGTACTCGAACTGAAGGCCGACGAAGACCTGCAACTTGCCCTGCAAGGCCTCGATTACTGGGTACGCGTGCGCTGGCATCACCTTCAGCGTGAGAATCACGCCACCGGCCTGGGGGAATTCCAGAGTCACGGCTACTTCCCTGGCCTGCGGCTGGCACCGCAGTCTCCCCGCCTTTACCTCGTTGCTCCTGCCCTCCGCATCCACCCCGCGACCGAGACGGTGCTGCGCCATCTTTCAGCTGAGGTTGATTGGACGCTACTCGCACTCGATGAACGCTGGCGCAGCCAGATCAAAGTAGTGTGGCGTAAACGCAGCTCTGGCGACCAACACCTATGCACCTAGAAGAGTGCAATGTCCAAAAGGAGAGTTAGCGTGATGCGGCTGAATAAAATGCGAATAAATGAGCTCATTGCTTTCGCTAACCCTTTATGCCTGGGAGCTAGAGTTAATGAGCTTGGCCATGGTGCCTGCTTTCCACATAAGCAACCGGGAAGGCGCCTGGACCCTTGACTTTTGACTACATCAAATTCGAGGAGTTACGTGCCTATCATCCTGCATGGCGGCTTTTTCGGGCGGAGCATGGGGCGTTCGTTGTGAGCTTTCTACACGGTGCCTTTCATGCTGTCCAACGCTCGATCCATAAGTGCAGATGACCTGACGGAAGCCCTGGAAGACTATCTCTATCTCTGGCGGTCAGGACTGGCTGAAGTCACCTTTCGAAAGACCGCAACCGATTACCTCAGTGATTGGGCGAGTCCGGAGCGAGGCTGGTTGCGCACGTTCTACCAACGGCAGGAGGAGTTGAGTGAACTGCTGACACGCGTATTGGCTTTGCCTGCGGTGTCCGAACTGAAGCCGGATGTTAGAACCCGGCTGGTGCATCACGATTGGCTGGAGGCCGGTGGTACGACGCAGAGAATGGTGGCGCAGCTTTCGCAACAGTTGCGAAGATTTTTGGACGACCAGATGTCGCTGGAAAATCACCGCATCATGGACATCCTGCGGAATATCGAGAGTAAGGTACTGGCCAACCGATGCTCCCGCGCGAGGGCGTCGTAATCGATATTGCGGACATGTCCTGCGACGTGGAGCTGCCGAGGCATGCGCGCATCGCCGGAGTGCATAGCAAATTTATCGAAGGCCACGTCGAGGTGCTGAAGACTGGTTTGATCTGTTGTTGCCGGAGGAAGCGATGGATGCGAATCACACCGGTGCGCGGGAATTAACCGCCCGCTACGTGTTCCTCGACAAACCCAATCAGATACGCTTTCGCGTGCTCGATGCCGGCCTTGGCATGCTTGCTGGTACTAAGTTGCCGAACGTGACCCTAGACGGAGAAAATTTTGCGAAGCTATGCGCGCCGATTCGACATGTCTTCATTATCGAGAACGAGGTCACTTTCTTTGCGTTCCCGGCGGTCGAGAGTGCGATCGTTATCTTTGGGGCAGGCTATGGATTCGTTTCGCCATTCTCGACCAACTACGCGATTACTTCGGACACACAAAGTCGTTTCTGATGGATCGACCAACATTGCTCACTCACGAATTACTGTGGGGCACCGAAGAGAGCCAAATCGTGCGCGATCTGCCTCGACCGACCATGGCCGAAACCTTGCTATACAAAGACTTGCGATACAACCAGATGGTAAGAGGCTTGAGGCTGCAACAAGAGCAAATTGGAGTGGAGTGGCTAAAGACGGCACTCGGACATTCGATAGCTGAACGGTAAGACGGCGAAGTTACCTCAATCGAAGAGGAGGAGAGATCGCTACTGTCTAGCTCCTTTGAGCCTCAGATTAGACTAAAATCGTTGGCGCTCGGTAGGTTCAACAAACCAGCCCAAACAATCATGATAAGGTGACAATGGTCCATACACAGAGCCATATGCACCACGTTCCGGGCGACTCAAGGCAGGTTCGATGCATAGTCTAATGACGTTGCCGTGCTCGGGCCCTAGCCTGATGCGGGGCGCGAAAAAACTCGCACGCACGCTGCGCGAGGGGTCGGCACTCAGACCCTTGCGCGTAGCGATCCTGGGCGGTTCCAGTACTCAAGAACTAGTGACTCTGCTAGAACTTTTTCTCCTGCACCGCGGCTTTGACCCTGTCTTTTGGCAATCTGAGTATGGCCGGTATTACGAGGACGCCGTCCTCGACTCCCGTGAACTGAGCGCTTTTAAGCCGGACGTGGTTCACGTTCAGACCGGCATTCATAACATTCGAAAGTGGCCCGCCTATCACAATGAAGAAGCGCAGGTTCGCGGCCTTATCGACGAGGAAGTCCGCAAGCTGCAGCAGATCTGGGACGCCTTGCAAGCAGTAGCCGGATGCCCCATCGTTCAGAACAATTTCGAGATGCCTGACCTGCGCGTGCTCGGCAATCTCGACAGCAAGAACTCTGCAGGCGCAACAAACTTCGTTCTCGAGGTTAACCGTGAATTGGCCTTATCTGCGCTCCGCCGTCCTGCGCTAATCCTGAACGACACACAGTACATCGCTGCGCAACTCGGGCTAACAAACTGGTATGACTGGAGCCGTTGGTTTTCGTATAAAATGCCGAGTTCGCTTGAGGGTAGCGTCGCTACAGCCCACAATGTTGCCACGCTCATCGCTGCACGCTTCGGTCTGTCCAGGAAAGTACTGGTGCTTGACCTTGACAATACGCTCTGGGGCGGCGTCATCGGCGACGACGGCGTCGATCGACTCGTCCTTGGCCGTGAAACTGCGAAGGCCGAGGCTTACACTCATTTCCAGGAGTACTGCCTGGCTCTCAAACGGCGAGGCGTGATTCTAGCTGTCTGCTCCAAGAACAATGATTCCATCGCGCGCAGCGGCTTTGGTCATCCTGATTCGATCCTGAGCATCGCAGACTTCGCGTGCTTTCGAGCTAACTGGGAGCCAAAGCATGAAAACATTAAGGCAATCGCATCCGCGCTGAATCTCGGTCTGGACAGCTTCGTGTTTGTCGATGACAACCCAGCGGAACGGGCTCTCGTTTCTGCGCAGCTGCCCATGGTTGCCGTGCCTGACATAGGAGACGACGTCGCGAATTACTCTCGCATCCTCGATCGGGCTCAATACTTCGAGCCGCTCGCGATCTCCGACGATGATCTCAGCCGTGCAGAGCAGTATCTCAGCAAGGCTGCGGCTGCTGAGACTCAAGCCACTTTCGCGAATTACGATCAATACCTGCAAAGCCTCGAGATGAAGGCCGAGGTTGGGGAATTTATCCCACGGTATCTCGACCGCATTGCCCAGCTTACCAACAAGACGAACCAGTTCAATCTTACAACCGAACGCTTCGCCATAACTGACATTACGCGCATGGCGAACAGCCCCGAGTTTCTAACGCTCTATGTCAAACTAGCCGACCGCTTCGGCGATCACGGTCTCATCTCAGTTGTGGTTGGAGAGCAGGTTGGCCATGTGCTGCACCTTCGTCTCTGGCTAATGAGTTGCCGCGTCCTCAAACGCGATGTGGAGCTGCTTGTGCTGGACGAGATCGTGCGCCGTTCCAACCAGCGTGGCGTTCACACTGTTCGGGGGTACTACATACGAACACCGAAGAACGATCTTGTCTCCAGGCACTACCACGATCTCGGATTTACAGCGTTGATTGAAGACGGGCTGCGATCTGAGTGGACTTTGGAAACAGCTGACTACCAACCTAAGAACGGGAGCATTACCCTCAAATGACTCAGCAGGAAGTTCTTGATCGCCTTCAACCTATCTTCCGTGATGTGCTGGACAATGACCGTCTTGTGATCACACGTGAGTCCAGTGCGTACAACACACCGAATTGGGACTCGCTCGCTCATATTAACCTTATCCAGATCATCGAAGACGAATTCAAAGTCAAGTTCGCTTTGGGTGAGCTTGATCAGATGAAAGAGGTCGGTGATTTGGTCGATCTCATCCTTAAGAAGGTGAAGTAGCGCGGTCGGATTAAGTACACGGGCCAAGCGTAGACGATTCCACGCCTCAAAGGTGCTCGATGCTGTTCAACTCATTCTTGTTCATCCTTCTACTTCCGCTCGCGGCGGCTACATATGCCTTTCTGGGCACTCATGCATCGCGCTACGTCAGTCAGAGCTGGCTTCTGCTGCTGTCGCTTGGGTTCTACGCCTATGGTGCTTTTCATCAACTGCCGCTTCTGCTGGGGTCGATCCTATTTAACTGGGCCATCTCTCAGAAGCTAGCACCCGATGCTCTGTCTGAGAAGACGCGGCGCCGCATGCTCACTCTGGCGATCACGGCCAACATCGTCTTCCTCAGCCTCTTCAAGTACGTCAACTTCTTCCTCGCGCAGGTCCGACCGGGCTTCAGCACTCTATTTTCGCTACCGAGATGGGTACTACCGCTCGGCATCAGCTTCATTACTCTGAACCAAGTGATGTACCTCGTGGATACTTACGAGGGCATCGTTCCACCGAACACGCTGCTTGATCACGCCACCTTCGTATCATTTTTTCCATACGTCATTGCTGGGCCGCTCGTTCGCGCCAAAGTAATCGTGCGGCAGTTGCAGGAGAACGGCATTGCGACGGCACGTGATATCGCCGAAGGGCTAGCCTTCTTAATCCTCGGCCTCTTCAAAAAGGTTGTGTTTGCCGATTCGCTTGTTCACCTTGCCGACACCGCCTTCAACAACCCCACACATACAGGCGCGCTGGAGACCTGGATTTCCGTCCTGGCGTATTCGCTTCAGCTGTACTTCGACTTCAGCGGCTACTCTGACATGGCGGTGGGCATCGCACGTATCTTTGGCTATACGATCCCGTTCAACTTCAACGCGCCGTATACAGCGACATCCATCACGGAGTTCTGGCAGAGATGGCACATCAGCCTCTCCAGTTTCATTACGACGTACCTCTACACGCCCATCCTGCGCCGCTTCAAGGGTCGAGCGACGGTCAGGAAGGCAGTCGTTGCATCCATTCTTGCCATGACTATCTCCGGTCTTTGGCATGGAGCCGGCTGGACCTTTTTGCTCTGGGGCCTGGGCAATGGTATAGCGATAGCTCTCAACCAGTACTGGCGCAAGATTCTGAAGCGCAACATGCCCGACGTCCTGGGCTGGGCATGCAATTTCCTGTTTGTCGTCCTGATTGAGGTCTTTTTCCGTTCCCCAAACGTGACCAATGCCATAGCAGTTTATAAACAGCTCATTCCTACACACGGCCTCGCGGCCGCGCTGCACCTTGTCGAACTCAAATTCGGACTTGAAGGCATTTCGTATATTCTCCCCTCGCTCCTTTCGCTACCGATCGCGCTTCTAGGCCCATCGTCGCAAGAGTTTATAGAGCATCTGCGCTTTAGACCGCGCACCGCGGTTGCCTTCGCCTGCTTGGGCTTCGTTTCGGTTGTCTTCCTTAACTCGATTGCAGCAAAGAACTTTGTCTACTTTGGTTTCTGACCTCCCATGAGCGCATCTATCACACCTTCGCCTAAGCCTGCCCAGGAATCTGCCGTCTCAGCGACCTATACCATCTGGGTTTTCGAAACGGTTCTGCTTATAGTGATTGCTGCCGGTCTATTTGCCTGGTTTAATTTTAGTCAGGACATGCTCGGACTCCACGGTCGTAGCCCCGTCAAAATTTACGCCTTGGAGCGTTACTCCAAGTACCTTATGGGCTATCGCTATGTCCCTGATCATTACGACGGAATTCTGCTTAGTAATTCCATCGCGGCGAATTGGGACACCGGCCGGTTCAAGCAACATCACGTCTTCAACGCTGGCCTTCGAGGCTCTACCATCGCCGAAGAGAAAGCTGTCCTCAATAACGCGGTCAATCGAGGCCACATGAAGATAGCCATCATCGTCCTTTTGCCTAGTCTAACTGGGTCGCATGACATGCGTACGGCTTATATGACGCCTCACGATTACAATGCATCCTTTGGCTCCGTGCAAACCATCATCATTGACACACAAGCCGCGATGGAACGCTTCGGTTCGAAACTCCACCTGCCCGCTTCAGCAGCCACACACAAATTCGCGCAGGACGGTGCCATGAACTTCCCCATGGCACGCGAGTCCTCGCCCATCGTGCCGCCGCTTGAAGAAGCAGAGATCAAAGGCGATCCAATCGCCATCGATGAACTGAAGGAGATGCTGAACAGTCTGCATGCACACGGCGTCAAAGTCTATGGCGTGTACGCCCCGCTTTATGCACCTCGCTGGCAGATGCAGGGGCCGGAACTCCGCGATTGGCAGGCCCGCACCAGCCGGCTGTTCTCGCCAGAGGACACCCTCATCGACCTCAATGACGGCCAACTTGCCGCCCTCGAAGCGAACCGCGATAACTTCCCCGATTACCTGCACCTCACACCGGAAGCTGCCGCACAGCTTATGGCTAATCTGGTGTGCCGCATCGAGCCGAACTAGAGCAATCGCTTAAAAAACCAAAGGCGTAAAGATTGGATCGTGGCTACTGGAAGCCGACCTGTATCTGCCACTCTACTCGGCGGACCTCAAGCCAATACAAAAGTTTTGACGAAACTCAAGCATTCCGCCAGGCGAGCCAAAGCTCAACCTCTAGGAGCTTGTTGAAATAGGTCACATTGGGGCGCTTTTGCTGGGATATTTCCT
>CAXTPY010000028.1:0-17767 GCA_964246195.1 uncultured Acidobacteriaceae bacterium | reverse complement strand
GAAGATGGGCAGCTGGATGGTGATGAAGGGGAGGCTGGTGGGGAGGAAGCGGGAAACGGGGGCGTCGGAGTGGGCGGCGTTCTTGCGGTTGCGGAGGTAGAGCCAGACGAGCTGGTAGCGGTGGATGCCGTAGAAGGCGAGGATCACCATGACGATGAAGTAGGGGATGAGGAGGGCGGTGTCGAACGCGTTCCAGCGGTAGAGGTGCTCGAAGGTGCGGTCGCCGTAGTGGGTGTGGAAGTAGTGGGTGAGGCCGCGCTGGGGCGCCAGAAGCGTCAGGAGCGTCAGGAGCGCGAAAGCAGGGTGTAGTGGCAGCAGATGCGTGTCTCTGGATGCTACGTGATTGAGATGTGGGGGAGCCGCGTGGGGGTTAGTTGAGGAACATGGTGCGGTAGAGGGTGTCGCGCTGGACTGGGCGGAAGCCGGCATCGCGGATGATGCGGCGGAGTTCCTCTTCGGTGGTGCAATTGGAGGTGCCGGCGGCTTTGACTACGTTTTCTTCCAGCATGACGGAGCCTACGTCGTTGCCTCCGAAGCGGAGGCCCATTTGGAGGACCTTGAGACCCTGGGTAACCCAGGAGGACTGGACATTTTCGATGTTGTCGAGATACATGCGGGAGATGGCGAGGGTCTTGAGGTACTCGACGGAGGTGGCCTCGTCCCATCCGCGGCCGCCCAGGGCCGTGTTTTGGGGCTGGAAGCTCCAGGGGATGAAGGCGGTGAAGCCTCCGGTCTCCTCCTGAAGGTTGCGGACGACCTCGAAGTGGTTGACGCGGTGGGTGAAGTCTTCTCCGACGCCGAACATCATGGTGGCGGTGGTACGCATGCCGAGCTGATGCGCCGTGCGGTGGACGTCGACCCAATCCTGCGTTTTGCACTTTAATCGGGCGATGCGGTGGCGCACCTCGTCATCGAGGATTTCGGCGCCGCCGCCGGGGATGGAGTCCAGGCCGGCATCGCGGAGACGGGCGATGGTCGTGCGGAGGTCGAGCTCGGAGTACTCGGCGATCGCGAGGATCTCGCTAGCCGAGAGACAATGGAGCCAGATGGAGGGGAAGCGCTCCTTGATGCCCCGGAAGAGCGACTCGAACCAGTCGATCTTGAGGTCGGGGTGGATACCGCCCTGCATAAGGACGCCGGTGCCGCCCATCTCCAGGGTCTCGGCGATCTTGGCGTAGATGGTTTCGAAGTCGAGAATGTACCCTTCCGCGGCCATCTTGCCCTTGAGGGGGCGGTAGAAGGCGCAGAAGGTGCAGTACTCGGTGCAGAAGTTCGTGTAGTTGATGTTGCGATCGATGATGTAGCTGACGACACCTTCAGGGTGGAGCTTGCGGCGGATGGCATCAGCTTCCATGCCGATGCCGATCAGGTCGTCGGAGTGGAAGCAATCGAGGGCTTGTTCGCGGCTGATTCCCATGCTTCGATTCTACGCTTCGGCGTGCGTGGCGCCCCGCCTAAACGAGGAAAGTTCCAGAAGGAGCGACTCTGCGAGAACAAGTTAGCCGCGACGGTCCACACGAAGCGATACTCCGTGTCTTGGCCGCAGGCTGATGGCCGGATTCAACGCGATCGTCCTCGGCGCTCCCTGCTCCGGAGTGAATCTCCAGTCGCGCACCAGGGTAGCAAGCGAAAGGACACCCTCCATCCACGCCAGCCCCTCGCCGATGCACTGCCTGGAACCGCCGCCAAACGGGTAGAAAGCGAAGCGCGGTCGCAACTTGGCTGCCTCCCGATTCTGCGGCATCCAGCGCTCCGGATCGAACTTGTCAGGCTCGGGAAAGAACCTCTCATCCCTGTGCAAGACCGCCTGCGGAGCAATCACAGCGGCGCCCGCCTTGATCGGGTACCCTGCGATCTCGTAGTCCTGCACGCACGTCCTGGCAATTGCCCAGACTGGAGGAAAGAGCCGCATACTCTCTGAAAATACCGCAGTGGTATACGGCAGCCGGGCATACTCCTCAGCTCCCGCCGTGCGGCCCCCCAGCACCGCAGCCGCCTCCCGCGCCAGCCTTTCCTGCACCTCCGGGTGCTGTCCCATCAGCCACAACGAGAAGCTCAAAGCGTTGGCCGTCGTCTCATGGCCGGCCAAAAGAATCGTGAGGCATTCGTCATGCACCTGACGGTCCGACATCGAGGCCGCCGGATCTTCCGCATCCCTCCCATCTAAAAGCATGGACAGGAGATCCCCGCGATCGCCGGGAGCTCTACGACGCTCTGTAATCATGCCGTAGATCATGGCATCGAGCTCTACCTGCGCCTTGCGAATGCGCCGCATCGCGGGCAGTGGAAACCTTTGCAGCTGCTCGGAGAAGGGCATCAGAGCGATGGGCAGAAATCCCATAAAAGCATCCACCGCAGCCGAGATCTTCATCACCTGCTCGCGCGACTGGACATCGATATCGAAGAGACACTTCCCGACGATTCGGAGTGCCAGTTCCAGCATCTCCGTATAGACATCGACGACGGAACCTGAGACCCAAGTGCTGGAGATGCTTGAGGAGTTCTGTCCAATGATGCTGCCATACGAGGCGATTCGCTGACGCAGAAAGGCCGGTTGCGCCAACCTTCGCTGACGCATGTGGAAAGGATCTTCGCTGGTGAGAAGCCCCTCGCCCAGGATCGTCTTGGCGCGCTGCATAACAACGCCGCGAACGTGTTTTCCGGCATCTTTCAGCAGCAGATCCTCTACCAGGGCAGGGTGGTTCAGCTGGTAGATGTGGCGGCTAAATATCCGGAAATGAACCAAATCGCCATACTGCGCGGCGGTCTGGCGCATATCTTCCATGGGCGTGCGCCGGAACAACTGCCCAGAGAGAGCGCGCTGCAGCGAGGACGGACCGGGAGGATACTGCTTGCCTTCCGCAGGAGGAATATTCAACACGATCGCAGACATCAGGTCCTCCGTCCTCGGCTTGAGTCTACGCCGCACCCGCCGTCTCGGGGCGAGACAACGACCGGTCCTACCTGTACACTTTCGCACGCCGGTGTTTTCGAAACAGTTCCTCCGCGAAAATTGAAACGACTCCAACACAGACCAACGCTAGAGGTGAGCCATGCCGGTAGAAGATACCGATCGAAGGACCTTCCTGAAACTAGGCGGAGCAGCTCTAACCGCCTCCGCCCTCTCCCAGACAGCCTTGAGTTACGCCAGTATTCCCGGAGCGAACGACAAGGTGCGAGTCGGGGTGGTGGGCTGCGGCGACCGCATGAAGGGTGCGCTTCTGCCCGCCTTTCAGCAGCACGCGAAGGCAATGAACTTCGAGCTGGTTGCCATCTCCGACCTCTGGAACCGGCGCCGGGACGAAGGCGTTGCCTATATCCAGAAGCTCGGTGGTCCGACCGTAGCCACGGTCCGAAACAACGATGAACTCTACGCCCGCAAGGACGTTGACGCAGTGATGATCGCCACGGCCGACTTTCAGCACGCGCTGCTTGGAGCGGAGGCCGTGAAGGCGGGACGCGACGCCTACGTCGAGAAGCCCCTGGCAGACACCATGGCCGACGCGCGCGCCGTGCGTGAGGCGGTCCTGCAATCGGGAAAGATCGTCCAGATCGGTACCCAGAGACGCAGCACTCCCGCTTACCAGAGGGCCTTCGAGTACATCCAGTCCGGCAAATTCGGCGATATCGTGATGGTAGAGATGAGCTGGAACGTCAACCAGCCCGGACGCTGGCGCCGTCCCGACGTGGTCCCTCTCCTCAAGGAACAGGATACCGACTGGAAGCGGTTTCTGATGAACCGCCCGTACGAGCCCTTCGATGCGAGGAAGTACCTCGAGTTTCGTCTCTTTTGGCCCTTCTCTTCCGGCATACCGGACCAGTGGCTCGTTCATCAGATCGATACGGTGCATTGGTTTACCGGGCTTCCACATCCACGCAGCGTGGTAGTGAATGGCGGGATCTACGCCTGGAGGGACGGTCGGAGGAACTGGGACACGCTGACCGCCGTGTACGACTATGGCCCGCTGGACGACGCCTCGAAGGGCTTTCAGGTGGTCTATTCTTCGCGGCAGACCAACTCCGCGGGCGGCGTGAAGGAGATCTACTACTCCAACGGCGGCATGCTGGACATGGATAAGCAGCGCGTCAGTCCGGAGGGAGGCCTGAAGGCGCGGGAGGCGGCGGAGATGAAGATGCAGCCCAACCTGCTTCCAAGCTTCTCTCTGACGGAAGACGCCCAGAAGGTCGCCACGGATGCGAACACCGGGGGCGATCCGATGACCTCAGCCAACGTACTGAACTGGATGGAGTGTGTGCGCAACCGCAAACAGCCGAACGCAAGCATCCACGCTGGGTACAGTCACTCCCTGGCTCTGTGCATGACGATCGCCGCCATGCGCACGGGAGAGCGCGTGACGTTCGACGATAAGACGCAGCAGGTGATCGCCGGGGGCAAGGTGTATGCGTAGCCTGCTCCTGGCGTTTGCGCTTCTGGCGTGTGGGGCGAACGGATGGGCCGTGTCGAAAGAGCCAGCCGGCGGAGTCGAGGTGGTGGCCAAGCAAGCGCAGCGCCGCGTGGACATTACCATCGACGGTCGACCCTTCACCTCCTACCTATGGCCCGCATCGCTCGAAAAACCCGTGCTCTACCCTCTCGTCGCACCCGACGGAACGGTTGTGACCCGCGGCTTTCCCTTGAACCCGCTCCTTGGCGAGCGCACCGACCACCCTCACCATGCCGGAATGTGGTTCAACTACGGCAATGTCAATGGCTTCGACTTCTGGAACAATTCACAGGCGATCCCCGCGCAGAACCGCGTGAAGATGGGAACGATACAGCAGCAGAAGATCCTATCGACGAGGAGTGGGCAGGACTCCGGTGAACTGGAAGTCCAGTGCCTCTGGGTAGCCGGTGACGGTACGCCGCAGCTGGAAGAGGACACTCGCTTCATCTTCTACAAGCGCGGCGACGTGCGCGGAATCGACCGCATCACTACGCTGAAGGCGCTCAGGAAGGTCGTCTTCCACGACGACAAGGAAGGCCTGTTTGGGATGCGTGTAGCACATTTTCTTGAGTCGGCGGAGGAGAAGGGGGGCATCTTCAACGACGCCAACGGCAAGCCCACGAAGGTTGCCAGCGGCGACAACGCCGGAGCGACCGGCGTGTACAGGACGAGCGAAGGCATCGCGGGAGATAAGGTCTGGGGCACACGCGGACGCTGGTGTACTTTGACCGGAAGCAGCCAGGGCGCGACGGAGACGGTAGCGATCCTTGATGAGCCTCGCAATCCGGGCTATCCGACCTACTGGCACGCACGCGGGTACGGCCTCTTCGCGGCGAATCCGCTGGGACGAAGCATCTTCGATCCGAAGGCCGCGCCGATGAACTTCACGATCGACGCGGGAGAGAGTGCTACCTTCCGCTTCCGCACGCTGCTGCTGTCTCACGCAACCACGGATATCGAGATGAATCGCGAAGCTGAGATGTTCCAGACACAATATCGCTGATGGGATTTTGTTCTAATGGGAGATGCAATGCATAGACGAGAGTTCATCACCGCGGGAGCTACGGCAGCGACGATGGGAGCCATACAGGTCGGGAGAGCCGAGAGCGCAACGATGAAGCAACGCGAGTATTACCAACTGCGCCGCTACTCCATGCAGTCAGGGCCGCAGCAGCAGATCATAGAGAAGTACTTTGCCGAGGCGCTGATCCCGGCGCTGAATCGTCTCGGCATCCAGCCCGTAGGCGCTTTCCGGTTGGAGTTCGGTCCTGAGACGCCGGCCTACTATCTCCTCATGCCGGCTGCCTCGGTCGACGTAGCGGCGACGGTCGATCTGGCGCTCGCGAAGGATGCCGCCTTCCTCAAAGCAGGAGAGGCCTTCTGGGGCGCGCCCGCTTCGCAGCCTGCCTTTGGACGGGTCGAGTCTTCCCTGTTTGCTGCTTTCTCCGGCTGGCCTAGAATCACTCCCCCGGAGTTGAAACCGCGGATCTTCCAGCTGCGAACCTACGAGAGCCCAAGCTACAAGGATCACGTGCTGAAGGTGGCGATGTTTCACGATGGGGAGTTCGAAGTGTTCGCCAAAGCCGGATGCAAGCAGGTCTTCTACGGCGATGCGCTGGTGGGACCGCGACTGCCAAGCCTCACCTACATGTTGAGCTTTCCAGACATCGCTGCGCTCGAATCCTCCTGGGAGCGATTCCGAACCGACCCGGACTGGCAGAAGCTTTCGCACTTACCCAAGTACGCCTCGGAAGCGATCGTCAGCAATATCTCTAACTTGATTCTCCAGCCACTGCCCTGCTCACAGATCTAGAGCGGCAAGATCGTTGCGGGCGGAGGAGCATAGATATCGAATTGCCAGGCTACCGGCCCTCCGTTCTCTGCATCCCATCACTAATCCTGTATAGGCTCGACAACTTTCACTCTTCGGGAACGCCTCGACTTATGACACCGGCCCTTCTTCTGATCGACGACAACGCCATACAGGCAGCCACTCGACAGACGATCCTGAAGCGCGCCGGGTACTACGTCATAGCCGCACTCAATCCTTTGCGGGCTCTGGAGCAACTGCAGGATAACGACTTTCCCGCCGACATACGGCTTGTCGTTACCGATCATGTGATGCCGGGAATGAACGGCTCCGAGTTCGTGCGTGAGTTGCGGAAGACACGGCCGGAGCTGCCGGTCCTAGTCATCAGTGGCATGGAAGAGGCTCAGGCTGAATACGAAGGGCTCAATGTGCTCTTCCGACTCAAGCCTCTGCTTCCAGATAATCTCCTAGCGAGCGTACATACGTTGATGCTGCAGCAAGAGGACAGATAGGGCTCCGGTTGCGCTTGCAGCCTAGCGCGCAGTCGTGCGGTAAACGGAGGCGGATTGCGAAGGGCATCCCACCCCTGCGAGAATAGGAAGCAGAGGCACTATGCGACCCCACCCCATGCCTGAATTCGGCAGTTTCGCCCTGTTGCTGGCCCTGATGCTGAGTCTCTATACGTTAGCGGGGGGGGGGATGGCCTTGTGGCTCTCCCGGCCTGGCCACGCTTTCCAGAGCAGCGCGAAGCTGGGCGAGACGGCAAGGCGTGCTGGCCTGGCAAGCTTCTTCGCCCTCACCTGCGCCGCCTTTGCGCTGGTCTGGGCCTCGTTTACCAACGATTATTCGGTCGCGTACATTCTGCACCATACGAATCGTGACCTCCATACGGCGTATAAGTTCTCCGCGTTGTGGTCCGGGCAGGAGGGTTCGCTCCTGCTTTGGGCGTGGCTGCTGAGCGCTTACGGCTTTGTGCTGCGTATTCGGCACAAGGTAGATATTCGGCTCAGCGCGTTTGCCTCGACCATCCTAGCCGGCGTACAGGTCTTCTTCCTGATGCTGTTGAACTTCGCGGCGCCCCCCTTCGCGATCCAGCCTGGCCCCATCGCCCAGGATGGCTTCGGGCTGAATCCCCTGCTCCAGTATCCGGAGATGGTCATCCATCCGCCGATGCTCTACCTGGGATACGTCGGATTTACGGTGCCGTTTGCCTTCGCTTTAGGCGCTCTCATGATGAGGTATCCAGGTGAGAAATGGATCCACATCACGCGCCGTTGGACGATGGTGACCTGGCTGTTCCTGACCTGCGGCATCTTCCTCGGCGCGCACTGGGCCTACAGCGTACTCGGCTGGGGAGGCTACTGGGGCTGGGACCCGGTCGAGAACGCCTCCCTGATGCCTTGGCTCACCGGCACGGCCTTTCTCCATTCCGTGATGATGCAGGAGAAGCGCGGCATGATGAAGAGCTGGAACGTCTGGCTCATCTTCTCCACCTTCATGCTGACCATTCTCGGGACCTTGCTGACGAGATCGGGCATCGTCAGTTCGGTGCATGCCTTCGCGCAGTCTTCGATCGGCGACTGGTTCTACGGCTTCCTGCTGATCGTCTTCGCGGTGTGTCTCTTTACCTTCTTCAAGCAGCGGGACCACCTCAAGTCGGAGAACCGCCTCGAGTCTCTGGTGAGCCGAGAATCCAGCTTCCTCTTCAACAATCTCGTGCTGCTGGCCGCCTGCTTTACCGTTCTCTGGGGCACGCTCTTCCCGGTGCTGAGTGAGTATGTGCAGGGCTCGAAGGTGACCGTAGGCGCTCCGTTCTATAACCGGGTCAACCTGCCCATTGGACTCTTCCTGCTCTTCCTGACGGGGATTGGCCCGCTGCTGGCATGGAGGTCGACCTCGCTTCGGTCGATTCGCCGGAACTTTATTCTCCCGGGGCTGGCCGTACTCGCAACCGCCCTGGGATTGATGCTCTCCGGCATTCGGCCATGGCAGGCTGGGGATGACATGCAGGCTACTTGGTTCTCCCTCCTGGCATTTTCGCTCGGCGCGGGAGTCATCACCGCAATTGGATCCGAGTTTCTGCGGGGAGCTGCCGTCGTTCGTACGCAGACAGGCAGCCACCTTCTCGCCTCGACCTTCATCCTCATCCAGCGCAACACTCGCCGTTATGGCGGCTACATCGTCCACTTCGGTATCGTCGTCCTCTTCATTGGCATCGCCGGGGGAGCGTTCAACCAATCCCGCGAGCAGGAGATGGGCTTCGGAGACAGCCTGAAGCTCGGACCCTACAAGCTTGTCTGCCAAAGCTTTACTCAGGACAGCAACCCAAACTTCGAAACAGAGTACGCCCTGCTGGACGTCTACAAGGGAGGCAAGAAGCTTACGCAGCTTGCGCCTGAGAAGCGCTTCTATCTGGCCAGCCAGACATCCTCTACCATCGTGGCCAATCGCTCCACGCTGCAAAACGACCTCTACGTTATCTACGAAGGCAAGAATCCGGATTCCAACAAGCCCATCATCAAGGTCTTCCTGAATCCTCTGATCAATTGGATCTGGATCGGCGTCGGAATCGTGGTGCTTGGCACCTTCGTGGCGCTGGTTCCCAGAACGACCGGTTCGGTTCTTCCGAGCAGGGTACCGGCCACTTCCCTCGAATCCGCTGAGGTCCACCATGTTTAGGCGCGCCGCCGGTGCGCTGGGGGCTTGTCTGCTGCTTCTGGTCGTGCTCGGCGCGGACTCCTCCTCACGCTTCAACCGGATCGGCCACAACATGATCTGCGTGTGCGGCTGCTCTCAAGTGCTGCTCGAATGCAACCACGTCGGGTGTCCCGATTCCGACCGGATGATTGGAGAGTTGCGGCAACAGATGACCGGCGGAGGGTCCGACACCTCCATCCTGAACTGGTTCGCTGCGAAGTACGGTCCTACCGTGCTGGCCGCTCCCATTCGTGGAGGCTTCGATGACGTCGCCTGGATAGCTCCCATCGGCGTCTTCCTGATGGCGACCGTCGGCACAGCTCTTCTGGTTCGGCTCTGGAGCCGCCGGCGGCCGCCTGCGGTAGCTTCGCCTGCGCTTGCCAGTGACCTTCGCGCTCGGATTCGAAGGGAGACGCAGTTCTGATGGGCACTCTCGCCGCCGTCCTTCTTACGATCGGGCTCTTTCTTTATATCTTCTGGCCGGAGCGGAATCCCGTGCTGCAGGCGGACAAGACCAGGCTCGACTACCTCGCCGAACGCAAGGAGGTCATCTACGACAACCTTCGCGACCTGAACTTCGAATACCTCGCGGGCAAGCACCCCGAGCAGGACTTTGCCGAGCAGCGCGCGGGCCTCGAAGACGAAGCCGCGCGGGTCATTGAAGAGGCCGACCGGTTGGGGTCGCCGAGGCCGCCGCGAATGGCAAGCAAAGCCGCCCGCGGCCAGCTTTGACGTAGACTAGAGCATGTGAGTTCTCCTTCGTTTCTTCGTTCGCGCCTTGTCTTCGCAGCTCTGCTCCTAGTCGTTTTTGCCGGTGCGGCGCAAGCACAATCCCTGGAAGGAACCGTCACGAACAAGACGACCGACCGCCCCGCCGCGGGAGACGATGTAGTGCTCATCCGGCTTGAGCAAGGTATGCAGGAAGCCGCCCGGACGAAGACGGATGCGCGCGGAAAATTTAGGCTGCAGGTCCCCGACCCGGGTCTCCACCTTGTCCGTGTGACGCACGATAAGGCCAACTACTTCCGCCCCGCGCCCCCCGGCACCCAGTCCGTGGACATCGACGTCTACAACGCAGCCGCCAAGGTGGTTGGGATCAGCGAGGAGGCCGACGTCGTTCGCCTGCAGACGGATGAAGGTGGCAAGACTCTCCAGATCGTCGAAAACTTTTTCATCAAAAATGAATCGAGCCCACCCAAGACGCAGTTCAGTGACAGGCCCTTTGAGTTTTACCTCCCCGCCGGAGCCGTCGTCGTAGGCTCCGCCGCGCTGTCTCCGGGAGGCATGCCCGTGCAAACGTCGCCAGTCCCGCTCGAAGACGCCAACCATTATGCCTTCGTCTTTCCCGTCCGTCCGGGCGAGACCCGCTTCCAGATCAGCTACACGGTACCGTACAGCGGTAGCTTCCAGATGGCTCCGAAGCTGGTGATGCCCACCGATACGGTGGCGGTCATGATGCCGAAAAGCATGATTTTCAAAGGCGTCCCCGGTTCTCCGTACTCGCCCATAAGCGATGAGGTGAACGTCCAAACCTTGATTGCCCGGGGTGTGACGGCCGCGCAGCCGCTGGGGTTTGCAGTGTCAGGCACGGGCCAGTTGCCCCGCGATACCGGAACAGCCACCGGAACAGCCGCCGGAGCAGCCACCGGAGCAGCCACCCCAGGACAGCAGGCCCAGCCAGCCGCAGCGGACAACTCCGCGTCAACCGCCGCGCCGGGCTCAGCCGCCACGGACACTCGGCCTGGCGGAGGTTTGGGTACGCCGATTGATCCTAATGGAACCAACGATCCTTGGGCCAAATACAAGTGGTGGATCCTCGGCGGCCTTGGCCTGCTCTTCGCCGCGGGTGCGGGACTCATGCTGCAAAGCGGTTCAGGGAAGCCACTTGCTTCCTCCGCTCCGGCAACGGCGAGCGCCGCGTGGCCGCCCGCCCAGCCAGGCACGCACAAAGACGCGTTGCTCCTCACCCTGAAGGAAGAGTTGTTCGCGGTCGAGACCGATCGTCTGCAAGGACGGCTCAAGGAGCCTGCTTACTCAGAACAAAAGCAGGCGATTGAGGTCGTGATGCGCCGTGCCCTCTCCCGAGAGGAACCGCAAACCTCCGACAGTGCTGTCTCCTCTGCGCCTGACCCAGCCCCGGGCCTCCGGCAGAAGCCCGTGCTTCGAGACAAAGCCTGATGAGGACGTTCTTCCAGGCCATCCGGTTGATCGCCATAACCCTTTGGGTGGGAGGCCTGGCGTTCTTCGCCTTTGTGCTGGCTCCGATCGCCTTCAGCCGTCTACCCACGCCCCGCCTGGCAGGCATGGTGGTGGGCGGCACCTTGTCTGTCCTGCATTGGATCGGGCTGATGGCTGGGCTTCTCTTCGTGCTCGCGACGGCGGCAACCGCACTGCGCTCCAAGTGGCGGAGAGCGACACAAGCTCAGGTGCTGCTTATCGCGGCTATGTTCCTCGCCACAGCGTTCTCCCAGTTCCACATCCTGCCCGCCATGGAGCGGGACCGGGCCCAGGCAGGAGGGGACATCGAGTCTGCGCTCCGCGACAGTCTTGAACGCAGAGACTTCGACCGACTCCACGCCCTCTCCGAGAAGCTGGAGGGAATCGTCCTGCTCTCCGGCCTGGGCGTGCTCTGGCTGATGGCGCAGGAGCAGGCGAACCTTGCCCACGTAACAGCCTCGTGATCTTAGGCGACTTCTCTACCGCGCAGGACACACGATGGCTACATTCTGGTTGAGCCTGGGCCTGGGTTTTCTCGCCGGCCTTGCAGATTACCTCGGCGGCTTCCTTCTGGTGCGTCGCTCGCCCTCCGCGCATGCCTTGCGGTACTTCGTCGCCCTGGGAGCCGGGTTCATGCTTGCCGCCGCCCTTCTCGAGATGCTGCCGGAGGGCATGCTGGCAGCACCGCGCTGGGGCCCTCTGCTGGTCCTCGCGGGTTTTTGCGGAGTTCACCTGCTGGAGCACACACTCGTCCCTCACTTCCACTTCGGCGAAGAGACGCATGAGGGCCACTTCTTGTCCGCGCGCACGAGCTACTCCGTCCTGCTCGGACTCGCCACGCATACGTTCTTCGACGGCATAGCCATCGGTTCGGGCTTCGCCGTCTCACGCTGGCTCGGCACAGTGCTCTTCCTGGCTGTACTGCTGCATAAACTTCCAGAGGGCTTCACCGTCGCCAGCGTCATGCTCGCGGGGGGAAGGAGCCGCCGAGCGGCCTTGAACTCGGCCTTGGTCCTCGGCGCGACCACCATCCTGGGCGTACTCGTGATCGACATCCAGCCGCAGTGGATGCACCAGGGACTTCCGCTCTCCGCCGGTGTCGCCATCTATGTAGCTGCCACGGACCTGCTTCCGGAGGTCAACCGAGAGCCCGGGTTGAAGATGGCCGCGGTCTTCTTCGCCGGTGTCGGCCTCTTCTGCCTGCTCAAGTACGCGCTGTAGCGCTCGCCCCTCACCGTGGTAAAGGCTACTGAACAGTCAGGCTCACCGTGGCGCTATGGAGAAGCGAAATCCCTGAAGGCGACGTCGCCGATGCGTTCACGGTAATCGTATAGCTCTTCGAAGAGCTCGCCTGGCTTGCAGTGAAGATGCGGTCTCCGCAGCCTGCGAGCAAAAGCAAACCGAGGGTGATAGGCACCAGAGTCAGAGAAATCAAGCCACTCCTCCGACCCGATCTTTTGAAGCTCGCCCAAGACAGCGGCCAAGGCAGCAAGAGCAAGCTCAACGACAGCAGAGAGCGCTCTCTCGAACTGACGCCGGCGCGCGTCAAGGCGGCCTTCGCCGTCGTGATCGTGAGCGTGAACGTTCCAGGCCCCCCTGGGGGAAGGTAGGCAGGGCTGAACGACGCCGTGGCTCCCAGCGGCAGTCCCATGGCCGCGAGCGTGATAGGACTCGACAGCGCACCCTGCACCTGTGTTGTAAACGCGTAGACGACCGCGCCTCCGCCCGCGACCGTCTGATTCGTGCTGCCGGTCGATGCCAGGGTGAAATCGACCCCTGTTCCGGACCCCGTAACGCCTCCAACCAACAAGGAAGCCGCCGCGGATGCTGATGGCAGGAAATTGCCATCCCCGGAATATGCCGCCGAGAGCACGTGAGCTCCCGCAGGAAATCCCGTGCTGGTGAAGGTCGCGTTGCCGGAAGCCGCGATAGGCTCGGTAGCCAAGACCTGACTTCCATCCAGAAAGGTCAGAGTACCCGTGGGTGAGCCTGCCGTGGTCGAGACAACCTGTGCCGATAGGCTGACTGGCGTTCCCGCCGGGGAGGAGGTTCCCGATAGCGCCAGAGTCGCAACGCTGGGCGCCTTGGAGATCACGACGGAGGCGGACGCCACGTCGGCTACATAATCGGCCGCCGCGCTTCCACTCAGGCTCGCCGATATAGGGTAGAGGCCGGCATTCGATAGATTCTGGGCGCCTGAAAGAAACTGCACGGAGACATTCTGTTGATCGCGCGGCAGGATTCCATTTAGGGTTCCGGTCAGAGCTGGCACAGCCTGTCCATACAAGAGGTGGACTCCGTCTGGAACCGCGGAGACTTGCAAAGGAGATACGGTGAGCGCGAGAATCGCACTCTGCGCTGCAGCATGGTCGCTGTCTCCGCCATAGGTGGCGACGATGCTGTACGCTCCTGCTGGCAACATCGCCGTGCTGAGGCTGGCCATGCCGGAGGAGAGGGTGGAGGAGGCCAGCGTCGTACTGCTGGACGCGCTCACCGAGAGGAAGGTCACCGCTCCGGTCGCTTGCGTCGCGGTCTTCAGCGAAGCGATGACGTTGCCGCTCCCGTAGGAGACGACGGAGGGCGCAGATAACAGCAGCGTGCCGGGGAGTGTGGCGCCTAATCCCGCGACCGTTTGATCCGCCTGTTGCGAGGTTATCTCGCCGACGCGCTGATTGCCCGTATCGGCAAACGCCGGAAGACCAGCAGAGGAGACGACCAGCCCAGAGGGACTATTGAGGCTGGCCGATGTCGAAGCTCCTCCTGAGCCTGACGAGCCCTGCGTACCGTTGCCCGCTAGAGTCGTGATGACGCCGTCCGTCCCGATGCGGCGCACGCGCTGATTGGCCGAATCGGAGAAATAGATCTCCCCCGTGGGCGACAGCGAGACTCCCCTTGGCAGCGCCAGTTGGGACGACACCGCGGCGCCTCCGTCTCCTGCAAAACCGCCGTTTCCTCCACCTGCAATCGTGCTGATCAGGCCCGTACCGCTATCCACCCTGCGCAGCTCGTGGTTGTGCGTGTCGGAGATGTAGATGTTTCCGGCAGCATCGACCGCAAGGCCTTGCGGACTATCCAGCGCGGCCTCCCCCGCAGGTCGTCCATCGCCAGACAAGCCTTGCGTCGATCCCGCTACGGTCGAGATCGTGCCCGACGTGCTCACCTTGCGGATGCGGTGGTCTCCCGTATCCGCGACGTACAGAGCTCCATCGGTTCCCGTAGCGAGTGCGGTTGGCCGATCCAGTTCTGCCTGCGTGGCCGGTCCTCCGTCGCCCGACCCTCCACATGCCCCTGTGCCCGCGAAGGTCGAGATCAACCTGGTGCTCAGGTCTACACTGCGAATCCTGCAGTTGTGCGTATCGGCGATGTAGAGCGTATTGCCCGGACCGACGGCCAGTCCCCGCGGCGAGTCCAGGCTGGCAGAGGAAGCCAAGCCGCCATCTCCTGAAAACCCCTGCACGCCGTTGCCCGCAAACACCGTGATGATTCCCGCACCGTCCACTCTTCGGATCAGGTTGGCACCCCGCTCCGCGATATAGAGATTTCCCGCTGCGTCGAAGGCTACAGCCTCCGGCAGGATCAAGGGAATGCTTATGGCGGATACCACGGACGCCGTCTGCCACGCCAGAGCATCTCCCGTACACACGCCGAGCAGCGCGGCCCAAATCATGCCTCTAGCCACGATCCGAATGCGCCAGGAACCCCTCCACGCGGGAGCTCTGACAAGCCGATCGTTGGGACGAGTGAAGATATTGTGCTCCACGGCACCAAAAAGCCCCAGCCATCGAGGCAGGGGCTTCTTGGCGTAACTCCGCTACGGTATGCTCTGGAACCGGCCTGAAGCTGCGAGGCCGTAGGATGCCGGCTGGTACACCGGAACACCGGCACCTACAATCTCTGTGATAAAGCTGGCCCCGTCTCCCACGACCCAGACATTACCCGACTGGTCCACCATCGCGGCGCGTCCTGTACCCAGGTAGCTGGCGCTCTTTTGGAAGCCCACCGGAGAGAGAGCGGCTTCGCCCGAACTGATCTCGGAGATGCTGGAGAGAGCCGACGTGGAGTTGGCCGCGAGATTAGGAATCCACGCATTCTGGGCGCCATCGAGCACGACAGACGTCGGATTGTTCAGGCCCGCGAACCCTGCTGCCGTAGGCCACCCAGAGACAGGGGCGTACGGTGTCGTCGCCGAACCATTGAATTGCGTGACCGTATTCGTCGGCGAGCCGGAGGTTACGTACACCGTATTGGTAGCTGGCGAACCGAACATGGGGGATACCGCTATGCCGTACGCAGGGGAGGCTACCGTCAAGGTCGTGGTCGAGTAGCCGTTCAGATAGTTGGTGGATCCAGATGCGGCCGAGACCGTACGGCTGATGAAATTCGAGCCTGAGGCAGACCAGATCGCCGACGGGTTGCTGTTATCCACCACGATGCGCGCTGGCGATCCTACGACGGACGAGATCTGGACGGGAGCCACCGCCGCGGACGAGGTAGAAGCTCCCGGAATCATGTAGAGCGAGCCCGCGGTGGAGAAGTAAACGTTGCCCGCCCCATCCGCCGCGATCGCCAGAACCAGCCCGGGCGTAGTGAAGGGAGTCAGCGCCTGCGGTGGAGAACTCAGCGCAGCGTAACGCAGGATCCCGCTCGGGCTACCTGCCGTCCAGATATTTCCTTTGTTATCCACCACGCCCCCGGCCTTCGCCGTCCCCGTACCCGAAACGCACACGATAGGAGTGCCTGTATTGGAGATCGCTGAGAGGTTGCTGGTGTTCGCATTGGCAAACCATATGTTGCCGTAGACGTCCACATTCACGTCGCTCGGCGAATTGATGAACCCTGTGCCCGACGAACCGCAAATATTGTTCGAAGCGTAGTTGATGGCAATGGTCCAGTCCGTGGGCGCCGCCGTGAGAGCGGGCTGGTAGGGCGCCCCTGCCGCGGGCGCCAGATTGAACAAGCTCTGCAGATTGGCTGTGCTTCCGTTGGTCGGATTGGTGAAGATGTAGTACAGAGCCTGGCGAACGTCCGTAGCAGCGGGAAATGTCGTGCCGTAGGGTCGCGAGGTGACTCCCTGCTGCGTCGGCATAGCGTGAGCGAACAACGTGGCACAGGCCGTCGAGCTCGGCCCGGTAGTATTCACGCAAGCCGACACAATATTCGCGATCTCGTTCAGCTTAGCCACTTCGGGAGTTCCTACAGTCGAGACGCTAGCCACTCCGTTATTGCCCGAGGAGGTGCTGCCAGGCAAAGTGAAGGAAGGATTTGCCACTCCCTTGCCCAAGTCGATCATCTCTCCCACCAGCGCAAACGAGTTCGCCATGGCTCCCGTAGCTGCATTGATACCGTCGCTGCCTATGGCATTGATCGTGGGATCGAAGTACTGGGCCAGTGCAGCCATGGTCGCTGTAGTCGTCAACTCGCTCATGTCCACGAAGGTCGAGCCGGAGATGGTCGTGCACAGCCCCAGGGGAGCCAGGAAGACGGCCGCGGAGTTGGGAGTGCCGGCAGTCCCGTTATTGAGGGTGTTCCCCCCTGTCGCTTCGATATAAACCAGCGGATCGGAGGAAGTGGGACAAGCGAAAGTATTGCCGCTCAACCCGTCCGACGCACCCCGAACCGGGTTCAGGATGAAGGAGAACGATCCTGATCCGTCGTTCGCGGAGGTCGTCGCCGCCACTACATCGTACGGACTTGGATTGGGCTTGCCCAGACCCACCTGCCCGGCAAAGCGGACATGCACCGTCGCGCCGGATACAGGCTGATTGCCCCCGTGTACCTTGCCGCTGATACTCGCCGCATTGGCTAGCGAAGCGCCAGTCGTGTTCGTCGCGACCATATTGGAGCAGCCCGCGATCAGCATGGCACTGGATGCTGCCAGCGCGAGCAGGATGCGCGGCGATCTTGTCGATCTTGTCAAAGGTGCGAGATTCAGACAATCCATGAATGAAGCCTCCGGTTATTGTGAAACCAAAATTGAACTTGCTGAGCACGCACGGCTGACTAGACGTTTCTCTACTTAATGCAACCAGAGCTGCACTCAAGCTGGTCCTACAGCCACCAGCTTGTGTGTAAAAGCAGACTGGACCTCATCTTCGAACCGAGCTGCTCCAGGGAAGCTGTACTGTGAGCAAGAATATTCCAAAACGGGAAAATCGGGCGAATAAAGTTTCAGGTCATTTGACCCACTGCCCACGCCTAGGACTTGAACTCCAGCTTTTGGCAGCCGCCCAAACACAGCTTCGGGGCAGAGCTCGCCCTGCCCCGTTCCGGATGACGCGAAAATTGTATCGCCCTGGCATGCCAACGCGGAAGTGGTCCGAGCCCGGTCCGAGTGATCCCCCTCGCCTTCCTCGTACTCCTACTCAAAAGATCGTGAACGGGCTCTAAGAGAAACGAAAACTCCTCCGCTCCTCTCCGGTTCAGCAGGCAAGAGAGGATTCGCAGAGGCTGTAGAGCCGCTCCTTCGGCACCGAAAGGTCCACGCGTCGCGAAGTGACCGCCCACGCGCAGTGGGCCCGTCCGGCAGGACAAAAGATGCTTGTACACGGGGGGGGGGGGGGGGGGGGGGGGGGGGGGGGGGGGGGGGGGGGGGGGGGGG
>CAXTPY010000027.1:0-17807 GCA_964246195.1 uncultured Acidobacteriaceae bacterium | reverse complement strand
CAGCAACACCGTATTCAACCCCTCCGGCACCCCCCCAAACTTCTCCGCAGCACGCGCAAAGAGAGCCTGCGTCGCCAGAGCCGTCAGCAGCGTCTTCTCCGACGGCTTCCACACCACCGAGTTCCCACACACCAGCGCCAGCGCCGCGTTCCAAGCCCACACCGCGACCGGGAAGTTGAACGCGGAGATCACCCCCACCACCCCCAGCGGGTGCCACGTCTCCATCATGCGATGCTCGCTCCGCTCTGACGGCAGCGTGAGCCCGCCGAACTGGCGCGACAATCCCGCGGCCAACGTACAGATATCGACCATCTCCTGCACCTCGCCGCGCCCTTCGGAAGCGATCTTCCCCGTCTCCAAGGTCACCAACCTACCCAAAGCGGGCAGCGCTTGACGTAGTTCCTCACCCAGGAGCCTCACAAACTCCCCCCGCCTAGGACCCGGCACCTTCCTCCACTCCAGGAACGCAGCATGAGCAGAGCGAATTGCCGCGCTGCTCTCGGCAGAGTTCGAAGCGACGTGCCCGATCACCTCACCGCTGACGGGAGTCCTCACCGGCAAGTCTCCCCCGCCAAGTACCTTGGAAGACACTCCCATCGTTCCAAGCAGGCCCTCTATCTCGTCCGCAATTAAAATCTTTGTGCTGATCATCCCTTGCTCCGCTCCTCTATTGCCATCGCCTTAACTCCCGTTCCCGCCAGCACCTCAGCCAGGTGAAAAGCGCGAACGCCCGTGTTCTGCGCAATCTGTTCCCGGCAGCTGAAGCCATCTGTCACGATGATCGCGGCACCCTGCGCTCGCCGCACCGCAGGCAGCAAAACCCGCTCCGCCAGCTTCTGCGATAGATCGTACTTGCCGCTCTCGAATCCAAACGGTCCAGCCATGCCGCAGCAGCCCGAGTCCAGCAACTCCACCTCCGCGCCCGTAGACCTCAAAAGCGCCATCTCATCGCGCATCCCCGGCCCCGCCCGGTGATGACAATGACCATGCACGATGACCCGCCCAGTGACGGCGGAAGGAACGTACTCTGGAGCAAACTCCACCAGAAACTCGCTGAGCAGGAAGGTCTGCGCCTTCAGCCTACACGCTCGCGGATCGCGTGAGAGCAGGTTCGGCAGTTCGTCGCGGAAGACGGAAGCACAACTCGGCTCCAGCACAACGACCGGCGTCCCCGCCTCCAGCTCTGGACCCAACGCATCGAGAACTCGCACCAGATACTCTCTGGCGGAGTCCAGCAGACCGAAGTCATACAGCGGCCTTCCACAGCAGAGATGCCGCTTCGGCACCGTCACCCGGAAACCCGCAGTCTTCAGCACGGCATCGGCTGCCGCCAGCGTCCCGGGATGCATATAGTTGTTGAACGTATCCGCCCACAGCAGGACCTTTCGTCCAGCGCTGTTCGCACCCTCTCTCCGGCGGCGCACGAACGACGTGTGAAAGCGGGGCAACGTACGACTCGGGTGTATGTGTAAGAGTCTTTTCGTAAGCCCGCTGAACAGCTTCACCTGACCCGCCGCGTTAGCCACCTCCGGCAGCAACGAAGCCAGCCGCGACCACTTATCGATGTAGCCGAAGGCGTAATGAGAGAGCGGCCGCCGTTCGCCATCGTAGTAGTGCGACAGAAACTCAGCCTTATAAGTCGCCATGTCAACGCTCACCGGGCACTCGCTCTTGCAGGCCTTGCACGAGAGACACAGATCGAGCGACTCCTTCACCTGCGCGTTCTTCCAGCCACCCTCCAGTACCTCACCCTGCATCAACTCCCACAGAAGATGCGCGCGCCCTCGCGTCGAGTGCATCTCCTCCCCCGTAGCCATGAAGCTCGGACACATCGTGCCCGCGTCCTGCTTGCGGCACGCACCCACACCCACACACCGCAGCGTGGCGGAGGCCAGCGAGCCGTGATCCTCAGCAAAGGCAAAGTGCGTCTCCGGCCTCCACGGCTCGTAATCCGCACCCAATCTGAGATCCTCATGCGGTTGGTGTGGGTCGATCAGATTATTCGGATTCAACCGATTCTCAGGATCCCAGATCTGCTTGAACTCTCGAAAGTAGTCCATCATCTCCGCCCCGAACATCCTCGGCAGCAAGGCTCCGCGTGCCTGCCCATCACCGTGCTCGCCCGACAACGACCCTCCATGGGCAAGAGCGACTTCGACCGCTTCGTCCATGAACCTGCGGAACGAAAGAATCCCTCGCTCGCTCTCCAGATCGAAGTTGTGCCGCATGTGAACACAACCCTGACCGAAGTGCCCGTACATAGGACTCTGATATCCAAACTCTTGCATCAGGGCATAGATCGCGCGCAGGTACGACCCCAGCCTGGCGGGTTCCACAGCAGCATCCTCCCAACCCTCCCAGCCAGTACCCTTCCCCGGAACAAACGCCGTAGCGCCCAATCCTGATTCTCGAATGAACCACACCCGGGTTGCTTCCTCAGGCGTGTACAGCCGCGCGGCGATCGCTCCGAAGGCCGATAGCTCCCTCACCAAAGCCTCTGCTTGTGCCTCCGCCTCCCCCTGGTCCCGGCCGCCGAACTCTGCCAGCAAGAACCCTCGTCCGTCCGGCAAAAGTTCAATGTCGCCCAGCGACTTGCCCTTCCTCCGCAACGCCTCAAGCAGAAGCGAGTCAAACCCCTCCAGCCCGATCGGCCGATGCCTAAGAATCTGGGGAACGTGATCCGCGGCGAGAAAGATGTCCTCAAAACCCAAGCCAACCAGTGTGCGGAATTGCGGACTCGCCGTCAGCTTCAACGTCGCTCCAAGCACGATCGCACAGGTTCCCTCGCTCCCCACCAGCGCGCGTGCCAGATGGAAGCCATTCTCCGGCAGCAGTTCATCCAGATTGAAGCCCGATACCCTGCGCGGAATGGGCGGAAAACGCCTTCGAACCTCCTCCGCCGAACGGTCCCCAAGCGACCTCAACGCTCGATAGATCGCGCCGACTCTTCCTCCCTCCGCCAACTTATCTGCCAGCTCTACCTCGCTGGTCTTCCCCACGCGCATTCGCGTCCCGTCATACAGCAGCAGATCCAGCGACTCCACATTGTCGACCGTCTTCCCCCCCATCAGCCCATGGACGCCGCACGAGTTGTTCCCGATCATGCCTCCAATCGTGCAGCGGCTATGCGTCGCCGGATCGGGAGCGAAAGTCAGCGCATGCACCTCCGCCGCCTCGCGTACGCGATCCAGCACGATGCCCGGCTGCACGTAGACTGTGCGCGAAATCGGGTCGACCGCGCTCATCCCATGCATGTACTTCGAAAAGTCCAGCACAACCGCCGCGTTGCACGCCTGTCCAGCCAGGCTCGTACCTGCTCCCCTCGGCAGCACCGCCGCCCCGAACTCTCTGCAAACACGAACCGCGACGACCGTATCTTCCTCATCCAGAGGAATCACCAGCCCAATCGGAATGTGTCTGTAGTTCGAAGCATCCGTAGCGTACAGTGCCTTCGCCGCGGGATCGAACCGAACCTCTCCGCGCACACCCGAACGCAGGGCAAGCTCCAACTCCGCTTCCGCGGAGAACACATCGCGCGACCGCGCATGCGAGCTGGGCAGCAGCACGAAAGGAGACGAGACCGAAGTAGGCAAGCTGGACATGGCTGGCATCCACGCGAAGCGCAGAGAACAAAGCTCCCTAGATCTTCGCCTTTTCGCGCACCTCTGCGTCGGCCGTCATCTTGAAGATTCCCTGCGCGTTCGAGCTGTCGAAGCTAAGATCCAGCGCACCGCCCTCCGGTAGCGTCAGCCGTGTAATGAATTCAAGAAAAGAGCCCGGCACCTCCTTCTTCACCATGCCTGCGGGTGTGCGAAACTCGCGCTGCACCCGTGCGGCATGGAAGGCCGTCTGCCGCACCCGGCCCGTCTGCGACCTCTCGACGACAGCCTTCATCGGCTGTCCCAACGCTCTCTGCTCCTCACTCAGCCGGTCCACATCCTCCACGCGATCGGTCACATGATTGAATGCATTTCCCTCCGTCGAGATCCACGCCATCTCCGCCGACTCTCCCAGCAGCAGCTCGTACTCCGAAAGCTCAGGGACCTCATGCTGTCTCCCAAAACAAGCCACCAGCCCGGGAAGAACCTTCACCGCCTGCTCTACCGAGAGAAAACGGTTTCGCCTCATCTCTTCAAGCAAACCCGCGTCCTCTGCGTGCAAAGGATCCTTGGAGCTGGCGGTCACACGTTCCACGGCCCGCCGAAACTCAGCGGAAAATCGCTCGGGATGCAGCTCACTGAGAAAAAACTGGGCGATCCCCTCCGGATCATCCTCCTGTGCCCAGGACCGACCCGTCATCTTCAGCTTCTCCAGAGGGTATAGGCCGTTCAGCCTGTATCCAAGCGGCTCCAGAATACGTGTTATCGCTTCCTGGCCCGCAGGCAGACCTCCCATCCCGCTCAGCGCGACCGTCCGCACCGCCCCATGATCGTGCGTCACCTTCGATCCCCGCTCTAAGCAGAACGCCACATACCGCTTAGCCGCCGGCACGCTCTCCACCAGCCTTTCAAACAAAAGCATGTTGAGCGCCTGAGCCAAGACCGCCCGCGATACTTTTGAGTCCTGCGTCTGCGCCACGCTCCGCGACAGGTTCAAACTACGATAGAGGTTCCTCGATCGGTCCGCTCCCACCACGGCATCGAGGACCTCGAGAAGGGTCGTGTTCTGTGTCACCGTTGCTCTCCTTGCCGCTTCGAATCCAACAAACCATCATCCCTCGTTCGTCGGTGAACTGTAAAGCCGCAATCGTCAGGAGAGATGCGCGGCTCTCGAGCCACCGCTCGCTGGCCGCCAAGAGCGCAGCCGGGCAAAGCCTCTCCACTTACGGCTTGAGCACGACTTTGATATAGCCCTCCGAACGCGCGTCGAACCGGCGAAATGCCTCCGCAGCATCCTCCAGCGGGAGCCGGTGACTCACCACCTTGCTCGGCTTGGCTATCCCGTTCACGATCAGGTCCCTCAACTTCACATTCCAACGTTTATCGTCGTCGCGTCCCATCGCTATCCGAACATTCTTGCCGAACAGCTTGGACCAGGGAACCTCCAGCTTGCCTTGTCGAAGACTTGGCTCAACTCCGCTCTTGTCCTCAGGCGGCCACACTCCGGTGATCGCTATACGTCCAGCTGGGTTGATCAGCTCGGCTATCGCGGACGTCACCCAGCAAGGATCTTCCTTACCGTAGTCCTCCCGCGACCGCGCCTGAAAACCAATCGCGTCGATCGCGCAGGCCACGCCGCTCAGCGGTCTCTCCTGCCGAAACGCAGCTCCCGTGCGCCACTTGGCTTGCTGCTCCCGAATCAGTTCCACAGGATCGCCTTCTAGAAAGTTAATGGGAATGGCGCCCAGGTCGCCTGCCTTCTCCAACCGATCCGCAATCGCATCGACCACATAGATCCGCGCGGCTCCGCGCAGCTTGGCCGAATACGCCGCCAACAGTCCAACCGAGCCCGCTCCGAAGATCGCAACCGTGTCCCCTGGCCCCACCTCCGCCGTTGCCGCTGCGTGATACCCAGTAGTGAAAGCATCGGCCAGCAGAACAAAGTCGTCCTCCCATGAATCACCGGCCTCCCCCGACAGCCTCAAGCAGTTTGCGTCAGCCAGAGGAACACGCAGAAGCTCTGCCTGCGCCCCTTGGTACCCGCCCTTATTTGGATATCCATAGGCGGCGCCCGCAGACCCTGGATTGGTTGTCAGGCACTGCGACGTGTACCCCTCCGCGCACATTACGCAAAACCCGCAACAGATATGCGTCGGCACCGTGACGCGGTCTCCCTTTTGCAAAGACTGGACCGCGCTTCCTACCTCTTCAAGTACCCCCAGCGGTTCATGCCCTATGATCCCGCCCTCGATGCCGCGCATGCGCCCTTCATAAAAATGCAGGTCGGTTCCGCAGATAGCACTCGACGTCACGCGCAGCAGGACATCCGTCGTCTGTTGCATCTCTGCGTCCTGAACCTCCCGGACTTCTATGGTTCGCGTCTCGGCCAACACCACAGCCCTCATGCCTGAGCCCTCCTTCGAATCGCAGTGAACGATGAGATGCCAACAGAACGTGTCCAGGGCCGCATGAGGAAGCAATCCCGAGTAGCCCAGATCAGGCGATGCGCACGCTTTGCTCAAGCAGGCACTACATCATCTGGTGCTCGCGAGCCTCGTTTCCTCGCATGGCTGGTACCTTCGGCTTTCGATGCAACCGGCGAAGCAGCGTCTTCAGCAGCGCGTAGAGCACAGGGATGAAAAACAGGTTCAGAAGCGTAGACAACAGCATGCCTCCGACCACTGCCGTCCCCACAGAGTGCCGTCCGTTGGCACCAGCCCCGGTGGCAAAGTAGAGCGGAAGCACACCCAGGATAAAGGCGAAGCTGGTCATCAGAATCGGGCGAAGACGAAGCTCCGCGGCTTCGATCGCCGCTTCGAATACAGTCCGCCCTTGAGCCAGCAGCTGCTCGGCAAACTCAACGATGAGAATCGAGTTCTTCGCCGAGAGACCGATCAGCATCACCAGGCCTATTTGAACGTAAACATCATCGACCAGGCCCCGCGCGGCAACCAGGCCCAGAGCCCCAAGCAGCGCCATCGGAACCGCCAGCAGAATAATAAATGGGAGAGCAAACGACTCATACTGAGCAGATAGCGTCAGGTAAACCACCAGAAGTCCAAGTCCAAAGATGATGATTGCCTTCCCGCTCGATTCAACCTCCTCCAGAGCCAGTCCCGTCCAGGAATACGTCATGCCTTGCAGCTTGTTCTTCTCAAAGAGGCCCTGCATCGCCTGCAGACCTTGGCCAGAGCTCAGCCCCGGTGCGGGCGAGCCGTCGATCTCAGCTGACCGGAATAGATTGTAGTGATAGATGACCTGGGGCGCAGACGTCTCCTGAATCGTGACCAGATTGTCCAGCGGAATCATCTGGCCAGCATCCGATCGCACGTAGAACTGACGCAGGTCTTTGGAGGTGCGGCGAAACGGAGTGTCCGCCTGAACGTAAACCCGGTAAGAGCGATTGTTGAAATCGAAATCGTTGACGTACGTGGAACCCATAAAGGTGCCCATCGCGGCCGAAATCTGCGTGAACGGCACGTTCAGTGACTTGGCCTTCTCCCGATCGATCGTGACAAGAAGCTGCGGATCGTTCGATGTAAAAGCGGTATAGAGTCCGGTCAAACCGGAGTTCGGGCTCCGAGCCTGGCCGACCATGCTATGCGCCACTCGATCGATATCGGTAAACGTATTGCGACCCGCATCCTGCAACTCGAACTGAAAACCGCCGACCGAGCCGATCCCCTGGATCGCCGGCGGCTCAAAGGCAGCAACCAGTCCTCCCGGCACCCCGAAGAGCCTTGGCGCGATGCTGGCCACGATGTCCTTCTGGGTGTGACCGGCACCCTTCTTAGTGCGCTCGTCGATCGGCTTCAAAGGAGCGAAGATCAAGCCCGAATTCGGAGAACTCCCGCCCGAAAGGGAGAACCCCATCACTGAAAAAGTCCCGTAAACATCCTCATTCTGGAGGATCATTGCGGACGCCTTTTCAGCAACCGCGGCGGTATAGGAGAGCGAAGCTCCCGGCGGCGTCTGCACGATGACCATGAAGTAACTTTGATCTTCGGTAGGCACAAAGGCCGTCGGCACGTGGTTGTACATGTACGCGGTCGCTGCAAGCCCACCCGCGAAGAGCAAAAGCATCAGATAGCGAAGCCTCACCACAGCCGTAACCGCTATCGCGTACCAGCTCGTTATCTTCCGAATCCCAGTATCGATCAGACCAAGTATTCCGCCATGATGACGCTCCGGCCTCAAAAGAATTGCCGCCAGCGCCGGGGATAGCGTGAGCGCGTTGAACGCGGAGATGGCGATCGAAAAGGCGATCGTCAAGGAAAATTGCTTGTAGAGAATCCCCGTCGTGCCGGGAAAGAAACTGACCGGGATGAACACGGAAATAAGTACCAAGGAGGTTGCGATCACGGCGCTCGTTACCTCGGCCATCGCCACCGAGGTCGCATGGTGAGCGTCGAAGGTCTTCTGCTGCGCCATGGATCCATCTACGGCCAGCGCCTGCGTGTGCTCTGTACCCGTCTCATCGTGGATGTGCCGCTGAACGTTTTCGATTACGACGATGGCGTCGTCGACGACCAGTCCGGTAGCGAGCGTTATCCCAAACAGCGTAAGCGAGTTGATCGAAAATCCGAAGATCTTGATGAACGCAAAGGTTCCGATAAGCGAAACCGGTATCGTCACCGCCGGTATAATGGTCGCGCGCCAGTCCTGCAGAAAAAGAAAGATGACAACGATGACGATGACGATCGCCTCCGCGATCGTGAGGACCACCTCTCGGACAGAATCTGAGACAACCGTCGTCGTGTCCACCGCAATGGCGTACTGCAGGCCCGGAGGAAAGCTCTTGGAAAGCTCCACCAACACGGCTCTGCATTGCCTCTCGACGTCCAGAGCATTCGCATTCGCCAGTTGCTGAATCCCCATCCCCACCGCTTGGCCTCCCGAGAAGCGGAGATCCGTATTGTAATTTTCAGCTCCGAGCTCAGCGCGGCCTACATCCCTCAGCAGCACCAGGCTTCCGTTCGACGAGCTGCTCTTGAGGATAATGTCTTCGAATTCCTTCGGATCCGAGAGTCGTCCCACCACCCGTACCGCAATCTGGAACGCTTGTTTCGAATCCGCGGGCGGCAGTCCCAACTGGCCGGCCGCGACCTCCACGTTTTGCTCCGCAAGCGCGTTCGTTACGTCGAGGGCCGTGAGCCCGCGAGCGGCAAGACGGGACGGATCAAGCCAGATGCGCATAGCATATTTGCGTTCGCCAAAGATGACCACGTCCCCGACGCCCGGTACTCGCTTAAGCGCATCCTTGACGTACACGTCGAGATAGTTGGAGATGAAATCTTCAGAGTAGCGGTTTTCCT
The DNA here is from genome assembly GCA_964246195.1 of uncultured Acidobacteriaceae bacterium. Taxonomy (GTDB): domain Bacteria; phylum Acidobacteriota; class Terriglobia; order Terriglobales; family Acidobacteriaceae; genus Edaphobacter. The sequence goes on along the minus strand of CAXTPY010000027.1, from coordinate 8,893 downwards.
TCGCTGTAAAGCCGGCGACCAGCACGAAGTTGCTGTTGGCCTTCGTGATCGTGATCCCTGTGTTATTCACCGCCGCCGGAAGCCGCCCTTGGGCCGCCGCGACGCGGTTCTGTACGTCTACGGCCGCTATGTTTAAGTCATACCCCGTGTCGAAGGTGATTGTGATGGCCGACGTGCCATCGTTCGAACTCGTCGACGAGATGTAGCGCATCCCCTCGACGCCATTGATCTGCTGCTCGAGTGGGATCGTCACAGCTGACTCGACGATCTGCGAGTTCGCTCCCACATAGTTAGACGTCACGATGACCTGCGGAGGCGCAAGCTGCGGATACAAGGATATCGGCAGCCCCGGGATGCAGACTGCCCCCGCGAGAACGATCAGCAGAGCGCAGACCGTCGCAAAGATGGGGCGTCGGATGAAGAAGTCAACCACGGATCAGCTCTCCTTGTTCACACCACTCTGAGACGATGCGCTTGCAAAAAAACAACAAAGATAATGCCCAGCTTTACCGAGCCTCAGCTGCCAGCCGTCGGCTGCTGTGCGCTCGGTGGAAGTGGGCTAACCGGCGCGCCTTCCTGCAAAAACTGCAGACCCGAAAGAATTACCTTGTCTCCCGGATGCAGCCCGTTCAGGATCGAGTAATTGTTTCCTGAAGTGTTGCCGAGAGTAACAGGCACTTGGTGCGCTGTGTAGCCGCTTCCCTTCGGCTCTGCCAAAAAGACAAAAGCCTGTCCGCCGATGCGAGTGACGGCAAGAACCGGTATCACCGGCGCCGGAGCGCTTCCCCATACAACCCGGGCCTTCACCATCTGGGCGTTCCGCAGTCGCTCCGCCGAGTGCGGGATCTGAGCCTTCGCCAGAATCGACTGCAGCCCATTGTCCACTTGCGGCGAAAGGAAGTAAATACTTGTCTGTGCAAGCGTGCTCCCATCCGAATCCACCAACTGCACAGGCAGACCGACCCGAACCTGTGTCGCGCGCTCCGTCGGAATATAGATATAAACCTCAAGATCGGCATTCTCGTCCACCGTGGTCAGCATGGTGGTTGGTGACACGTAATCTCCGAGATGAACCGGTATATCCCCCACCACGCCCGAAAACGGCGCGCGTATGTCGTAATACGACAACTGCTCCTTCTGGGTTCCGGTAAGCGCGGCAGAAGAGTCCAGATCCGCCTTGGCGTTCTGAAAGGCTTGCACCGCCTGGTCGTACGCTTGACGAGAGGTGACTCCTGCTTCGAACAACGCCTTCTGTCTCTCTACTTCCTTTTGGTTGTAGTCATAGGCGGCCTTCTTCTGAGCTTGTGTGCCCTGCTGGGACTCGAGCGTCGCGACCTGCTTCAGTGGATTGATCTGCATGATCAGCTGCCCGGACTTCACCGCATCCCCAGAATGAACGAGGATGCGGCTCAGGTTGCCGTCCACCTGGGGCTGCAGTGTGGCCGACCTGCGGCTCTTGATCGTAGCAACATAGGTATCTGAATCTGGAACTGAAACCATGGATACCGGCGCGACCTGAACCGGCATCGCCTGCATCGGAGGCGCGGCAGGCGGAGCCTTGGCGCAACCCAACGACGCCAACATCACCAAAACCGCCACGGCCTCGGAGGTCGCGCCAGAGCTTCGCACCTGCACTACGCTTTGCATCTTCGCCACGGCATACTCCCTTCGCATCAGCAGCTACTCTAGCTGCACGCATTGGCACGCCCAATCCAACGTGCATATTTTCTGCGGAACGGGAATTGGATGAACTCCTGACGATGAAGATGCGTGAATTGTGATCGGACCTTCCTCGAACCTGGCCGCCCCCATCCTGCTGCTGACACTGCGCTCTCCGGGCCCCCCTCCCAGAGTCGCAGGTCATCTGCAAGCGAAAGCGGCGTACGAGCCTTTGACAGCCCCGAGTGATATTGTTACCCTTGCAGACACCAGAGAGGTCGGACGGTGCCCCCTCCCATCTGCGTCCCCGTCGTCTAGCCCGGCCCAGGACACCGCCCTTTCACGGCGATAACACGGGTTCGAATCCCGTCGGGGACGCCAAGTACGCCTGAGCTTGTCTCTCAACTTGGCATCCGATTTGGCATCCAGGTGGCATCCAGGTAGCTCACACGCTGGTTCGCGGCACGAGCCTCCGACGCTGCCATTCTCTGAGTCGGCAATTCCCATCGGAGGGCCAATGTCGTATGTCTGGGTGGCGCTTGGAAGCGCCTTGGGCGGTGTGGCCCGCTACGCTCTCACTCGCATGGCGATAAGTGTCAGTACGAATCTCCCCTGGGGAACCATCGCCGTCAACATCATCGGCTGCTTCATCATCGGCTTCTTCGGAACCATAACGCTTGCCACGGGCCGGTTCCCCGTCTCCGAGAGTGCCAGAATCTTCGTCATGGTTGGGATCTGTGGAGGCTTCACAACCTTCTCTTCCTTCAGCCTCCAGACGCTCGAACTGCTTCGCTCGGGCGCCTGGGGCAGGGCAGCCGCGAACGTGCTGCTCTCCGTGCTGCTTTGCCTTCTCGCCGTAGCCGCGGGTCACCTTCTGGCATACCGAGCCTCCAGCCAAACCGCAATCGTTCAAACCAGAGACGAAGAGTTCACTGGCTAGCCCAGCGCAACGCTTCACCCTGCCCGCGTTCCCTACTGTTCCCTTCGAAATCTAGAAAGGAGTCGCAGAGGGTATGGAGGCTTTTCTCTTTCTGCTAACATTCCCCACGAGATCGCGGTTGTTCTTGCTCCTGTCCGTTCTTTACTCCGTCCAGCTAATCCGCTCCTAGAAGCGCACCGCGCGTTTCATCTCCGCGTATTGCAGCAGAATAAAGCTGTCTGTCATCCCCGCAATGTAATCCGCCACGACCCGGGCGAGGCCCTCCTCCGGAATCTCCTCAAAGTACCCCCCAGGCAATTCTTCCGGTTCCTCCACCCAATGCCGGAATAAAGACGTAACCACCTCCTCCGCCTTGGCATGCTCATTCTCGAGCGCAGGACACGTATATAACGTCTCGTAGAGATACTTCTTCTCCTGCAAGCGCAGCGCCTCCGCCTTAGGTGAGAAAACAGCAACTCGTTCTGGGAAGCTCCGGACATCCTCCATCGAGCCTCCCTCAATCCTTAGCGTATTTCTGTAGGTTGTCTGAATTAAATCCTCGGTCAAAATGTTCTGCATCAACTGCAGCGCTTCATGGAATAGGAACTTCTCTTCGACGCCGGGATGTTGCCGCGCAACTCTTTCATAGCATCCCTGCAGTACTTCGACGTGATCTCGGACATGCGCTATCTCCAGAAGACCCGATTCCACCCCATCGTCCAGATCGGCCGTAAGGTACGCAATCTCATCCGCAAGATCGATGATCTGGGCCTCCAAAGGAGGTCTTTGCTGGAGGAAGTAGCACGCCAACTCCGGATGCTCGTCCTCGGAGTACGCCCGAGAGTGCTTGATAATACCCTCGCGCACGCCCAAGGTCAGGTTCAGCCCCCGGTGCGCCGCATACCGCTGTTCGAAGTGCTCCACAATCCGCAACGCATGAAGATTATGGTCGAAGCTGCTCCCATGCTGCCGCAGACATCGATCCAGTGCCCGCTCCCCTGCGTGTCCAAAAGGTGGATGACCGATATCGTGAACAAGCGCGAGAGTCTCAGCCAGATCCTCATTCAATTCCAAAGCGGCAGCCACCGCCCGAGCGATCTGTGCCACCTCGATGGTATGTGTCAATCTCGATCGGAAATGATCGGAGGCTCGGCTGGTAAACACCTGCGTCTTCCCCGCCAAGCGGCGAAAAGCACGCGCTTGTACCACGCGCTCGCGGTCCCGCTGAAACGGCGACCGATACCCATGCGACGGAGCAGAATACATCCGCTCCAGGAGCGGCCCCGCACCATCCCCGAGGACTGCGAATGATTTCAGCGATGTCAAAGACATACGTTGCCAATGTATTCGACTTGCAAAGCCACCAAGTGAACGCCCAACATCTTCGCAAGCCGAATCAACGTCCTGGCCCAAGGCCTAGTTCGGAACTCATTGCTTAGCGTCTCTCGTCGGAGCGCCTCCAACCTTTGCCAGCTTCAAGCGTGCGTTGTCCAGCTTTCGTTGCACTTTGTTCACCTCCGCCGGGTCCGCGTCCGCCGGAAGCGAGTGTGCATACTCCGCCATGGACCGCTCCCACTGAGCCACAGCAAGCTTCAGCTTCCCAGTCTTTTCGTAGACCTCACCAAGATGATCGTGAACGGTAGGGTCGGTGCTGATGCGTTCATCTGCCTTGCGCAGGTTCTCCTCCGCGAGCGCATACTGCCCCGACTTGAAGTAAACCCACCCAAGCGAGTCTAGAAAAGCGCCGTTCTGCGGATCCAGTTCCACGGCTTTGCGCACCAGCGTGAGAGCCTCCGGAAGCTCCGTGCCCTCTTCGGCCAGCATATAGGCAAGGTAGTTCAGTACCGTCGCATTGTTCGGGTCGATCGCCAATGCCTTGCGAAACTCCGCCTCGGCCTGATCGTGGAGCTTCTCGCGATCGTAAAGCGTACCCCGGAGAAAGTCGACGTACAGCTTGTCCTGCGGCGTCTTCGACAGGCCCGAGGCGCTCTCGATCTCCCCGGAAGCATCCTTGAACCGCTTCAGCCGTATATAAATCTGCGCCAAGGCAAGATCCACATCGCGATCTTCCGCAGCGTTCCCGGAAGCCGACATCTGCGCCTTCGCCAGAGCTACCCCTTGTTCCACCTTGCCTGTGTCGGCGAGCTCGCCAGCATACATCAGTTGCACCCCGCGGTCCTTCGGGAGCGCCTGCGACGCTCGAGCAGCTACCTCTGTCGCTTCCTTCCACTCATGTGCATCGCGATAGGCGTCCACCTCTCCCTGGTAGCCGCTCTTCGCATAGTCCCCGCCCAGTTCGATCAGGCGCTGATACGTAGCGACGGCCTCCGCTGTCTTGTTCTGCTCGCGATCGAGATTGCCAAGCCGGTCCAGGAAGATAGCTCGGTTTGCCTTCTCTCCCTCGCTGTACTTGCCGTCCGGATGCGAGGTGTCGGCCACGAGCTTGTTCAGGATCGTGCTGGCCTCCTCGTACCGTCCCAAAGAATCATCGATCAGCGCCTCGTTATAGGTCAATTCCAGCGAATCCTGCGCCAGCGGCTTGGCTTTATTCAGCGTAGCCAGAGCTTGGTCGTAATGGCCTTGCCTACGCTCGATCTCGGCCATATGAATCTGCGACTCTGCATCCTGCGGTTCGGACGCTACGATCGTCGTGTAGACCTTCATTGCTTCATCCAACTGGCCGTCAGACAGCAACGCATTGCCCAGCCCGCGTTGTGTATCCACGTTATCCGGTTCCATATCGAGAGCCCGGCGATACGCCGCGATAGCCTCCTTCGGCTTGTGCCTCTGCTCTTCTGTCGAGCCTAGCGCAAGCTCGATACGCGGCGTTCGATCGGAAACCGGTACCGAACTCAAGGTCTGCGCAGCACGTTCCAGGTCGCCCTGCTCCGTGTAGAGCCGCGCCATGTTCAGAACCACCTCTTCGGAGGAACCATCGATCTTCTGTGCCGTCTTGAACTGCTGTTCTGCTTTCGCGGAGTCGTGATTGAAGCCATACAGCTGCCCTAGCAGCAGGTGCGTTTCGATATCGTTCGGCTTCAGCTGCGCTAGCTTCTCGTACTCCGCGATCGCGAGCTGCAGCATCTGCCCATTCTGCGGAGTCTGCATGTCGCCCAGCGAGCGCAGGTAAACCTTGCCCAGAAGAGCATGAGACTCTACATCGTCGGGATTCTTCTGGACCTGGTCCTTGGCCGCTGTGATCGCCTCGCGGATTCTGCCGATCTTGAAGTAGAGATCCGCCAATCCGTCCTGGAGAAACTGCGAGCTCGGGTCCGCATCGAGCGCGAGCTTGTACTCTTCAACCGCCTGGGTAGCATAGTCCGAACGTCCCGCATTCACCGCCAGGTCTTCATACAGGTGCGCCAGGCCATAGTGATAATACGAGGAAGCACGGTCAGGCAGAGGCGCTGGAGGACCCGGGGTCTGAGCGACCATCCCATGCGCAACCAGGAGAACCGCGGAAGCAGGCAGAGAACGTAGACGGCGAAGCAGCGGAGCGGATGCGGAAAAGGTCATGGGATGTACGTTCCTGGCTCAGGCAAGGTAGAAAAACCTTCTGCGACACCACAGCTTAGACGGCAGACGAGTTGTCTTGGATGCAATGAGCCTCTTCGGTTGAATCTGCTGTGCCATTGTATATCCACCGTTGTGGAGGACTTACGTGCTCACCCATGGCGGAAGTGCCGGATCCCGGTGAAGACCATCGCCATACCTAGATGATTTGCGACCTTGATCACATCCGCATCCCGTACCGACCCCCCCGGCTGAATCACCGCCGTCGAGCCCGCCCGCGCGATCGTCTCCAACCCATCCGAAAACGGAAAGAAGGCGTCCGATGCGGCCACGGTGTCGGCCAGCGGCAGGATAGCCTTCATCGCACCGAAACGTGCCGCATCCACACGGCTCATCTGACCCGCTCCTATCCCCACCGTCTGGCAGTGGGCCTCTACCCTGTCCCCGCCAAAGGCCCGAGCAGCCTCGGTGATGCGTGCGTACACGATGGCATTCGACTTCACATGCTTGCACACGCGCCAAGCAAACAGCAGAGCCTCCAACTCTCCCGCCGTTGGCTTCCGGTCCGTCACCATCTGCAGTTCGGCCCGACTTACGCGGAAGTCGTCCGCGTCCTGCAAGAGCAGGCCGCCTGAGATCTGTTTCAGCACCTGGGTCGATTCGGACGGTCTGATCGCAAGCAGCCGGAGGTTCTTCTTGCCGGCAAATTGCTCAAGCGCGCTAACGGAGAACGAGGGCGCCACGATCGCCTCCACGAACAGCTTCGAGATCTCCGCCGCGGCCTGATCATCCACCTCGCGATTGATTCCTATCACTCCACCGTAGGCGGAGAGCGGATCCGATTCCAAAGCGCGCTTGTAAGCTTCGAGTACGGTGGAGCCGGTCGCCACCCCGCAAGGATTCGTATGTTTTACGATCGTAACCGCGGCTGCAGGCTGATCGTCGAACTCGCTGACCAGCAACCAGCAGGCGTCCAGGTCCACGATGTTGTTGTAACTCAGCTCCTTGCCCTGCAACTGCTTCCCCCCGGCCACGCCGGTGCCGCTGCCGTCCGCGTACAGCGCTGCCTTTTGGTGAGGGTTCTCGCCGTAGCGCAGCACCATCGTCAAGGGCTCGTTCACCCGGAGCGACTGCGGCAGTTCGTCCTGCTTGAACGACGCGGCGCCTGAAGGTTCGACGATGGATTCGAGCGTGCTCGCAATGGCGGAGTCGTAAGCAGCCGTCATCGCGAACGCCTCCCGTGCCAGCCGCCAACGGGTGTCTCGCGACAGAGATCCTCCGTTCGCCTCCAACTCCTCGACCAGCTCCGAGTAGCTGGAGACAGAGGTGACGACAGCTACATCCTCGAAGTTCTTGGCCGCCGAGCGCACCATCGAAGGTCCGCCGATGTCGATGTTCTCGATGATCTCGCTGAACTCCACGCCTTCACGCCTGGCAGTCCGTTCAAAGGCATAGAGATTCACCACCACCATATCGATGGGCTCGATAGCGTGCTCTTCAACCGCGGCCCGGTGCTCGGGATTCTCCCGCACATGCAGGATTCCGCCGTGTACCTTGGGGTGCAGCGTCTTCACCCTTCCGTCCAGCATCTCGGGAAAGCCCGTCAGTTCGCCGATCTCCCGGACCTTCAGGCCAGCGTCCCGAAGGGTCTTGGAGGTGCCGCCGGTCGAGACCAGCTCCACGCCGGAGTTCGCGAGCGTCCTGGCGAAGCCGACCAGGCCGGTCTTGTCGGTGACGGAGAGCAGGGCGCGGCGTATCGGCTTCAAGCCGGCCGATGCGGTTTGGGGCGAGGATTCGTCGTTCACAGCACCAGTCTAGCGAATGTTTCCGGCGGCCGAGCGGATGAATTGTGGAACTACATGATAGCCCCGCCGGTGAGGGCGCGAACTTCGGCGACCTCGTGGTTCGCGCACCAGCGGCGGAGGCCGTTCGCGATGTTTTCCACCGCGCGGGGGTCGGCGTAGCTGGCCGTGCCTACCTGTACGGCCGTGGCGCCGGCGAGCAGGAACTCCACCGCGTCTTCGGCGTTCAAAATGCCCCCCATGCCCACGATGGGAACGGCTACCGCGCGGGCGGCGTCGTGGACCATCCTGACCGCGATCGGTTTGATAGCCGGCCCGGAGAGGCCTCCGGTGATGTTGGCGATTCTGGGGCGGCGGGTCTGGACGTCGATGGCGAGGGAGAGGAAGGTGTTGACCAGGGAGAGGGCGTCGGCGCCGGCGCCGGCCGCGGCGCGCGCCATCTGGGCGATGCTGGTCACGTTGGGCGACAGCTTGACCATGAGAGGACGGCTGGCCAACTTACGGCAGCCCGAGACCAGCTCGGACAGCAGCTTCTCGTCGGTGCCGAAGACCATCCCGCCGTGGCTGGTGTTGGGGCAGCTGGCGTTCAGTTCGTACAGCGCAATGCCGGGCGCGTCGTTCAGGGCGCGAATCACCTCCAGGCAATCCTCGACGGTGAAGCCGAAGATGTTGACGATGGTCACCACGCCGGGCAGCGCGTTCAGCCTGGGCAGCTTGTCTGCGATGAAGGCTTTGACGCCGACGTTCTGCAGGCCGATCGCGTTGATCATGCCGCTGGCGGTCTCGATCAGGCGCGGCGCGGGGTTGCCGGCCATGGGTTCGCGGGAGAGTCCTTTGGTGACGAAGGCTCCAATACGGTCGAGCGACAGGATGTCCTCGAACTCGAGCCCATAACCGAAGGTGCCGCTCGCGGCGATGACGGGGGAGCGGAGTTCCACGCCGGCGACGGTCACGCGCATCTCTGGCGAGCGGCCGCCCATGGTGCCCCCCCGCCCCCCCC
>CAXTPY010000026.1:0-17910 GCA_964246195.1 uncultured Acidobacteriaceae bacterium | reverse complement strand
CACACCCTTGCGAGTACATGGACCTGAACCATGCGCGTCTGCCAATTCCGCCACTTCGGCACGTCTGGAGGGGGAGCGAACCCGCTACGCCAGCCGCGAACTCTTAGTCTCGCAAAGGTGGGGGCGCGTGTCAATGCGGCGCTAGGGGTTGACAGGCTGCTGTAGACTCCTCTGGACGAGGTCTCTCGTAGACGCTGCCGTTCGAGGAGAGAAGACGATTCCACACAGGCCGACCATGAACGATGCCAAAGAGATGCGACCACCTGCACCGGGAGAGAGTATTCCAGCGGATGCGGCGCTCGAGCTGCGCAAGCTGGCGCATGACCTGAGCAATGCGCTTGAGATCGTCGTGCAGACCAGCTTCCTGCTGAGCACGGTGGAGATGAAGGATCCTGCGCTCGAGTGGATGCGGATGCTCGATGGCGGGGTGCAGAAGGCTCTGGACATCAACCTGGAGCTGCGGGAGTACATCAAGTCGCACACGCAGGCGTAGGGTGCGTCAGGACTTCTCGGCCAGCGCCTTCTTCGCGGTGATCTTTTTTGCCAGGGAGGAGCCGGATTCGGTCTCCTTCGCCTTCGCAACCGCGGCTCTCTTCGGTGTGGATTGGGTGGGTGTGATCTTGGCTGCAGGGGCGGATCTGGCGCGGGTGGACTTCTTGGCCGGAGTGAGGGTGGGGGCGCCGTTGCTCGAGGACTTGAGCAGCTTGGCGAGTTTGGCCTCGTGGCTGGCGAAGAGTTGCTCGATCTGCCTCAGCAGGATGCGTGTGTGCATGGGCTTGACCAACATCTTGTCGGCGCCCATCTCCTGCCAGGCGTCTTCCTCGACGGGGAAGGCGGTGAGCAGCGCGACGGCGGGGTGATACTTGGCGGCGCGGGCCTCCTGGATGACCTCGGCGCCGGCAGCCTCGCTCTCCATGCGCAGGTCGGTGATGATCATGTGGTACTCGCCTTTGCGGAGCCTCGCTTTGCCGTCGCGCGCGGAGGCGGCGGTATCGACGTCGAAGCCGCTGATTTCAAGGACGGCCTTCATGGTCAGCAGCACGGCTACATCATCATCTACCAGCAAGATCCTTCGTTTCATCTAGTTCCTCTCCGCCGGAAGGCCTGGGGTCCGGCACTGACGTGAGAATCATCTCACACCTGTGTTCAGCAGAGGTGGCGGGGCATCCGCTGGCCATCCGCTGGCCATCCCCTGGCCCGGAGTCTGAGCGGCATGCAGGCGAGCCGCGGGGAGCAAGGGGCAACGAGATGGTATACTTCGCGATGCGTGGTGGCATCAGATTGGAAGCCGCGCACAACATCCAAACTCAGAGCATGGCGGAGCAAATCTCTGCTGTGGAGGCGACCTATTCCACCAATTGACAAACGTTCCGCGAAGTCTTTTATCCGCACCAACGAACGCATCCGCGCACGCGAGATCCGCGTGATCGACGAGAACGGCGAGCAGCTAGGCGTGATGCCACCGTTCGAAGCTCTGAAGATGGCGCGTGAACGCTCGCTCGACCTGGTCGAAATCTCTCCAAATGCGACTCCTCCGGTCTGCAAGATTCAGGACTACGGTAAGTTCCTGTATGAAAAGGACAAGAGCGACCGGGCCGCGCGCAAGAAGCAGAAGGTGATCGTCATCAAGGAAGTGAAGTTCTCGGTTACGGTGGACGAGCACGATTACCAGACCAAGAAGAACCAGGCGGTCCGGTTCCTCGGCGAAGGCGACAAGGTGAAGGCATCGCTGCGCTTCAAGGGTCGGCAGATGGCCCATCGCGACCTTGGTTACAAGATCATCAATCGCTTGATCATGGATATCGGCGACGCAGGCCTGGTGGAGTTCATGCCGCGCATGGAGGGCACCACGCTGCACGCCATCCTGGCTCCATCGAAGAAGGCCGAGCAGCCGGCAGCGAAGAAGCCCACGGCGCCCGCCGCAGTCTCGCTAAGTAGGACCCAAGAGCCGCAGCCTGCGCCGGTCACTGCCTGACGTTTTGCTGCCCGTTCTCCAGGGAAAGACCGACCCGCCTCCTTAGGTGGCCGCTTCGACCCTGTCCTGAGCGGGTAGAAACAAGGTGAAGATCGTGCCGTGGCAGGCATCGTCCACAGAGCTACGAACCGAGAGCCTGCCATGGTGCCGCTTGACGATTCCTTCCGAGATCCACATTCCCAAGCCGGTTCCGTTGAGGTCCTTGGTGGTGTAAAAGGCTTCGAAGATCCTCTCCATCACTTCAGGAGGCATCCCGTGCCCGGTGTCGGCGATGGTGATCCTGATGCCATAGCGGGGTTGTGACTGGCCTGGCGCGAAGTCGATGCTGTCGTGCGTGCGGACCACCAGTCTGCCGCCCTTGCGCATGGCGTCGATCGCGTTGGCGATCAGGTTATTGAGCACCTGGCGAATGTCATTTTCAAAACACAATATCTTCTGGTCGCTCGCGTAGAGGGTCTCCACGCGAATACCGGAGTTGGCGAGCCGTCCCTGGTAGAGATTGAGCACGGCCGCGACCAGGTCCTTGCCGGAGACGTTGGTGGGGCCGACGGACTGGCGATGGAAGCGCAACGTCTGGGTGGCGATCTGGCAGACGCGCGCCAGTTCGGACTGCGCCATGCTGAGATAGAGCCGGGCATCGTCGGTCAGCTCGGAGTTGGCAATGAGGTAGAGAAGGTTGGTGATGGCTTCGAGCGGGTTGTTGATCTCATGCGAGATGGAGGTGGCGAGACGTCCGACGGCAGCCAGCTTCTCGCTTTGGATAAGCGCGTTTTCCGCTCGTTTCTGGGGTGTAATCTCAAGCGACGCGGCGCTGATGGCCTGAATCTTGCCCTCGCCATCGAGGACGGGAAAGTAGTTGACGGTCCAATAACGATGTCCCGGCCCGGTCACCAACTCGCCTTCGAGGAGATGGTTGACGACCGGCGTGCCTTCGCGAACCTGTTCGAAGAGTTCCAGCAGCCCGGGAATGGGGGCCAGATCGGTCACCGTCTGGCCCAGGATCTCGCTGGGCTCAAGGCCGAAGAACTCCGCCTGCCTCTGGTTGAGGCGCAGGTAGCGGAACTCGACCGGGTCGAAGAGGGCCAGGCCGATAGGCGCGGTGGCGTAAACGGTCTCAAGCTCCGCCCTCTGCCTTTCGGTCTCCTCCTGCTTGAGCAGCAAGGCCTGGGCGAAGCCTCTGCGGTCGTGAATGTCCATGGCGACGCCGAGCCAGTTTAGGATCTTGCCGTCCGCATCGCGCATCGGCTGGGCGCGCACCCACCACCAGCGCGAACTCTTGTCGGCGCTGCGCACCATGCGCGCTTCGACCTCATAGTTCTCTCCGGTCTGTACGGAATGCGACCAGGCAGCGAGCGCCGAGCCGCGGTCCTCAGCATCGAAGGCGTCAGGCCAACGTCCGAGATCGTCGAGCGTCATTCCGGTGTAATCCAAGAAGTGCTGATTGGCCCAGGTCACGTCTCCTTGCGGGGAGCCCATCCACATGGCCTGCGGGTTGAGCTCCGAGAGGATGCGATAGCGCTCTTCGCTGCGCCGGAGAGCTTCCTCGTTGCGCTTGCGTTCGCTGATATCGATCGTCATGCCGCGTAGACTGACGGCTTCGCCCCCCTCGCGGACGGAGCGAAACCTCTCTTCGAGCCAGATGGTAGAGCCATCCGGGGCGGTGGCGCGAAATTCGTTGACCATGATGCGATCGCTGCTCATCGCTGCCTGTGTGCTTAGAGAGATTCGCTCGCGGTCCTCGGGATGGACGACGTCCATGAAGCCGGCTAGATCCGAAATCTCGCTAAAGGGTCTTCCGTAGACGGGATAGGAGCCGGAGGTGTAGCGTACGCGGTCGGCGCCGATGTCGTGCTCCCAAGAGGCCACGCGGGCGGTCTGCTGGACGTGTTCGAGGGTGGTTCGTTCGGCGGCAAGCTGCTCCCTGGCGTCGTGCTCCGCTGTCATGTCGACGGTGATGCCGCGGAGTTCGACAGCAACGCCTTCTTTCACGACAGCTTTATAGCGGCTTTGGACCCAGACGTGGCCCCCGTCGGGGGTGCGCATCTTCCACTCGTGCCGCACCGTCTTGCCGCTGCGTATGGCGGAGTCGATCTTGCGTAGGACCGTGTCGTGGTCGGGCTCGATGACGCAGCTACGCCATTGAGAGACCGTAGTCAACTCTTCGTTGGGCCGGCCGAAGACGGGAAAAGCGCCGCGTTGAAAGATCAGCGCATCGGTTTCAAGATCGACCACCCAAGTGGCCATGCGGGCGTCCTGCTGGATCTCGGCAAGCAGCGCCTGCTGCTCGCTCAGCTTCCGCGCTGCCTGCTTTTCTACGGTGATGTCGCGATAGAAGACGACAATTCCGTCCTCGGAGGGGCGCACCTCGACCGTGTACCAGCGATGATATGGCGCGGGATAGAAGTTCTCGAAGCTGCCTGCAATTCCCTGCTCCATGGCGGCGCGATGCTTCTGTTCGAGCTGGGTTCCGCGTGCCGCCGGGAAGACCTCCCAGAAATTTTTCCCAGTATAGTCGCCGGGAGGAATCATCATGTTCTGAGCACGGGGATTGAGGTAGGTGAGAGTCCAGTTGCGATCGATCAGAAGGACGCCCTCGGAGGTGGCGCGCATGGCGCCATCGAGCTGGCGGATGGCGGCTTCACGACGCTCGTCGGCGGCTTTGCGCGCGTTGATGTCGATGGTCAGGCCGCGCAGGTGGGTGGGCCGGCCATGCCGCTTGACCGCGCGGATGCGGCTCTCAAGCCAGGTGAGAGTTCCGTCTTCGCGCCGGGTCTGAAACTCCACGGTGACGCTGGCGTCCGTTCGCGTGGCGAGAGCGATAGCGCTATTCAGGCGGGGCAGATGCGGCGCATGGAGGAGCGCTCTCAGATCGTCGAGATCGCGCAAGAGCGCCAAGGGCCTTCCATGCACGGGATAAGACGCAGGGCTGTGGGTGAGCAGGCCCGTCTGCAGGTCCATCTCCCAGGTGGCGACGCGGGCCACCTGCTGAGTCTCCAGCAGCAGGGTGTTCTCCCGCTCGACCATCTCGCGGTCGAGGCGCTCCTGGGTGATGTCGCGGAAGAAGATGACCATTCCCTCGGGATTCGGACGGCAGATGACGTTGAGCCAACGGTTCAGAGGCTCAGCGTAGAAGGCTTCGAACTCACCTGGAAGGCCCTCGTCCATGGCGCGGTGGTAGACGATGGACGAGGCGGTATCCTCCTCGGTGGCGGGAAACGCCTGCCAAATATCTTTGCCCAGCAGATCGTTGCGTCCCAGGAGAGCTTCGCCACGACGGTTGAGGAAGGTGAAGTTCCAGTTCCGGTCCAGAGCGCAGACGCAGTCCGTGGTGGTCTCTAACACCTGCTGCAGCTGAGCTTGCATGGCTGCACGAGCTGCCTCCGCGAGCTTCGTGGAGGTGATGTCGCGGTAGTGGAGCGCGATGCCGTCGCGGATGGGGAGCACGTGGAGGTCGAGCCAGATCTCGAACGGAGGATAGAAATAGTCGTGGTGCAGAGGCTCTCCGGTGGCCATGGAGTGCCTATACAAGTCGGCTTGAGGAGAGCCTTCGAGCTCGGGGTACTGCTGCCAGAAGGTGCCTTGGCGAAAGCTCTCGGCGGTCTGGCGGCCGAGGCGCATGGCCTCGGCGTTCATGAAGGTGATCTGCCAGTCGCGATTGATGCACATCACCGCATCGGGGAGTTGGGCGAGGATCTGCTCGAGCGACTCTCCCGACCCTTCTGAGGAAAGGTGCGGGGACAGAGCCGTCGTGGGGACCTCGTGAGCGGAGCGGTTCAGCATAGAGGTACGTGCAGCTAGCCTCGGCGATGCGGGGCCCGGCCTTCGGGGGGTAGCTAGAGCATAGCCAGTCTAACAGTGCCCAGGAGGCCGGGGACGTGCTTGAGACGCACACGCAAGTTGCATTTCCACGAGCTCGAAGGTGTGCAGCGTGGCGGATTCAGGAGTTGCGAGACTGCGGAGGCCATCTTGGCTGAATCCCATGTGGGCTCTTTGAAGAAGGCAAAAGTTACCGGCTGCTGCGAAAGAATGTCCAGTTCATGCCGAAGACATGGCGACGGCCAGGAATGGCGCAGGCGGGGAAGAATCAATCATGACAACAAGATAACGGGGACGTTCGCTTTGGCGCGCCGATTGCAAACAGCTTCTGCGTGCGACGCCGAAGCTGCGGTAGATCGCACAACGATTGGAGTGTAGGCCGATGAAGAGCACTGGATCATCTTTTTACCTCTCAGCCTTAGTTTTAGGAAGTACCTTAGGAGTTTCGGCGCTGGCACAATCGAGCGCTACACCTTCGCAGACAACGGACCCGGCTGCGCCTAGCCGGTCGACCAGCACCATGAACCCGGATGACAGTGCGACGTATGCCACTGGGCAGCCGCTAGGGAGCCAGTCCAAAGAGGGCTTCTGGGGCCACCTGAATCCGCTCGCGCGTAAGAAGTGGGTGAATCGCCAAGTTACGCCGATCAAGGATCGCGAAAACGAGTTGGACCAACTGCAATCTAAGAACGCAAACGACATCAAGGATGTGAATACACGAGCGCAGGCGGGCATCAGCAAGGCTATGACGGCGGCGAATACCGCGGACCAGCACGCCATGGATGCATCCGGTCGGGCGAACTCAGCGAATACCCTGGCGGGTACGGCGAGCAGCCGGACTGAGGCTCTGAATACGACAGTCGGCAATCTAGATCAATATACGACGGTCAGCAGCACTGAGGTTTCGTTTGCGGCAGGCCACACCACCCTTGGGCCTAAGGCGAAATCCGACCTGGACGAGCTTGCGACGAAGTTGAACGGTGAGAAGGGCTATATCGTGGAGATTCAAGGATATAGCAAATCCGGAGTGCAGGCCTCGCAGCAGATGGCGGACGCTGCGGAGCGGTATCTCGTTACGGAGCATCAGGTTCCTGTGTACCGAATCTACAAGTCAGGCCTTGGCAAGGTGAAGGCTACCGAGGGAGATAAGGACATCGTGAATGGCGTTCGCGTCACTCTTCTACACAACAGTCTCGCTACGATGAACTCGACCACCGCCTCCAATTCCAATACAGGGAGCGGGAGTTCCAATCAGACGACGGGCACGAGCGCCCCGCCGAGCAATCAGTAGCGAACAGAATCAGGGCGGTGGATGATTTTCGCCCCGCCCGCAAGTTTGCCGGAACAGCGACCTAGAGCGCGGCCGGTGAAACCCTCTCCTAACCAGAGAGAACCAAGGCAGATTGGCCCCTCCGAAAGAGGGGCCGCTTTTTTTGTGTTTGGGGGCTAGCGGTGCGCCTCTTGCTTAATCCTTCAGGCTGAGCGCGGCGGGATCGAGTTGCAGATGCAGGCAAAGAGCCTCCACGGTCAGGTTGTGGTCGTCTCGTTGTGCCAGGCCACTGACGGTTAGCGCTCCGACGATCCCCGCCCCCGCGACATGCAGAGGAAAGCTTCCGCCGTGAGCGGCGTAGTCAGCGTCAGGGAGGGTGTAGCGCTCGCGAAAGGTCCGACCGGAGGCGATCAGGCCCAGCCCTATGGCGTAGGAGCTCCGGTGAAGACGCGCGACCACATTGCTCTTCCGGCGCACCCAGCGGCCGTTGTCGGGTATGGTGCCCGGTGTTGCCCCGAAGAAAAGCTGTTGGTGTGGCCGTCCGAAAGAGCGGATGTCTATGACTATCTTGTGTTTACGCTCCACTGCCAAGATGCGCGCGAGGGATCCGAGATGCCATGCGGCATCGGCGTCTAGAGTGCTAAGGCGCAGGGTGTTCTCTTGCACGGCGATTTGGATGAGATCTTCAGCTACTGCCATCGGTCCATCCCTCGGAAAATTTCTTCGCCTGGGTGCAACTAGTTGCGGTGAGCGGCTTCCTGTGAGAGTATGACGCTAAGCGCAGCAGAGCCATACGCGCAGAGAATGAACCCGGGCTTTCGTCAGAGTACATCCAAGGAACACCTGCCCGCACTCGACGGGCTTCGCACGGTAGCCGTGGCCCTGGTGCTGATGATGCACGGAGCTGAAGACCTTCCCCGGCGAATGTTCGGTTTTGCCTCTGCGGGTTGGTGTGGCGTAGATCTCTTCTTTGTTCTTTCAGGATTTCTGATTACCGGGGGACTGCTTTCCAGCAAGACTTCCCTGAACTACTTTCGATCGTTTTATGGCAAGCGTCTGCTCCGTATCTTTCCCGTCTATTACCTTGCGTTACTGCTCTATTTGGTGATTCTGCCTCGGATCTTCTCCGGCCTTCCCGGGCCGCCGGCGCATGACAGGCTCTTCTACTGGATCTATCTCAGCAACTGGACCGGCTTGCTGCACATGCCCAAGGTCGCCTTTGTGGGGCACTTCTGGTCGCTGGCCGTGGAAGAGCAGTTCTACCTGGTGTGGCCAGCGGTTGTGCTTCTGGTGAGCCGCCGGGGCTTGTTCTGGATCGCGGGAGTTTGCGTCGCTACCGCGCCGATGATTCGCCTCATGTTGTTCCGGGCGAGCGTGTCTCCGGAGACGATGTATCGCGGCACATTCTGCAGGATGGATGGCTTGATGCTGGGCGCGATCTGCGCTTTGTTGCTGTCCGATGAGGTTCTTCGAGAACGCACCAGGCGTCTACTACCCCTCATCGCGCCGGTGGGAGCCTTGCTGCTCGCCCTTCCGTGGGTGCTTTACGGCCCCACCTACTATCGCACGCGAATGATGTTGGCCGGTTATAGCCTATGCGATCTAGGACTTGCGTGCCTTCTCCTATGCTGCGTGCTCGCACCCAAGTACTTCGCTCCGTTGGGCTGGAAGGTGCTCAGGCGGCTGGGAGTGTGGAGTTACGGAATTTATGTTTACCACTTCGGTTTGATGTATCTTGCGAGCCGGTATCCCGTGTTCGGTACCGGGCTACACCGGTTCCTGGCGGAAACGATGTTGTCGGTCGCCTTGGCGGCAGCCAGCTACGAGCTTGTCGAGAGACGTATCTTGATGCTGAAGCAGCACTTTGCGCCACGCTGGACGGAAGACCCAGGTCGGAGACACAAAGTGGAGGGCCTCTGGACGTGCCCCCGGGAATGGTCTTCAGCGTTGCGCTTGGCTATCCGCAGAGGAGGCAGCAAGCCGTCTGCCCCTTGGCCTAGAAACGACCAGGAACATGGTCTTGCGTTCCTGGTGGGAACTTCCGAGCTTCAAACGGGAGAGTGAGACGCAAAGCTGTCCCCACACAGCGGCGGGAACGCTGCTTCCCCTCTTGGCGTGGAGTACAAGCTACTCTCGACGCTTTGGTGTCGGTCTATTGAAGTTCGCAGCCGGCGAAGAAGTAGCCGATCTCGAAGGCGGCGGTGTCCTCCGCGTCCGAACCGTGAATAGCGTTTTCGCTGATGGAGGAGGCGAATCTCTTGCGAATCGTACCCTCCTCGGCCTGCGCGGGATTGGTCGCTCCCATGAGCTTGCGTAGGTCGGCGATGGCGTTATCCTTCTCGAGGACCATGGGGAAGATGGGCCCGGAAGACATGAACTGCGTCAGTTCGCCGAAGAAGGGGCGGGCGGCGTGGACGTGGTAGAAGCCTTCCGCCTGGACCTTCGAGATGGAGGCGCGCTTGATCGCGACGATCTTGAAGCCGGCTTTCTCGATCTCGGCTAGAATAGCGGCGGTGTCGCCTTTGCGGACGGCGTCCGGTTTGACGATGCTGAAGGTGCGTTGTGACAACGTAGGTCTCCTGGCTGCGCTTGGATACAGCGCGCTTGCGCTTGGGCAGCTCTCCCAGTGTAACGGGAGGCTGACGAAAGTTGAAATCTGGTTCTGGTTTGTGCAAGGTGGAGGAATGGATGCCCACTCAAGTTGCAGGCAGCGAATCGCTGGCCGATCTGGCCCACGCAACCCCGATCTTGCGAGTCGATGACCTAGACAAGAGTCTGGGCTATTACACCGGACCGCTTGGCTTCAGGACCGACTGGCGGGTACAGGGCTTTGCCTCTGTCTCGCGCGGCCGGTGTTCGCTGATGCTTTCGGAGGGCGAGCAGGGTCACGCGGGCACGTGGCTGTGGATCGGGCTAAACGATGTCGAACAGCTGTTTGCGGAGCTGCAGCGGAGCGGAGCGCGCATTCGCCAAGGCCCTACGAACTTCCCATGGGGTTCGCTGGAGATACAGGTAACCGATCTCGACGGCCATGTGTTGCGCTTCGCCTCCGACGGCAGGAAAGACAGCCCGATGGGTCCCTGGATGGATGCCGAGGGCAGGCTATGGCAGATAGCCGGCCAGGGTGAGGCCCGGTCGCCGGCCGATCGATAGCGTCTAAAGGCTATGCGAAAGATGGCCTGGGTATGGTTCGCGGGTTGTGCAGCCTGGGTAATGGACGGGCTGGTGAGCCTGCACTACCGTTCCTGGGCGCGCGCGGAGTTAGGCTTCATGGTTGCGCTGGTCTTTCTCGCGGCCGGGCTGCTGTATCGCTCGCAGCGGCGATGACTCGACCGCCCGCGTCACTTCGGAGGCGCGACCTGCCGAATGGTGGGGCTCCAGTGGAAGTGCTAACGTAGGCGCCCGACGAAGATTCAGGCCTTGCCGAGGACGCGGGCCATGGTTTCGCCTATCTCGGCGGGGGACTTGACGACATGGATGCCGGCCGCGGTCATGGCCTTCATCTTCTCTTCCGCGGTGCCTTCGCCTCCGGAGATGATGGCTCCCGCGTGGCCCATGCGACGTCCCGGAGGCGCAGTCTGGCCGGCGATAAAGCCTACTACGGGCTTCTTGACGTGCTCCCGGATGAACTGGGCGGCCTTCTCTTCGGCGGAGCCTCCGATCTCGCCGATCATGATGATGGCTTCGGTCTCCGGGTCGTCGTTGAGGAGGCGGAGGGCGTCGATATGGTTGGTGCCGATGATGGGGTCGCCGCCGATGCCGATCGCCGTGGATTGCCCGATGCCGCGAGTCGTTAGCTGATACACAGCCTCGTAGGTGAGGGTGCCCGAACGGGAGACGATGCCTACGCTTCCTTCCTTGTGGATGCGGCCCGGCATGATGCCGACCTTGGCCTTGCCGGGAGAGATGACGCCCGGGCAGTTGGGGCCTACGAGACGGGAGCGGGAGTTCCGAACCACCTCCCAGACCTTGACCATGTCGAGCGTGGGGATGCCTTCGGTGATGCAGATGACGAGTGGGATCTCAGAAGCCGTGGCTTCGAGGATGCCGTCGGCGGCAAAGGGGGGCGGAACGAAGATGACGGTGACGTTGGCCCCGGTCTCCTTCACCGCCTCTTCGACGGTGTTGAAGACCGGCCAGCCTTCGTGCGTGGTACCGCCCTTACCGGGCGTCACCCCCCCAACTACCTTCGTGCCGTACTCCGCGCAGCCTTTGGCGTGGAAGGTGCCCTCGCGTCCTGTGATGCCCTGAACGATGAGGCGCGTGTTCTTGTCGACCAATACGCTCATATCTTCCTAGCTCCTTATGTTCTTTCCAAGTCTGGGGCTGCCTCTTCGTACTCTTCGAGAACCGAATCGCTCATATGCGCTAAATGGTCCTGACGCCGCAACTCCTCTAGTGCATCGTAGGAAAGAAAAGTGCAACTATTAGCGAGCGGGCCCTTATCTAACAGCGCGAAAACTGGTCGCTGAATCTCGTCCAAGACTTTATCGCGTCGATGCTCGGGAGCTACGATGTGTAACTTAATATCGATATTTGGCTGAAGAGCTAATAGGTCTGCCATACGAAGCAATCCGGAATAGATTGCGGTTGTATGCTCCACTTCGAAGGCTCGCACAAGTGTCCGCTTCTTAAGCCACAGGACATCTATATTCTCGACCGTTTTAAACGTGACTCGATCAAAATTGAGCGGCAGTTCTCGCAAGATTGCATCGCGTGCCTCTGTTGAGAGTTCCCTCTCAATTCGGGCCTGATCAGATCGCGGAACCCAGATATCAAATCCCATCATTGCACCGATCTCCACCAATAAAGCTTGCTTCTTGATTGATTCTCTGGACTCCTCCAGGACATGGACCGGCTCGCTGGGGTGAGGTTCGGGCTCGCTGGATTCTGGGACGACTACACTCACCACCCTGCCCGGGGAATTAACTGTATCCGCAGATTTCCCAACCAGCTTTCGCTCCCGATCGGAGAGAGGGTACGTGACCTGATCCACCTCCTGGCGTTTCAGTGCGCTTTGCAAGAATTGTCCATCCGCCGTACTGAGTTTTACAAGTGATGATTGCAAAACAGCCTTTACTGGCCAAGTATGCGAGTTCGGGTCCAGCGGCTTTGTGCGGCTGAAACCGGACCAGATCTCGGGTAGTCGGATCGGAATCGCCTTATCTGGATCTAATAAGACGATGGGCCTAACCCCGAATCGTGTGGTCCAAGGATCACTCTCTGCCCGGAAAATCGGTGTAGAGTCTTCGTACATTTCGCTAGTCGCCTCCAGAAGGCCGCACCATCGAGAGAGGCGTACTAAGTAACAAACAAATACGTCGCCGGGACGCACTAAATTACGAGCTCTGGAGCGGTGACCAGCGGCAAAACCTGTTACATCAGCGCCATGATTCCTGAAAGCATCCCAGGTTTCCGGCGTAAATAGGTCTAAGACGAAATTCACTTGGTGCCTTGGGCAGCAGCGACGGCAAGGTCCGCGGCTTCTTTCATAGTGCTGCCTACCTGAAAGTTCAGCCCGGAGTCCTGGAGGATCTGGCGGCCTTCTTCCACGTTGGTGCCTTCGAGCCGGAGGATGATGGGGAGCTTGACGCGCAGCTTGCGAGCGGCGGCGACGACGCCATTCGCCAAGGTGTCCACGCGGAGGATGCCGCCGAAGATGTTGATGAAGATAGCCTTGACGTTGGGGTCGGAGAGCAGGATCTCGAAGGCGTTTTCGATCTGCTGCTGGTTGGCGCCCCCGCCCACGTCGAGGAAGTTGGCCGCTGAGCCGCCCGCATACTGGATGATGTCCATGGTGGCCATGGCCAGGCCCGCGCCGTTGACCATGCAAGCGATGTTGCCGTCGAGCCGAATGTAGTTCAGGGCGTACTTGCTGGCTTCCACCTCCAGGGGATCTTCTTCGGCGAGGTCGCGGAGTTCCTTCAGATCCTTGTGGCGGAAGAGGGCGTTGTCGTCGAAATTGATCTTGCAGTCGAGCGCAAGCAGCTTGCCGTCCTTGGTGGTGATGAAGGGGTTGATCTCCATCAAGGTGGAGTCGGTGTCGATAAACGCGCGGTAGAGGCCCATCATGAAGGCTATAGCGGGATTGATCTGGGTGGAGGCAAGCCCAAGTTTGAAGGCCAGCTTGCGGGCCTGGAAGGGCTGGAAGCCTACGGCCGGGTCGATGTATTCCTTGTAGATGAGCTCAGGGGTGGAGTGCGCGACCTCTTCGATCTCCATGCCGCCGGATTGGGAGGCCATGAAGACGATCTTGGCGGAGGCGCGGTCGAGAACGATGCCAAGGTAGAGCTCGCGATCGATTGCAGAGCCCTCCTCGATGAGCAGGCGCTGAACCCTTTGGCCCTGCGGACCGGTCTGGTGCGTGATCAGGGTCATGCCGAGGATGTCTTTGGAGCGCGCGGCCGCGTCGTCCAGGGTCTTCACTACCTTCACCCCCCCTCCCTTGCCCCGGCCTCCGGCGTGGATCTGCGCCTTCACCACTACCGCGGCGTTACCGGCGGAGAAGAGGGACTTCGCTGCGGTGTCGGCCTGCTCCAGGGTGGTGGCCATCTCGCCCGCTGGGACGTGTACGCCGTACTTGCGGAGGATCTCTTTCGCCTGATATTCGTGGATCTTCATCGTCGACTCGCCTCCAGCCTGCGCGAGCAGTGTAGCGGAGCGCGACGGCGCCTCGCAATCGAAAGTCGCACAGAAGTGCGGTTATCGAATTAAGAGACGTTCACAAAGACACGGACTTGCAGCATCCAACTTCGATAGAGTCAACATGAAAGATATTGACCGAATTTCAGTGCTGGCTTCATGACAGTTTTGGTGTTGGATGTGCAAAGGAACAAGAAGGCGGGCGGGAATGCGGTCGTTCGGATCGAGAGCAGGTTATGTCGCAAGTATAGCTTCGATGCTTCTAGTCTATGCTGCCGGATTGATGGGGTGCGGAGTGGCTGGTCTGCCCGGATCGACGACGGGTGCGGCGCGGCTGCGTGGGACCGTCCAGGGAGGACAGCAGCCGATCGTGGGGTCGAAGGTCTATCTGTATGCGGCGGGTACGAGCGGGTACGGTTCTGCGGGACGGTCCCTGCTCCCTGCGCCCGGCTATGTTGTGACCAATGGCGCGGGCGGATTTTCCGTCTCGGGTGGGCTTGCCTGCGGCGGTGGAGACCTGGTCTATGCGCTGGCCTCGGGGGGCGACGCGGGTGGAGGCTCGAATCACTCTATCGCGCTGCTGGCCGCTCTCGGACCTTGCAGCGGCCTGAGCGGGTCGAGCTTCGTAACCCTCAATGAGGCGACCACCGTGGCCGCGGTGCTGTCGCTGGCTCCCTATATCGGTGCGGCATCGGCGATAGGAGCACCGGCCGGAGATGTGAGTGGTATGACGAACGGATTCGCCAACGCGGCTACCCTGGCGAATCTATCCACGGGAACGATCTACTCGACGACTCCTGCGGGAGGCGGTGCTGTGCCTGCGGCGGAGCTGAACTCGTTGGCCAACTCGCTGGCGGCGTGCGTGAACTCGAATGGAGCGTTCGGTGCCTGCGGCGCGCTGTTCGCCTCTGCGAGCTATGCGGGCA
This sequence comes from uncultured Acidobacteriaceae bacterium, assembly GCA_964246195.1. Lineage (GTDB taxonomy): Bacteria > Acidobacteriota > Terriglobia > Terriglobales > Acidobacteriaceae > Edaphobacter. The sequence goes on along the minus strand of CAXTPY010000026.1, from coordinate 3,281 downwards.
TCACGCCGACGGATACGGTCGCGGCCACGCGGAGTATCGTGCAGCATCCCTTGAACGGTGCGGCGGCCATCTTTGCGCTGGCTGCAGCGGACGCGCCGTTCCAGCCTGGATTGGCGGCTGCGCCCGCTAGCTGGGCTGCTGCCGTCTCGTATCCGGGAGACGTGCTGACGTATCACAACGACAACGCGAGGACGGGAGCGCAGCAGAGAGAGACGCAGTTGACGGCCGCGAATGTGAATAGCACTAGCTTCGGCAAGCTGCGAAGTCTTCCCGTGGACGGGGAACTCTATGCGCAGCCGTTGTATGTGGGCCAATACAGGATGGCCGACGGCTTGCTGCACAATGTCGTCTTCGCCTCCACCTCGCACGGAAGTGTCTATGCCTTCGATGCGGATGGCAACAATCCCGCGCAAGGATACCTGTGGCAGGAGCAGTTGGTCGGAATCGGAGAGCTGCCTGTGGCGCAGACCGACTATGGCTGCGGCAACCCGTCTCCCGAGGCTGGGATCATCGGCACGCCGGTCATCGATCGCATGAGTGGCACGCTGTACGTCATCTCGAAGACAAAGCTGGTGGCGAATGGAAGCACGAGCTTCTATCAGAGATTGCACGCCCTGAACCTCGCGGATGGAGCTGAGAAGTTCGGCGGCCCGACGGTGATCGCCGCCACGGTTCCGGGCACGGGAGACAGCGCGCAGGGCGGTGTGGTCAGCTTCGCCACACTGCAGGAGAACGAACGCGCGGCGCTCTTGCTGGACAACGGCACGGTCTGGATCGCGTGGGCTTCGCACTGCGATATACGTCCGTACCACGGATGGCTGCTCGGGTATGACGCAGCGCAGGTGTCGCACCAGGTGGCGGTCTACAACAACACGCCGAATGGCAACCAGGGAGGGATATGGATGGGAATAGGCGGCCCCTCCGCGGATGGGAAGGGGAATGTCTTCTTCGTCGGCGGCAATGGCACGTTCGATGCGAACACTGGGGGGATGGACCTGGCGGATGCGGCGATTCGGATAGCCTCGCCGAACGGAGGCGGAGCCGCCCTCACGGCGCTCGACTACTTTGTCCCCAGCAACCAGCAGGCGCTGAGCAACGCGGATCTGGATGTGGGAGTAACGAACGCCTTGCTGTTTCATGACGGAGCCTCCACCGTAGCGCCCGACCTCGCGGTGATCGCGGATAAGATCGGGCGCGTGTACCTGCTGAACCAGGCCAACCTGGGGCGATTCGATACAGGTTCGAACGGAGTGGACGGCAAGAATGGGGACGTGCAAGACTTCGCGGCCCCAGGCCTCCTCTTCAACAACTTCGCTTGGCTGCAGACCGCGACGGGAGGGACGCTGTTCGTGGGCAGCGACGGTCAACCGATGGGGGCTTACGAGTTTTTTCCAGGAGGAACGGCTACCGCGGGGCACCTTGGAACCACGCCGGTCTCGAGCACCGCGGTCAACTTCGCCGGCGGCGGCGCAAATGGAGGCGGGGCTCCTACGATCTCGTCCAACGGTGGATCGAACGCTATCGTGTGGGCGTTGGGGAACAATGGCGCCGCGGCAACCTTGTATGCATTCGACGCCGCCAACCTCGCCACCGAGCTATACAGCAGCGCGCAGGCGGGGAATGGACGCGACGCAGGACCACCTCCCATGAAGTTCTCGTCTCCGGTCGTGGGCGGAGGCAAGGTCTTTGTGGCAGGTGCCAACGCGCTGGTGGTGTATGGATTGCTCCCGTAGATCTGTCCAAAACTTGCCATTTCGACCGGAGCCGTGCGGCTTTGCGGCTTAACGCACGGCGGAGTGGGGAGGCCACGGATTTTCGCCCTTGCCTTCAACTCCACTATGGACGCCCCAACTTGAGGTCTCTGGAAACGTTCTTAGATCAGATTGGCGGAAGGTATACAGCTAGATTCTTCGCCGGGTTGGCGTGCCAGGTCGGCGTGAGCCTGGCGTGGGCGTGGAAGAGTTCAAGCGCCCGGAAGCGAACCGGCTCGGTCGAGCGGAAGCCGTACCAAGCGGGGCGGTAGGCTGGCATGGTTTTCGATGCTGACGCAGCCGAGGCATCCCGAAGGAAGCAATCCCGAAGTGGTCCTTCAACCTGCGTGAACGCCGCCCGGCAACACGTTCGCGCAACAGAGTTACCCCGCAGTTCCGAAGTGCGCTTGCAGCCGTCCCAAGCGGCCCAGCCCTTACCCCAGACGCGGATGCACCAGGTGAAACCCCGTAGCCTCCTGGTACGCGCGCGCGAACGCCGCCAGCCGCGCCTCCGTATACAGCCCTCCCAGAAACGTTAGCGACGCCGGCGTGCCCGGGCCGCCGTAGTTCTCAAGCGCTCCATCCTCATCCGACGGCCCCTTCGGAGCCGCATCCCCCCGCAGCCCGTTCGGGACAATTACCGCCGGCTGCCCCGTCAGGTTCGTCGCCGCCAATTGCACCCCGCTCGAAGGCGTCACGATCACATCCACCGTCGCGAACAGCTCCGCCATCTTCCCAATCGCCAGCGTCCGCGCGCGCATCGCCTGCACGTAATCCACCGCCGAATAAAACCTCGCGATCCGAAATGCATTCGGCCAGTCGAACGGCTCCTGCCCGGTCAGCAGCTTGTCCCGCCCGCTCCGCGTCAGGTCGTCGAAGGCCGCCGCACCCTCCGCCTCGAGCACAGGCACGATATCGCGAAACGGGAACTTCGGCATCTCCACCGGCAGCAGCTTCACCCCCATATTGCGCAGCGTCTCAAGCGCCCTCTGCGAGTACTTCAGGTCGTACTCCTGACGCGCCGCCCCTTCCTTCGCGCGCTGCTGCTTCTTCTTGAACGCCTCCATCTCTGGCGCGCCGGCGCCCGCATCCGGCGCCTTCACCTCAGTTGCCGGCTGCGTCTTGAACGCGCTCTCGATGTAGCCCACACGCAGCGTCTTCCAGTCGAACTCAGCATCCCAGTTGAACGCCGCCGGCTGCACGGAAAGGTCGTGCCCATCCTGTCCATAGATCGCGCTCAGCACCAGCGCGCAGTCCTCCACCGCCCGGCAGATCGGCCCAATCTTGTCCATCGTCCAGCTCAGCGCCATCGCCCCCGTCCGCGGCACCAGCCCGAAGGAAGGCCGCAGCCCCGTCGTTCCGTTCCGCGTGCTGGGCGAACTGATCGACCCCAGTGTCTCCGTCCCGATCGCAAATCCCACACACCCCGCCGCCGTCGCGCTCGCGCTCCCCGCCGAACTCCCACTCGAACCCTGCCGCCTGTTCCACGGATTCCGCGTCCTTCCCCCAAACCACAGGTCCCCCTGCGCC
>CAXTPY010000025.1:12437-17941 GCA_964246195.1 uncultured Acidobacteriaceae bacterium | reverse complement strand
GCTGGGACGCGGTTTGCGCAGGGGAGGAGAGCGCCGCGTTCAGTGCGAGCAGGAGTGCGGCCAGCGTGAGGCGGCCTGAGAGGAGAGGGCAAGCGTGTGCGGTCACGGGTTCGATTCTACCGGAGGGTGGTGCAGGCTCGCATAAAGACCAGGCCTGTGCGCTATCGATGGCACCATCAACGCTGGCGGGGGAGAGTGCCTATGGATGGGTTGGACAGGTTCCTAGTGTCCTGAGTCATGACTTCAATAAATTAGCGGCCACGGAGCTTGCCGGCCGGGCTACTCTTTTGCTCCATCCAGGGATGCGAAGAGGGTGTCGATTTCCACGAAGATCGGTGTTTTGGCGACATCCAGCCGGGTCGCCTGTGTCCACGTGCGGCCGGAGCAGACCCGGGCCGTGCGTGTGCCCGGGTCAATGATCCAGATCGTCTCTACGCCCATCAGGAGGTAGTCTTGTGCGCGTTGCTGCGTGTCCGAATAGCTATCGTCGGGTGAGAGAATCTCGACCACAAGCAGCGGCGCATGAGTCAAGACCTCCGGCTGAGCACCCGTTCGCACGAGCAGGATATCTGGAATTCGCACTCTCGTGCTCGAAACCTGGGTTCGCCATTCGGTAGCAGTCTGGACGTTCCATTCCTGCTCATGCTGGCCGAACCAGATTGTGAGAAGTGCCTGAACCCTAGAGTGCTCCCACTTCCCCACATTGCGCTCCAGAGCTTCGCCATCTACGTACTCTCGATCGGGATGATAGGCCGTGTTAAGGTACTGGGTAATAGGGATTAGAACGGAAGTAGACATCGCATCCTTCTCCTTCTTATGGCTGAATTCTAGCAGGCGGGGCGGTCTGCAGAGGAGTTGAGGGGACTGCGTCCTCGCGACCGTTATAGGCGTGCAGGGGTGCATGGAGCTCGAATCTCCATGCACCCTTCTCCGTCTACGCTACCTTCGGCAGGACCTCTCCCGCAATTTTCATGAGGGTCCAGCTTACGCTCGGCGTACTTAGGCGGATAAAACACGAAATGAAGTTTCGCGACCTAACCGCCTCCGGGATTGCTTGTCTAATCGTGCGAATGGAAGAGACAGAGGCAGAGGTGATCGAGCGCATTCTGGGGGGAGAACGGGAGGAGTATCGCGTGCTGATGGATCGGCACTTCCGCTCGGTGTTCCGCGTCGCGTTTCGCGTCACGGGCAATGAATCCGATGCGGAGGAGGCGGCGCAGGAGGCGTTTCTGCGGGCCTACAACAAGCTCTCGACGTTCAAGCAGGACTCCAGCTTCTCGACCTGGATCATACGAATCGCTATGAATACTTCGATCAATCTGGTAGAGCGCCGCAACCGCGATGTGACGCACGCAGGGCCCCGGATCGCGGATACAGCATCGGCTCGTGAAGGCGCGGTACAGGTGCGCGATGGAGCGGCCGGACCGGAGCAGCTGGTCTTCGCGGCGCAAGCGGCGACTTTGCGGGAGGCTGCCATGGCGGCGCTCACACCGATGGAGCGAACTGCCTTCACGCTGAGGCACATGGAGGATCTTCCGTTGGCGGAGATCGCGGAGGCGCTCCACGTGCCAACGAACTCGGTCAAGCAGGCGGTATTTCGCGCGGTCGGGAAGCTTAGGCAGTCGTTGGCTCTGCTCGCAGGAGGAATGCGATGAGACCGCTCGCGCATGTTTCAGAGCAGTCGTTGATCGAATTTCATCTGCGCGAGAGCGGGATGGAAGCGGAGATCGGCCACCATCTGGAGGAGTGCGCGGAGTGCGCCGGACTCTCCGCATCGATTGCAGAGACACTGCGTGTCTTCTCGGCGGACCCGGTGCCTGGAGCCAATCTCGATCTCCAGTGGGAGCGGCTGCGTGGGTCACTTCCTGCGCCGGCTGCGAGACAGCGGCGGGGGTTCGGTCTGCCGCGCCGCTTCCTGTGGGTGACGGTGCTTGCGTGTTCGGCGGTGGCCGCGATCGTCTTTGCGACGTTCCAGCCTCGGCATGTTGTGAGGGAAGATGCTGCGCCTGTGGCGCTCGGCGGCTCGGGGCCGTTGACGGCTGCGCCTGTTAGACGGGAGACCGCACAGCGAAGGCTGGAGATCGCAGAACAACTAGATAGCGCCGAACGCCTGTTGATCGCGGTCAATCACGCCTCCGGGCGGCTGGACGAGGGCACTCGGGAAGAGGCCCACGAGTTGCTTCTGAAGAATGCCGTGTACGTCCGCGCGGCGCGGCAGGAGGGCGATCTCGGCACAGCCGCGGTGCTCGATAGGTTGGGCCGGGTTTTGACAAACATCGACCATGAGCCGAGGTCGAATGACAACGGGTGGGAGCTTCGTCTGGAGTGGAACACCAAGGGCCTGCTGCTCGACGTTCGCATCCTGCGGCAAAACGATGCCGCCAGTACACGATCGCCTGAATGAGGACACATGTTATGAAGAAGCTGCTTTGCCTTACTTTCACCTCCGCTCTTCTGCTTCCGCTGGCTGCCAGCCATTCGGCTCCGGCTGCTGAAGCGCCGGTCTCCGCATCCCCGTCCGAAGCCTCCGAGGAGGGCGCATACGCTGCCGGCACACGAGCCCTGAATGAGCAGCGCTGGCCCGATGCAATCCGCGCCTTCGACCGGGTTATCGCGGTGAAGGGAGGCAAACGCGTCGACGCGGCGCTCTACTGGAAGGCTTACACGCTGGTGAAGATCTCGCACCCGGCGGATGCCGCGGCATCGTGCCAGGCGTTGCGCGACAGGTTCCCGGTGAGCACATGGAATGCGGATTGTGGGGCGCTTTCGATCGATTCGGATGGCGGCGCGGGAGGCTCGGCTTCGTCCGGCGTCTCGAAGAGCGCCGCGGGACCGGCATCCGATGACGACCTGAAGATGCTCGCCCTGAACTCACTGGCCCACCAGGACCCTGCGCGCGCCATGCCGATCTTGCGGGAGATGCTGAGCGGCAATCAGCCGGCCGACGTAAAGAAGCACGCGCTCTTCGCCTTGACGCTGAGCGGAGCGCCGGAGGCAGCCTCGATCTTGCGGGACGCCGTGAATGGCAAGATGGGGCCGGTGATCCAGATCGATGCGATCCAGGCCTCCGGTGTCTTCGAGGGGAGACGCGCGAACGACACGCTCGCCGAGCTCTACCGCACGACGCAGGACATGCATGTAAAGCACGCGGTCATCTCTGCGTTCTTCGTCTCGAACGATGCTCCTCGCATGGTGAAACTGGCCCGCAGCGAGAACAATCTGGAGCTCAAGCGTTCCATCGTCTCGCAGCTTGCGCTGATGGACGATAAGGCAGCCACCGAGTACATGCTCGAACTTCTCAAATGACGCACCACAAAGGAGTCGCCATGCGTTCCCTGTCTCTCAGTCTTGCTTTCGTCGCGGCGCTTCTTTGTTGGCAGGTCCGGGCGCAGCAACCGACCGTCGTGCATGCCCAGTTCGCGGCGACGGCGGTAGGCCGGGGGCTGGCTGCTGAGCTCACGCAGCAGGAGAAGAGCTCCGCGCCCTCCTGGGTCGGCTATGCGGTGCCGGTCGCATCCGAGTTTCATGCCGGCGGCAACCCCGGCAGCGTCAGCTTCCTCGAAGGCGGCGACCACAGCGCCAGCTACTCCGGCTGGAACGACGCTACCTTCGACCGTGTGAACATCCTCATGCGCATCGCGGACGGGCGGATAGAGAAGCTGCGTCTCGAGAGTCCCGACCGCAAGCTCGACGCCGGCGGGCTCGGCTTCACCTGGCTGACCAACATCTCTCCTGAGGACAGCCTTCATGTGCTTCAGGCGATGGCGCGGTCTGCCGGGCCGGAGAGACTTCGAGAGGATGCCGTGTTCTATATCTCTTTGCATCGCTCGCCGGCCGCTACACCGGCTCTTGGAGAGCTTACTTCTGCGGGTACAAGCGCCTTCATCCGGGAGAAGGCGGCGTTCTGGCTGGCGAGCCAGCGTGGGCGCGAAGGTCTTTCGATCGTCCAGCGACTGGCGCATGACGGCGACCCTCATCTTCGTGACAAGGTGGCCTTCGACCTGACACTCAGCCACGAACCGGAGGCTGTGGACACGCTGATTGGGATGGCCAGGAACGATCCTTCGCCAGAGGTGCGCGGCCAGGCTCAGTTCTGGATGGCGAACATCGGAGGCAAACAGATCGCCGCAGACCTTCGCGCATCGGCAGAGAAGGACCCGAAGGAAGAGATCCGCAGATCGGCCGTCTTCGCGCTCTCGCGTCTTCCCGGGAACGACGCGGCGACGGAGCTGATCCAGGTGGCGAAGACGAGCAGCGATCCGGAGGTCCGCAGGCAGGCCGTCTTCTGGCTGGGGCAATCGAGCGATCCCCGGGCGACCGACTTTCTCGCGCAGCTGCTGGAGACCCGGAGATAAGCTACCGTTCGGCAGTTCTACTGGGCAGGGTAGACGTTGTCTTGTTTCGCTTGGCGATAGCTGGAGAGTCTTTAGCTCCGCTGGGCGCTACAACCGCGTCGCTGGGGCAGAGATGACCGTGTCCAGGCAGGGTCTTGGCGGGGTTCTATCGGTGGGCGCGCAGGCTGATGGCGAGGAGCGCGAGCAGGAGAAGGAGCGTGAGGGCGGCGCTGGCGCGGACCCAGGTGGTGAGGGTGGTGACCTGGCGGGAGAGGAGTTCGACGCGGTGCTCCCGCTGCTCCATGGCGAGCTGGGTGAGGCGGACCTGCTCCTGGATGGCGGCGAGCTGCGCGGAGTGGGCCTGGAGCTGGCCGAGGTCGCTGCGGATGCCTGTGCCCATCTGCGCCAGGGCGGTTTCAACGGCTTTTTCGGAGGTGCTCTTCGAGGAGAAGTACTTCTCCGCCATGGGGACAAGGCGGTTGATGTGGGGCATCAGGTCGAAGAGTTGAGCGATGAGCTTGGGCCACATGCGGTGTTCCTCGGTGTTGGCGGGGAGAGCTGCCAGCTAGGCGGAGAGAGGGCGGTTGCGGCGTTGGGTCCAGCGCCAGAGGAGTGTAGCCGAAGTGAGCAGGAGGATGGAGGCGACGATGGCCTGCGACCAGAGGCAGTAGATGCACCACTTCTGGAGGACGTAGGCTTCGAGATAGGTGAGGAAGGCGGCAAAGAAGAAGCCGATCTGGGCGAGTTCGAAGAGCAGCCAGAGGCGGCCGGAGAGCGCGGCGAGGGCCATGAGGCTGTAGGCGAAGATGCCCATGTCGGCGATGGGGAGGTGGAGTCGATGGGAGGCGGGATCTTCGTCGAAGGTACGCGGAGGGAAGACGGCGAAGCGGGAGTGGTTGACGGCCCCGCAGTCGAAGCGCTCCGTGACCGCGCAGGGAGGGGCGTCGCCGGGGGCCTGGTTGTGGACGCGGAGGGCGAGCACGCTGACGAAGATGCCGGCGCACGCCAGGAGCGCGAGGAGATAACGCATGGTGTCAGTCTACGGCCTGTTGAAGCTCCGGCGTATCCGGTTGCTCCGGCATATCCGGCTGGAAGACAGCTTCGGGGGGCGGGGGGGCCAGGCGCCGGAGGGGGACGGGGGGGGGTGAGGGGATGCCGTGTTGGGGGGGG
>CAXTPY010000025.1:0-12427 GCA_964246195.1 uncultured Acidobacteriaceae bacterium | reverse complement strand
CCGGAGGTAATACTGCTGGGGGGCTTGGGGCCCCTTCCCCCCTAAGCTGAAGGTGGGAGGTGAAGGCTAGCCCTTCTTGGCGGGCTTGGGCGGGAAGTGGTCGAACATCTTGCCTACAGATTTCCAGACCTGCTTCTCGTCACCCTTCTGGTTGCCGGCTACGCTGTCCTCGGTAGCCTGGCCGCGCCAGACAACTTGATTGGTGCGGGTATCGACGAGGTCAATGGTGAGGATGCCGATGGTGCGTGGCTGCTCCCGGGTGGTGGCCATGCCGTCGCCCATACCCATGCCCATGCCGCCCATGCCCCAGCCGAAGCCGTCGCTGGTGGTGGTGGCGTCGACGACATCCTGGGTCTTGAAGTGGTAAGCGACCTTCACGTCAGGCTGCTGGGAGCCGGCGGCTGGATTCAGGCCCTTGGATTCGAGGGCGCTTGTAACGTACTTGGGCACGAATTGGGTAAAGAAATCGTCCTGCTGATTCTTGGCAAGGGCGAAGGTTTTGTAGTCGCCGAAAGGGGCTTTGACGCGCCAGTTTACCTTGACGGTCTGGGCGCCTGCGAAGCTGCTCGCGCAGAGAACGACGGCGGCAGCGTAGAGCCATACTTGATTCCAACGTTTCATAACTTGACCTCGCGGGAAGGTGTCCCGCATCCGGTTAGTTAGATGCGTTGGAGCCTGAATAGTCATAGCCGCACAGGTTTGCGCAACAGCCCTATGCGCGGCGGCAGGCAGAGGCTGCGGGTCCAAGCGGAGGTTCAGAAGCTCTCCAGGAGCTCCTGGAAAGTAGCTTCAGGCACGCCGCGCGGTGGGCTTGACCACTTCAATCGCGTGCGCGGCCCCATGGGCGGGAGCCTCGGGGATAGGCGCGGAGGAGGCTCCGCCGATGCCGAGCTTCTTACGCAGTTCGGTGTCGATGCGGGTGAAGATGTCGCGATTTTCCTTGAGGAAGTTGCGGACGTTTTCGCGGCCCTGGCCGATGCGTTCGCCTTGGTAGGAGTACCAGGCTCCGGACTTGTCGACGATGGAGTGGGTGACGGCGAGGTCGAGGACGTCGCCTTCGCGGGAGATGCCTTCGCCGTAGAGGATGTCGAACTCGGCGTCGCGGAAGGGGGCGGCGACCTTGTTCTTGACGATCTTGACCTTGGTGCGGGAGCCGACCACGACGTCGCCTTCCTTGACCGCTCCGATGCGGCGGATGTCGATGCGCATGGAGGAGTAGAACTTGAGGGCCTTGCCTCCAGTGGTGGTCTCTGGGTTGCCGAACATGACGCCGATCTTGTCGCGGATCTGGTTGATGAAGATGAGGCAGGTGCGGGATTTGGAGACGGTGCCGGTGAGCTTGCGCAGCGCCTGGGACATGAGGCGGGCCTGCAGCCCCATGTGGGAGTCGCCCATCTCGCCGTCGAGTTCGGCCTTGGGGACGAGGGCGGCAACGGAGTCGACGACCAGGACGTCGATGGCGCCGGATTTGACGAGCGCCTCGACGATTTCGAGGGCCTGCTCGCCGTAGTCGGGCTGGGAGACGAGGAGGTTGTCGGTGTCGACGCCGAGCTTGTTGGCGTAGGCGGGGTCGAGGGCGTGCTCGGCGTCGACGAAGGCGGCGAGGCCGCCGGCCTTCTGGGCCTCGGCGATGATCTGGAGAGTGATGGTGGTCTTGCCGGAGGACTCGGGGCCGAAGATCTCGATGACGCGGCCGCGGGGGACGCCGCCTACGCCGAGGGCGGCGTCGAAGGAGATGGAGCCAGTGGAGATGACGGAGATGGGGACGATGGCTTCCTTGGCGCCGAGCCGCATGATGGAGCCCTTGCCAAACTGCTTTTCGAGCTGCGAGAGGGCGGTTTCTATAGCTTTATTGCGGTCGTCTGCCACTGGGTGGATCTCCTCGTGTGGTGCGTCTGTAGCGGATTCTAGCACCAAAACGGGACGGAAGGCGTAGAAAAGGCGAATATGGGACTGCAACTTTTGGATTGGGATGTGGTACTGGATTGGGATTGCTTACTGAGGCGGGGAGCGGATGCGCTGGTGAGTGTTGTCTCGGCGAATTGGATATGATCGGTAGGGGATCGAGCGTTCGAGAGGTTGCCCTGGCGAATGTGGAGTGTCGCTAAGTCCAGAGAAAACTGTAAAAGGAGCTTTTCACCACATGCAATCGACTTACAACGGACTTAGCGTGCCGGCCGATGGGCAGCCTATCCAATACGTCAATAGCGCTTATGTTGTGCCGGACCATCCCATCATTCCTTTTATCGAAGGCGATGGGACAGGCAGGGATATCTGGAAGGCATCACAGCGCGTCTTCGACGCTGCCGTACAGAAGGCGTATGGCGGCAAGCGATCGGTGAAGTGGTTCGAGGTTCTGGCGGGTGAGAAGAGTTATCGCAAGAGCCAGGATTGGCTTCCGGAAGATACAGTGAAGGCTACGCTGGATTTCCGCGTCTCGATCAAGGGACCTTTGACGACGCCTGTGGGTGGGGGAATCCGCAGCTTGAATGTAGCGCTGCGTCAACTGATGGACCTCTACCAGTGCATTCGGCCGGTGAAGTATTACGCTGGCGTACCCAGCCCGGTGAAGCATCCAGAGCTGCTGGATGTGGTGATCTTTCGGGAGAATACAGAAGACATTTATGCCGGCATAGAATTTCGCGAAGGCACTCCGGAGGCAGCCAAGTTCATCTCTTTTGTGAACGACGAGATGCTCAAGGGTGGGAAGAAGAAGATCCGCCTGGACTCGGGCGTTGGGGTGAAGCCCATCTCGGTCACTGGGTCGAAGCGCCTGGCGCGCGCGGCGATCGAATACGCGATCAAGAATGCGCGGAAGACCGTGACGCTGGTGCATAAAGGCAATATCCAGAAATTCACCGAGGGCGCATTTCGCGAGTGGGGGTACGAGGTTGCGGTGGACGAGTTTCGCGACCAGGTGGTGACGGAGCGGGAGAGCTGGATCCTAGGCAATGTAGAGCAGAACGCCGGACTGACGCCCGAGCAGAACGCGGCGATGATCGAGCCCGGTATCGAATTCGCTCCGAAGGAGTTTGGCGACGAGGTGATTGCGGAGGTGAAGCAGGTTATCGCCTCGATAGGGGAGTCGCATGGCGGAGGTAAGTGGAAGAAGAAGATTCTGGTGAATGACCGGATCGCGGATTCGATCTTTCAGCAGATCATCATCCGGCCGGCGGATTACAGTGTGCTCGCTACGACCAACCTGAACGGAGACTATATCTCGGATGCTGCGGCGGCCCAGGTAGGCGGTCTCGGGATTGCGCCTGGAGCGAACATCGGAGACGGGTTTGCCGTCTTTGAAGCAACGCACGGTACCGCGCCGAAGTACGCCGACAAGGACGTGATCAATCCTGGATCGGTGATTCTGTCGGGCGTGATGCTGTTCGATTTTCTCGGCTGGACGGAGGCCGCGCGGCTGATCGAGAGTTCGATGGAGAAGACGATTCAGCAGAAGTTCGTGACGTACGACTTCGAGCGGCAGATGCCCGGCGCGACGAAGGCGAAGACCAGCGAGTTTGCCAGCCGTATGATCGAAAACATGCAGTAACAGCCTGATTGTGGATTCGAGCGAGGGAGTGGAAGCGATGCGGAAGAAGGTAACGATCGTTGGTGCGGGCAATGTGGGCGCCACGGCAGCACATTGGATTGCGGCAAAGGAACTGGCCGATGTGGTGTTGCTGGATGTGATGGAAGGCGTGCCCCAGGGCAAGGCGCTGGACCTGTTGCAGGCGATGCCGATCGAGAGGCGGGACTGCAACATCGTGGGGACAAACGACTACGCCGATACGGCGAACTCGGATGTGGTGGTGATTACGGCGGGTATCGCGCGCAAGCCCGGGATGAGCCGGGACGATCTGCTGAATACGAACCATAAGATCATGAGCGAGGTGGTATCGAAGGTGGTGGCAGCCTCGCCTAGCACGATCATCATCGTCGTGTCGAATCCGCTGGACGCCATGGCGCAGACGGCCTTCAAGATGGCCGGCTTTCCCCGGGAACGCGTGATCGGAATGGCGGGTGTGCTTGATTCGGCGCGCTTCCGTACCTTCATTGCGGAGGAGCTGAAGGTCTCGGTGGAGAATGTAACCGCATTTGTCCTCGGAGGACATGGGGACACCATGGTGCCGCTCTCACGCTATTCCACCATGGCCGGAATTCCGATTACGGAGCTGATCGCGCCGGAGCGCCTGAAGGAGTTGGAGACGAGAACGGCCAATGGAGGCGCGGAGATCGTGAAACATCTGAAGACCGGCTCGGCTTACTATGCGCCTTCGGCCGCGGCGGTGGAGATGGTGGAAGCTATTCTGAAAGACAAGAAGAAGATCCTGCCCTGCGCTGCGTATCTTCAGGGAGAGTACGGCATCTCGGGGCTCTACGTGGGCGTTCCTTGCAAGCTGGGCGCGAAGGGACTGGAGCAGATCATCGAGATCAAGCTGACTCCGGAGGAGCAGGCGGCGCTCCAGAAGAGCGCGGATTCCGTGAAGGAGCTTTGCACGGTGATCGGTGTTGCCTGAGTGGAGGCAAGAGACGCATTGAAGGCCGACCGGCCCGCACGAGTGAGCGGGCCGGTTTCGTCTTTGCGTACGCCGAGGGTTGATAGCAATCCGCCTGATGGTGTAGAGCCCGCGGACGCAGATTCCCTTCGAGAATGACAAGAAAAAAGCGAAGCCAACGCTAAACCAACGGCGACGTAGCTCCTAGATGCGTTCGATGGTGACGGATTCGAGGACGACCGGCGTCTTGGGGCGATCCATGCCGTCGCGGTTGAGCTTGCTGATCTTCTCTACGACGTCATAGCCTTCGACGACTTCGCCAAAGATGGTGTGCTTGCCGGTCAGCCAGCTGGTATCGGCGGTAGTGATGAAGAATTGGCTGCCGTTGGTATTCGGGCCGGAGTTCGCCATAGCCAGCTTGCCGGGTTGTTGAAACCCATGCTTCGAGCCCTTCGTCTCGTCCGCGAATTTGTAACCTGGACCGCCCATGCCGGTGCCTTCCGGATCGCCTCCCTGGACCATGAAGTTCGGTATGACTCGATGAAAAATGGTGCCATCGTAGAGCTTGGGGCCCTTCTTGCTGCGGCTGTTCCATTCTTTGCTGCCTTCGGCGAGACCGATAAAATTTGCCACCGTTTCGGGAGCATCTTTTTCGAAGAGCTCGCAGACGACTGTGCCCTGATTGGTTTTGAACGTTGCGTAGGTGCCGGGTTTGGTGGGCATTCGTTGGTTCTCCTTGGTTGTGGTTCAGGCTTGTGACCTCCGCGAGGGGAAGTCACGTCAGGCTACTTGGACGCGGCTGGAGGGGGCAGTGACGAGGCTGCGGGTTGCGGCGCGGGTGGGGGAGGCAGAGGCTGGCCGTCCGGCACAATCGTGACGCGCTCGATGACCACGGGAGTATCGGGTTTATCGTTCGCGTTGCGCTCCACGCGCGCGATGGAGGCGACCAGAAGCACAGAATGCGAGTCGCACTGGCCGAAGATGGTATGTTTGCCGTCGAGCTCGGGGACGGGTTGCTCCGTGATGAAGAACTGGCTTCCGTTGGTGCCGCCTCCGCTCGGACCGGGGCCGGCATTGGCCATGGCAAGACGGCCTGCAACGTCGAAGGTAAGGTCTGGGTCGATCTCATCCTGGAAAAAGTAGCCGGGATCTCCGGTCCCGTCGCCGGCGCGGTCGCCGCCTTGGATCATGAAGTTCGGGATGACCCGGTGGAAGGTGGTTCCGTTGTAAAACGGTTTGTTCTTGACCTTCTGCAGCGTCGTGGGATCGGTCCACTCCTTGGTGCCCTGGGCCAGGCCGATGAAGTTCGCCACGGTTGCGGGTGCCTGCTGGCTGTAGAGCTTGCAGGTAAGCCGACCCATGGAGGTGTCGAGGATGGCGGTGGGGCCGGTGGGGACGACGGGTGAGCGAGCCGCGGTGGTGGTGCTGGGCGCGTCCGGAAGCTGGGCCGTTTGAGCAAGTGCCGGAATCCGCAAGGGGACGAACGAGACGAACAACAAGAGGAAGACGGTAGAGCGAAATGTCATGCTTGCGGAACTCCTGCGCAAGGTAGGCGTACCCAGCTTGCGCTTCCTTCAGGCTATCTCAGTGGACCCTTGGGAGCAAAGCCGGACGTCTGGCGGCCACTCTCCGCGCAGGCCTTTGGCAGCGTTGGATGTCGGCGACGGGAAGGAGGCGGGGTTAGACTGTAGGGCGTACGGAACGACTCGGGCCGAGGCACAGAGCGTGGGCTCGCTGCAGCGCTGTTTGATTCATGCCGCAGGCGGAGGATGCCATGATGGCGGCTTGCAATTTGTCCGCGTGTGAGTCTAAGGCTGCCCGGGAGAATAGCGAAGCCGGAGAGAGCGGGAATGATCACGACAGTCGCGGCGCGCCGGCTATTCGATGGTGAGGAGGTCCTGGAGTATCCCCTCGTCGGCATGGAAGACGGACAGATCACCAGCATCACGAGCCTGCTGGCAGAGGAGCACGTGCAGGCCGTGGCTACGCACCGGTTCGCGGGGGCGACGCTGGCGCCGGCCTATATCGATGTCCATATACACGGCTCCGCGGGACACGACGTGATGGAGGCCAGCCGCGATGCGCTCGATGCCATTGGAGCGTTTCTTGCGACGCGGGGCGTAGGCGCTTACTTCCCTACCACGGTTACGTCGAGCGGTGAAGAGACGCTGCGCGCGCTCGCCGGCCTGGGCAGGGAGATACGGCGAAGGCAGATGCAGGCGCCCGCGGGGGCAGTTCCGTTGGGTATTCATCTGGAGGGGCCGTTCCTGTCGCATGCCAGGCGCGGGGTGCATGTGGACTCGCTTTTGGAGGTGCCGTCCCTAGAGCGCTTCGACCGCTTCTGGCAGGCTTCAGAGGGCCAGATCCGCTTGCTGACGATCGCTCCTGAGCTGCCCGGTGCGACGGAGCTGATCGCGTATGCAACCGGTCTGGGCGTGCGTTGCAGCCTCGGGCATAGTGATGCGACCGTGGAGGAGGCGCAGGCGGCGCTCGATGCGGGAGCCTGTTCCGCGACCCACACCTTCAACGCGATGCGTAGGATCGATCATCGGGATCCTGGACTGGCGGCGTTGGTGATGGATCGGGCTGAGCTCTTCGCCGAGCTGATCTGCGACGGCATTCACGTCGATCCCATGTTGGTGCGGCTTCTGCTGAAGGCGAAGGGCGAGAGGAGGCTCCTGCTCGTCACGGACGGGATCAGCGCGACAGGGATGCCGGATGGGACCTACAGGCTGGGAGAGATGCAGGTCGAGGTCCGCAACGGACGCTGCAGCTCGGGCGGTGCGCTGGCGGGAAGCGTACTGACGCTCGACCGGGCTGTCCGCAACCTCGTCGAGTTCACCGGGGCCAGCCTGCAGACGGCCGTGGCGGCGGCTTCGCGCAACCCCTCTCTGCTGATGGGTCTTGGCGAGAGTTGGGGAGGCGTACATGCAGGCATGCCCGCGAACTTCACCGTGCTCTCGCGCGAGGCCGAGGTGATGCAGACGTTTCTGGCGGGGCGGCCGGTTTTATGAAGGCCGTTGCTGCGACGGTCCTCTCCTTGCGGGCCACCTTGCGCAGCCGGTCGTAAGGGCTTGTATCTTTGAAAGCTGGCGCCGGCAACGGTAACGGAGCGCTGCTTCAAGAGGGACACTGGTGGCGAGAATCGAGCGAATGGGTCAGATCACACGGAGAGAGTTTCTTTACGGTTCCGCGGCGTTATCCTTCCTCCGGTCGTCCGGAGTGGCAGAGGCGCCGCAGACACCGCGTGCAGAGTTGCTTCTGGTAGGAACGCAGACGGGGTCGGGCAGCGAGGGCATCTACACTTACACCTTCGACTCGCGTTCTGGAGAGCTGAGGCAACGCGCCCTGGCTGCGCAGGCAGACAACCCGACCTTCCTGGTGCTTGCTCCCGGTGGGCGAACCGTCTTCGTGGCGAACGAGGTCTCACGGTACCAGGGGCAGGAGAGCGGAGCGGTGTCGGGCTACGCCTTCGATCGCAAGCGCGCGAGCTTGACCAGGCTGAATGAGGTGCCGTCGCTGGGCGCCGGGACCTGCCATGTGGCGACCGATCGCACGGGGCGATGTGTCTTCGCAGCCAACTACGCCGGCGGCAGTGTGGCTTCGTTTCGGGCGGATGCGGAAGGCGTGCTCCGTCCAGCAGCGTCCTTCTTCCAGCACAGCGGGCATGGGCCGGACGCGAGCCGGCAGAGCTCCCCTCATGTGCATCGGGTGACGGTCTCGCCCGACAACCGGTTTGTACTGGTGAACGATCTTGGCCTGGATGAGATCTCGACGTATGCTCTGGATGCGGCAACGGCACAGCTCCGGCGGACGCAGTGGCCGGCGTGGAGATCGGCCGCCGGAGCGGGACCGCGAGCTCTGCTATTCCATCCCAGCGGGAGATGGGCTTACTGCGTGACGGAGATGGCTTCGACGGTGGAGCTGCTCGGCTGGGACAAGGAGCGCGGCACGCTGCAGACGCTGCAGACGCTGGAGCTCAGGGCCCCGCGCTTCGAGGGAAAGACTACCGGGTGCGATATCGTCCTGGATCGACACGCCAGGTTCGCCTACGCCGCGGACCGCTTCGACAACATAATTGCGACCTTCGCCGTTGCGCCGGAGGATGGAAGGCTCACGTTTCTTGCTCGAACGCCATGTGGAGGCGAGGTTCCGCGACACCTCGCGCTCGACCCGAGCGGGCGCTGGCTCCTGGTTGCGAATCAGGAATCGAACAACATCTCAGTACTGGCACGAGATGTCCGGACCGGCGCGCTGTCGCAGGCCACGGCGGCCCGCGGCAGCTATGCGATCTCGAAGCCGCAGTGCCTGGTATTTGCTTAGGCGGCTTCGTCGACGCCGCGCGCGGTGGGTTGGCAGCGTGCGCGAGGAGTGAACGGCTTCAGGAGTTTCAGGGCGTCTGGCAAGGCATGGGCGGCAGCCGAGCGCAAGGTATGCGAAACTGGCGCTCCGGCGGATAGCGGCTTTGCGCGTCCGCGGAACGAGGGAGAGCGCTATGAAACTGATCGTACTTGCCGGTGTGCTTTCGTTGTGGCCCTTGTCGCTGAGCCTGTCGCTGCCCGCGCAAGATAACCACCCCGCTTTGCCGGCGCTGCCTGCGGCAAAGGCCTTTCGCGCCCAGGAGGGCGAGACGCTCTCGATCGTGCGCGATACGAATCCGACCAAGCCCTTCTCCGTGGTGGGGCCGCGGGGAGCGCTGCTGGGCCAGCAGGATGGTGTCTTCGAGGCCTGGATCTTTCCTTGGAAGCTCTTCCGGGAGATGCGGATCACGGCGCGAATGCAGGATTACGCGGTCCCCATCGATGTCAACCAGTATGCGGCCAGCATCGACGTGCAGCCGGACCACACCACGATCACGTTCGCCCACGCCAACTTCACCATCCGCGAGGTGCTCTTCGCTCCGGATCATCCCGCGGACGGATCCGGAGTCGCCGCGTACTACCAGATCGAAGCAGTGCGGGCGATGGACCTGACGTTCAGCTTTCTCCCTGAGATGAAGGCCATCTGGCCGGCGCCATCGGACGATGTTCCTTCGCCGGAGTGGGTTCCTACGTCGGGCAAGAGCGGATTTTACATGTTGCATCTGAACTTCCCCGATCATGCTTCGGCGCTGGCGATGCCGGGCGCCGAGCCGGGGATACTGGCCCCGTATCAGGAGCGCGCCAAGACCTATCCTCTACAGTTCGTGCTGCACTTCGACCCCAAGCAGGATGCGGGGAAGGTCTACCCGCTGCTGCTCGCGACGGCCGAGACACAGGCGACCGCGACCAAGAGCAACCTGCATTCTCTGCTGATGGCGCAGGACCTAAACCTGCGGCAATCGTTCGAGGACAACCGGAGTTACTACAAGAACTTTCTGGCGCAGCATACGTCGATCGAGACGCCGGATGCGAAGTTCGACGAGGCTTTTCGCTGGGGTGAGGTGGCGATCGATCAACTCCGGGTGGAGACCGTGCCATCGCACAGCGAGACCGCGCTGGTGGCTGGATTTGTCGGCTCGGGAGATTCCGCGCGGCCCGGATTTGGATGGTTCTTCGGGCGGGACGCGCTATGGACGCTCTACGCGGTGAATAGCTATGGCGATCTGAAGCTCTCACGGGATGAGATCGAGTTTCTCTTGAAGCGTCAGGGCAGCGACGGCAAGATCATCCATGAATGGTCGCAGGCCGCCGATCTGGTCGATTGGAAGCGCCTCGATTATCCGTGGGCCTCCGCGGACGCAACGCCTCTGCTGCTGATGGAGATGCAGGACTATGCGCAGATCAGCGGCGACACGAGTTTCGTGCAGAAGAACTGGAAGGCCCTGGCGAAGGCCTGGGAGTACGAGACCTCGCACGACTCCGACGGTGATGGAATCTATGAGAACACCCAGGGTTCGGGTTGGGTGGAGAGCTGGCCGCCGGGAATGCCGCACCAGGAGATCTACCTGGCGTCTCTGGACCAGCAGGCGAGCACAGCGTTCTCGAAGCTTGCCGCGGCGACGGACCATCCTGATCTGGCCGCTGCGGCCGAGGCTCGCGCCGCTCACATCGCGAAGCAGATCGAGAAGGAGTACTACCTGCCCAAAGTAGAAAATTACGCCTTCAGCCGCAACGCCGACGGCAGCACAGACGACAGTGCCACGATCTTTCCTTCGGTGGCGTGGTGGGATGGAACCTATCGCCTGGAACGCGCAGGACCCATGCTGACGCGCTGGGCCTCGAGCGAATTTTCGACCGATTGGGGCACGCGGGACCTCACCCCGACGAGCCCGTTTTACGATCCGATCAGCTACCACCAGGGCACGGTATGGCCGCTCTACACGGGATGGACCTCGCTGGCCGAGTACAGGGCCGGGCGTACGCTCTCCGCCTACGCGCACCTGATGCAGAACGCGAACCTGACGTTTACGGAGGATCTTGGCGACGTGACGGAGTTGCTTTCGGGCGAATTTTTCCGTCCGCTGGGACGCAGCACCTCGCATCAGCTCTGGTCGTCGGCCATGGTGATCACGCCGGCGCTGCGCGGGCTGTTCGGGATATCGTGGGATGCGGCTGCGGGAGCGATCTCGGTTGCACCGCAGCTTCCGGCGGATTGGGACCATGCTGCCGTGCGCAGGCTACCCTTGGGCGAGGGACAAACAGATCTGGAGTTCACCAGGCGAGGGATGGAGCTCGTCGTGAAGGCTTCGCAAGGGGTGAAGCTGAAGAGCACGCTCCCTGGCGCCAAGTGGGTCGCGGGTGAGTTGCTTCTTCCGCTCCCCCCGGTGGAGGTGATGATTCCCGCGGAGCTTCCGCGGCCGGGTGCTACGACGCGGCAGATGAAGGTGCTCGATCAGAGGCTGGAAGGGCGGTCGCTGATCTTGAAACTGAGCGGAATGGCTGGCTCGCATGCCCGGCTGCGGCTGCGTGTGAACGATCTGCGGCTGCGCGTGCAGAGGAATGGAAAGCCCGTTGCCGAGCGCGGCGCGTTGCAGTGGGTGGAGGTTAGTTTTCCCGAGGGAACAGGCTATGTTGAAGATAATGAGACGTTTACCTGGTGAGGTTTGTGGCGGAGAGTGGGGGATTCGAACCCCCGATAGAACTTTTGGTCCTATAACGGTTTAGCAAACCGCCGCCTTCAGCCACTCGGCCAACTCTCCGGACCTTGTATCAGGAACTTTGGCGATTATATAGCTTGGGTGGACGAATTTGCCGCGCGAGATGCCACGAATTTGCTCTATTCTGCGGTGATGTTGCGGACTTTTCCGCGCAGGCGGGGACGGAGCGAAGCGTGCGCCAGGTATCGGGGGGAGCGGGTAAGAGATTGAAAATGCTGCCTTTAGTGGCGGCTACGTACTTCATGGTCTCGGGTGGGCCGTATGGGCTGGAGGACATTCTGGGCAAGGCTGGCTATGGCGGGGCCTTGCTTCTGCTGCTGCTTGTGCCGGTGTTGTGGAGCTTGCCTACATCGTTGATGGTAGGGGAGTTAGCGGCGGCTCTGCCGGACGAGGGAGGATATTATGTCTGGGTTCGGAGGGCTTTGGGGAGGTTCTGGGGTTTTCAGGAGGCGTGGCTTTCGCTGGCGGCCAGTGTCTTCGACATGGCGATTTATCCGGTGATCTTCGGGGCTTACCTGGGGCGGCTGGAGCCGGGTTGGGTGGCGGGCGAGCGGGGAACGATGTGGTCGCTGGCGGTGGTTCTGGCCTGTGCTTTGTGGAATTTGCGGGGAGCTTCCGCGGTGGGGGAGGGTTCGGAGGCGCTGTTTGCGGTGCTTCTGGCGCCGTTTTGCGTGCTGCTTTTCGCTGGTGCGATGCGGTATTTTGCTGGGCAAACCACGGTCGCGAGCATGGGTGCTCCTGGCGGGATGGATCTGGCCGGGGCGGTGTCGGTGGCGATGTGGAACTACATGGGATGGGACAACGCTTCGACGGTGGCGCAGGAGGTGGAGGACCCGCAGAGGACGTATCCCCGGGC
>CAXTPY010000024.1:0-18199 GCA_964246195.1 uncultured Acidobacteriaceae bacterium | reverse complement strand
GGAGGCAGGAGTAGAAGAGGGCGGAGCCGGTGAGGGCCAGGGTGAGGGCGAGGAAGCGGGGGCTTCGGCGGCGGAGGAGGAGGGCGTGGAAGAGGTTGGCGAGGAGTTCGAAGAAGAGGGACCAGGCGGGGCGGTTGAAGGGGAACAGGAGGGCTTCGCCGGTCTGCTGATGAAGGCCGAAGGCGGGGAGGAAGAGGAGGCTGGCGAGGAGGATGAGGAGGGTGTTGGAGGGGGAGAGGTGGCTACGGCCGAAGTGGCTCTGGAGGAGGCTGAAGGAGAAGCCGAGGGCGAGACCGGCGAGGTAGAGGGGGTAGAGGCGGACGAGGCGGGCGAGGAAGAAGGAGCCGGTGGACCAGCCGCGGTCGAGGCGGATCTGGTAGGCGAAGGCCAGGACGAAGCCGCTGAGGATGAAGAAGAAATCGACCGCGAGATAACCGTGGGGGAAGAGGTTGCGGCCTAGGATGCCGGCGTAGTGGAAGGCCATGACAGCGATGGCAGCGATCCCGCGGAGGGCGTCCAGGGTATGCAATGTGTGAGGCTTGTCCACTTGGATATTGTGCCTGATGGGGAGTGGCTCAGCCCTTGTTGGCTCAGCCGGATGAAGCTGCGTGACTGATAAGGCTACCCTCCACGCGCGTGGCATGAAGACGCATGGCGCGCAGGGCAAGCAGCAGAAGCCAGGTGTAGAAGGCGAGCAAGACGCACTGCAACACCAAGAAGACTACCGTCTGCGAAGAGCGCTGCAGCAGTAGCCTGTGGGCATCGAGCGAGCTGTACTGGCCCAGCACGGAAGCCCAATAGCTATGCTCGACGACCGCAATGAGGTTGAAGCCTCCGAAGAGAAGAATACTTCCCCACGCACGCTTCCCCAAGCAGAGGCAGATCGGGAACCAGGCAAGTATCAGGTAGGCCGGCCACGACTTCTTGGCGAAAAGAAGGAGCGCAAGCGTCAGGGCGGCCATCCCGAACGTGACCACTTCCAGCCCCTGCTCGCGCCCCGTCCTCTGCCACAGCCTCAGTGTGTGGACCAGTATGGCTCCCACCGCGGCGAGCAGAACTAGGTTCGAGATGCCGCCAGGTATCGCGACCCCCACGGCAGCTTCGACCAGAAAGGGCAAGTCTCCCGGAGACCTCATATCGCCTTCTCGCAGCAGAGGCTGCAGGATTGGAAGACGCAAGAGAAGGCAGACCCCGTACACAACTGCAACCGGCAACGCAAACCCTGTTGCCCAACGTGGCCGCCTGCGCGCAGCCAGGACAAACACGGGAACGTAGAGCAGCGGGAGGAACTTTACGCCCGCGACGGCAAAGCCTGCGGCAACTCCCGAGCGGGCGTCGCGCAAGCGCCAGAGCATAAGGAGTGAGAAGACCAGAAGCAAAGATACGAAGATATTGTTCTGGCCATCTATCGTTACAAATTGGACACTGACCGCGCTGGCCGCGTAGAGCAGCGCCGCTGTGCGCAGATGCTCCTCCTCCACGAAGGCTCGCCCCACCTCCAGCCACAGAGGAAGCATGACGCACTCCGCGCAGATCGCAAGCAGCACAAAAGAGAGCGGTGAATGCCAGAGCTGCATGAGCCCCGCATCGAGGTAGGGATGCAGAGGCGCATAGCTGGATAGGAATCCGCCGTAGGGCAGCAGTCCGGCCCGGGCCGAGGAGGCTTCGCCGGCATACATGAGGATGTCTCCACGGGGCGCAAGGTGCAGGACGAAGAAGATCAGGACGAAGATCCCCAGCCGGCTCAGGGTGAACGCCAAGGTAAGCAGCCGGTCGAACTCGGCGCGGCCCATCAGCAAGACGCTCTTGCTCCGGAGAGCGAGAACGCCGATGCAGGCGCAGATCAAACCCAGAGCGGCCCTGGCTAGTAGTGTCTGCTCCCCGGACAAGATCGTCTCCTGCGCGATTATCCCACGCAGCGAGCCTCCCGCGGTTCTCGTCGCTGGGGCCGCTCTCCTCTCCCATACACTGGTAGAGACATGAATAAGTTAGTCGTCGGCAACCTCGTCCACCGCCCGCTCCGGTCCTTGATCAGCATCTTCGCCATCGCACTGGAGGTGGTCATGATCCTTTCCATCACGGCCATCCTGATGGGCAAGCTTAACGGCTTCAAGGATCGCGAGAACGGTATCGGGATGGACATGTTCGTGCGTCCAAGCATCACGAACAACTTCATGGGGATGAGCCCTGCGGGAGCTTCGATCAAGGTGGCCAACGTGCTCGCGAAGATCCCTCACGTCAAAGTGGCCGCGCCTGTGAATATCCAGATCAACAGCTCGCTGGACAATATCTACGGCATCGACTTCGCCTCCTACAACGCGCTGCGCCCCTTCGTATTCCTGAAAGGTGGGCCCTTCCAGGGACCATTCGAAATTATCGTCGACGATTATGAGGGCAGGGGGAAGAAGATTGGAGACACACTGGATATTCTGCATCACCCCTTCCGCATTTGCGGCATCGTGGAGCATGGCAAAGGCGGACGCAAATTCATCCCCATCACGACGATGGGCGAGCTGAACGGTACCGAAGGGAAGGCTACAGCCTTCTATCTGCTTACACAGGATCCTCCCAAGTACGAGGATGATGTCCGAAAAGCCATTCTGGCGACCCCGGGGATGGAGCAGTACAACGTCCTGACCACCGCCGAATATCTCTCCTTCATGACTCCCGACCGGCTGCCCGGCTTCAACATAGGCTTGCGTGTAGTCATAGGCATCGCGGTCGTCATCGGGTTCCTGGTCATCTTCCAATCCATGTATACGGCGGTCATGGAGCGCACGCGAGAGATCGGTATTCTCAAGTCCCTGGGCGCCTCGCGTCTGTACATCGTTGGCATTGTGCTGCGTGAGACGGGCCTGCTCGCCATCGTAGGCATCCTGCTGGGGGTAGGCGGCAGCTACGCGCTGAGCGGAGTTCTGCAAAACCGGTTCCCTACCCTGGACTTCGTGATCAACGGGCCCTACGTCTGGAAGGCCGTGATGATCGCCTTCGTGGGCGCCCTCTGCGGCGCGCTCTATCCCGCCTTCAAAGCGGCCAGCAAGGACCCTATCGATGCCTTGGCATACGAATAATTGCCGGAAGCTGCGACCCGTCCTTGCGACACAAACGCGTACTATCGGAGCCGCAATGCCCCCGCCCGCTTGAAGTGAGGCACGCGCCGTGAGCTAGAGTTATTGAGAAAATGTCCAACCTTTCAACCATCCCTGCCGCGGCGCCTGCGAGGAGGAGAGCAGATGTAAGGTTGTCCTTTCGTATCGTCAACGCGCTTCTGCTGGTTGCGAGTTGCCTCTTCCTTACCCTGCACTTCGTTCATCTGCGAGCCGACTTTCCCAACGGCTCCCCCTGGATGGACTGGTCGAAGTACACCGATGAAGGCTGGTACGGAGACGCGGCCATACGCCACTACCAGGTGGGACACTGGTACGTTGCGGGCGACTTCAATCCCGCCGTAGCCCTCCCCGTCTGGCCTCTGATGGAGGGCCTGCTCTTCCACTTCACCGGGGTCAGTCTGGCTGCCGCCCGGGCACTCTCCGTGACCACCTTCGGCCTGTGCCTGCTGCTCTCCTACCTGCTCCTTCGCCGCTGGAACTCGCTCACGCACGCTTCCGAAACCCTCGCCCCCGGAATCGCCGTCCTGCTGCTCGCAGTCAGTCCATTCTGCTACGCCTTCTCCCGCATGTCGATCCTCGAGCCTCCCCTGATCCTGCTCACGCTCGCCGCCCTCCTCACTACCTCCTATCTCGATTCCCCGCGCGGCAGTTCGGCCTTGGGCCTTCGCCACCTCTTCTCACCTCGGCGCAGCGTGACGTTGCTTGTTCTGGCGGTGCTCCTCGTACTGTTGGTTCTGACCAAGACCACCTCTCTCTTCCTCTTCCCCGCCGTGATGTGGCTGCTCTTTGTGCGCTGTGGCTTTCGCCTCCACGAGTTCCTCTGGACGTCCGCCACAGTCTGCTCTTCGGCCTTCCTGCTGTGGGGCGCATACTTTTTCTTGCTGGTTCGCCCCCGTCTGCTTGGCGACTATCGCTATCTCTTCAGCGCCAACGCCTACACCGGAATCACCCCGTCGAACGCAATCTCCGTCCTGGCGAATACCGTCTCCGACGGGTTGTGGATGGGCAGTCTTCTTTACCCATTGGCCGTCGTCTGCACCTTTGCCGCCCTGCTGGCCTGGGAGCGCCTGCGCAGCAACGCCCTGCTTCCTTCTCTGCTGCTGTGGGCCGCGGGTTACATGTGCTTTCTCGCCTACCACGACAACCTGCAGCCGCGCTATTACCTCGTAATCGAGGTGCCACTTACGCTGGTAGTCGCCATCGTCGTGGACGGCCTGTGTCTCGCTCCCCTCGCTGCGTCCGGACGCAAGCGCCGGGGACAACGCCTCGCCGCTTCCCTCGCGGCCTTACTCCTGCTGACGATCGCCTGCCACGATGCCCAGCAGACGCTCGCGTATGTACGTTCCCCGCAATACACGTTCCTATACGCCGCCCTGAAAATCCGCGACATCGTCTCCGCAGATCCAAGTCACAGCCGCCTGCTGCTTTCGATCAGCGGCTCCGACATCTCCCTGATGACCGGCCTGCCTTCGATCTGCGACGACTTTGGCACCGTCGAACTCGGCGATCGCGTGCAACGATACCGCCCGGGCTGGTATGTGGCCTGGAACCAGGTCGACGATGACAAGATGGACGCCCTCGCTCCGCTCTATCACCTGCAGCGCATCGCCGAATTCCCTGCCATGGACGATCCGGAACGCAATCTCCTGATCCTCTACCGTCTGGACGCATCGGCCACCCACGAGACCACCCGGCGTCCCCCGAGGCGTATCCCACGCCGGCTGAGGACCAGGATCGGTCAACACCCGAGCGCGGCCCAGCTGGAACACTGAGCGGAACATCCTCAGGCGTCGTGCACTGCGTACCCCGACAGGTGGGCGTCTGGACCACCGTGGCCCACGGAAGTCTGCCTACGAACTCAAGTTGCTCCTGCGCCGGCCGATAAGCTGAAGATGCAAATGGCTCCCCTTCGCCTCGCTCCCCTCCACGGTCTGAACGCAACCTCAAGGAATGCATCCTGGAAGATCCTCGCTTCAGCGCTGGCCATCGCCGCCGCTTCCGGGACTGCGCTTCAGGTCTTCCCACCCCGCAGCGCCCCACATTGCAGCGCTGAGCCCGCGACGATCCTCTATGTGATCACGGGCCTGGTAGCCCTCGTAGGCGGAGAGGCAGGCTGGTTCCCGCGTCCCAGCTACGATGTCTTCACTCTCTTCTGCCGCAAAAGCTCGCAGAGGGCTATCGAGGAGATCCGCCTCCTGTGAGCGCTCTACCCACCTTTCCATTCAGCTCGGGCGAACCTCTGCGGCTGCCCTGCAGCCCGTCTTGACGCTGGCCGGCGGAGGCCGAATGGCCGCAGTCCAGCCGTCCATTGACGCGCTGACCCCGCTCGGCTATTCTTGAATCTCGCGCAGTACGGTGTTCCCGCGTCTATTGACTGGGATCGTCCGTAAGCTCTTCTGCCGCGGTGGCTCCCCGAAGCGCAGAGGGATCTCGTCGCGGCCCCAAGAGCAGCTACCACCAAGCATCCGATTTGGGCTCTGAGCGCTTCCCTTCGCGTGAGAACTAAGGTTCTGTCGCCGTAGGAGCGCTGCCAGAAAGCAGGCTTGGGGTTGTAGGGCCTGCCGAAGCCGTCAAGTTACAGCAGCTGCGGTACAAATCGCTCCACTTTCTTCATGCTCTACGCTGACCTCTGAAGACAGCAGAACCAGGGAGTAAACACGTGTCCACCACCATTCCGAGCGGTAAGAATATTCAGCGCAAGTGGTTTGTCCTAGACGCCAGTGGCAAAACACTGGGTCGCCTCGCCTCTCACGCGGCCAACATCCTTGCCGGCAAGCTGAATCCCCTCTACACCCCTTATATCGACATGGGCGACCATGTCGTGATCGTCAATGCTGAGAAGATCGTGCTCACAGGACTCAAAGCGGACCAGAAGCTGTATCGCCGCTACACCGGCTTTCCCGGCGGTCTGCGCGAAGAGTCGTTCGTGAAACTGCTCGCGCGCCGCCCCGAGGCCATCCTCGAGCAGGCCGTCAAGGGTATGCTTCCCAAGTCCAAGATGGGCCGCCAGATGGCTACCAAGCTGAAGGTGTACAAAGGTGCGCAGCATCCTCACCTGGCCCAGCAGCCGCAGCCCTTCGACCTCGCAAGCTAGGCGCCCCGGTGCCGCGTCCCTTGTGAGTCGGTCTTCCTCGGCTCGCATGCTGTTTCCCAGGGGTTCCCCACCCGCCCCTCAAAGTCTTAAGGAGCACCATGGCAGATCTAGTTCAGTATTACGGTACCGGCCGGCGCAAATCATCCATCGCGCGGGTCTTCCTTCGTCCGGGAAGCGGTAAGTTCACCGTGAACCAGAAGGATATTGACACCTACTTCGTCACCGCGCAGCAACGCGCCTCGGCGCGGCGTTCTCTGGCTGTTCCCGGCATCGAGGAGACCTTCGACGTCATCACCACGGTAAAGGGCGGCGGCGTAATGGGCCAGGCGGACGCCGTAAAGCTGGGCATCGCAAGAGCCTTGATGGAGTTCAACCCCGAGTTGCGCAAGGCCCTCAAAGCCGACGGCCTCGTCACCCGCGACTCGCGCGGCAAGGAACGCAAGAAGTACGGCCAGAAGGGTGCCCGCGCCCGCTTCCAGTTCTCCAAGCGCTAGTCCCCAGGGCTGGAACAGTCTTCAGCCGCACGCAGATCTTCCCCAGGTCATAGCCGTTATGGCTTGGGGCCGCAACACCCCAGACACCGGATCCTTTGCCGGCTGCGTTGTCTAAGGGCAGGAGTTCAATCTCCCGTTCGATTCGCTGAACGGGCTTTCAATCCCGGTACCCGTAGCACCAGCCGGGATGCACCGCAAAGGAGCACTATGGCAAGTATCACGATGAAGGAGTTGCTCGAAGCTGGCGTTCACTTCGGTCACCAAACCAAGCGCTGGAACCCCAAGATGAAGGAATACATCTTCGGGGAACGCAATGGAATCTACATCATCGACCTGCAGAAGACGTTGAAGCTGTTCAAAGAGGCCGCGAAATTCGTCACCGACCTTACCTCGACAGGCAAACTCATCCTCTTCGTAGGTACCAAACGACAGGCTCAGGATGCTGTGGCGGAGGAGGCGAATCGCGCCGGGATGCCCTACATCAACAGCCGTTGGCTGGGCGGTCTACTCACGAACTGGGTCACCGTCCAGAAGTCCGTCAAGCGCCTCCAGGAGCTCGACGACATGTCGACGGACGGACGCTACGAGCTGCTGACCAAGAAGGAAGTCATCAAGCTCGAGCGCGAGCGCAAGCACCTCTCCACCAACCTTTCAGGAATCAAGAGCATGAAGCGCCTTCCCGACGCTCTCTTCATCATCGACTCGAACAACGAAGCGATCGCCGTCGCGGAGGCCCGTAAGCTCGGCATACCCGTGGTAGCCGTCGTGGATACGAACTGCGACCCTACCGTCGTCGACTATGTAATCCCCGGCAACGACGATGCTCTGCGGGCGATCCGGCTCTTCACGACCAAAATCGCCGACTCGGCCTTCGAAGGCGTTCAGATGGTCTCGGATCGCGCCTTCGCCACCGAGGTGGCCGACGTGCAGCAGGCGCAGGTAGCACCCGAGTTCATCGGCGAAGACCTGAATGCCTCCAGCGACTCAGGCGAAGAGATCCATGAATCCGCCCACCTCGCCGAGGCGTCGGTCGAAGACGATGACAATGTGGACCTCGAAGCCGTGCTGGGCGGAGGCATCCGCAAAGCTCCGGCAACCGCCATCGACGCCGACGTTGAGACCGAGGCTGTCTCCGCCGCCGGTGCCTGAACCTGAAGAGGATTAGCAGCTGGCTCGGGCATCCTTGCCTGTATCGAAATGGCAATCCACCTTGCATGGGCGCGGCCTCAACAGCGCGCCCATTTCTTTCGCAGCAAACAACCTGAAGGGAAGCACAATGTCTGACACCGCCACCACTGTAAAAATCGACGCCAAGCTGGTCAAGGAACTGCGCGATAAGTCCGGCGCGCCGATGGGCGATTGCCTCAAGGCGCTCCAGGAGAGCAAAGGCGACATGGAGGGAGCCTTCGTCGTCCTGCGCAAGCGGGGCATGGCCTCCGCCGCCAAGAAGTCGACTCGCACCACGAACGAAGGCGCGGTAGGAACCTACATCCATGCCGGCGGCAAGATCGGAGTGCTGATTGAGCTGAACTGCGAGTCGGACTTCGTCGCGCGTACACCTGACTTCCAGGAGCTGCTGCGCGATGTCGCCATGCATATCGCGGCCACCGACCCCCGTTACGTCCGCAAGGAAGACGTCACCGAGGCGGACCTCTCCCGCGAGAAGGACATCTATCGGTCTCAAGCGGCAGCCACAGGCAAGCCGCCAGCCGTTGTCGAAAAGATCCTCGAAGGCAAGATGAGCAAGTTCTACGAAGAGGTCTGCCTCCTGGAGCAGCCGTTTATCAAGGAACAGACCCAGACCATCGGCCAACTCATCGCCGGACGTGTAGCGAAGCTCGGCGAAAATATCAGCGTCAGGCGATTTGCGCGGTTCAAGGTGGGCGACCCCAACTGGACCGTAGCTACCACCAGCCTTGCTGCCGAGTAACCGCGGGAGAGCGCGTCGCTCGCGGGCCAGACCCTGTCGGCTCCACTCTCAGTGCTGGTAGACTGAAGATCCATAGCAACGGCGGTCGCTAGTTGCCGCATAATCAGCCACACAAGGAGAGATGGGAAGATGGCCTATGTAATTGCGGAACCCTGCATCGGAACGAAGGACTCAGCCTGTGTCGATGCCTGCCCGGTGGACTGCATCCACCCCAAGAAAGATGAGACCGGCTACTCCGATACGGAGCAGCTTTTTATCGATCCCGTGGAGTGCATCGATTGCGGCGCCTGCGTGCCCGTCTGCCCGGTCTCGGCCATCTATGCCGGTGACGACCTTCCCGACAAGTGGGCAGCCTACCAAGAGAAGAATGCCACGCACTTCGGGCGCTAGCTCGCATCTGGCCTCGCATTCGGCCTCGCTCCAAACGGCTTTATCGAACGCGCAGCTCCTCGGGGCTGCGCCTTTCTTTTGCACTTGGCGTGACGCATGAGTAGAGAACGCCTCATCCGCCGGCAAGACGAAGCCATCGTGCTGAGGACCTGGCCCTTCCTCGAGGCCGACCTCCTGGTCAGTCTATTCACCCGCCAGCGCGGGCGCGTGAAAGGGGTGGCCCGTCATGCCTTGCGTTCCAGGAGAAGGTTCGGTGGCGCGCTCGAACCCATGACACACGTGCGCGCGGTCTACCTAGAGCAGCCCACCCAGGAGCTCACCCGCCTGGACTCTTTCGAGATCGTCAGTTCACCTCTGTCGCAGCCCGTCGACTACGCCCGTATGGCGGCCCTGGAACTGATCGCCGAAGTACTCGAAGAGGCGCTCCCGGACGGCGCTCCCGACGACGCCATCTTTCGTCTCTCCATCGCAGTCCTGAAGGAGGTCCAGATCGGCCGGATTACCTTGCCCGTAACCTACTTCTGCCTGTGGATGTGCCGGCTGATGGGGTGGATGCCGCAACTGGGGCACTGCGCCGTCTGCGGCCTGTGCTTGCGCGAAACACAGGTCTGGTACTCGCCTGTGGCCGATGGCGTAAGCTGCGGGGACGACCGCCGCACCGGATCCAAGCAGCTCTCTCCCCTCTCGCTGAATCTTGCGCGCAGTATCTTCGCAGGCGCCATAGCTGAGTTGGAGGAGAACGCCAGCCAGGGCGCCGACCTGCGCGAGTTTGGCGTGGACCTGCTCGAGCGGCACCTGGAGCGCAGGTTGCGAAGTGCTGCGGCGCTTCTACGTCTTCCCCTAGCTTAGTGCGAATTTGCTATTGGTTTAGAGCAAGCTCTTACTGTTGTCTGCTCTTTACATCATCAGCTAGTCCGCTCTAAAGTGCCCGCTTCAGAGAAAATTCATAAGCCGCCACAAACCCCAGTACGACTCCTGCCACCGACATGGCGCTCATCAGGATCTGGTGCGGCAAGCCTCGCTGGCGTGCCTCCCACGTATTTCTCCACAGCACCACGATCAGCCCGGCAGCCAGCAGCAGGGCCGAGATCACTGGGTAGATTTCACCTAGCAGCAGCGCGGCCGTAAACGCGCCCGCAAAGGTGCATAAAAGCCAAAGAAAAGCCTGCAGAATCTTGTAGCTCTTGCGAATGCAATACCCTTGCACCGCGAACGTGGGAGCCGCCGAAGCCAGCCCCATGGTCGCCACCATGAAGCTCGCTACGATAATCGTGTAGCCAACCAGCAGACCTCCGGCCATGTAGATTGCAGCGATCACCCTGCTACTCCTTCCTCTCGCTCACGTGCTTCATCTCCTCTTCAATGGCAGCGGACGTGTGCGCAAGGTCGCCCACCAAGTCTACCAACCGGCCTTGCCCGTCTACGTAAAAGGTGTCTTCAATGCGCACGCCAATCTTCTCTTCCGGAAGGTACACTCCAGGTTCGATCGTGAACACCATGCCTTTATCCAGCCTCGTCGACGGATTCATCGGATCGTGTACATCGATGCCCACCGAGTGCCCCAGCCCATGTAGAAAATACCTCCCCAGAGGCTGTCCGTGCAGGTCCTGGCCATGCGTGTTGATGTAGTCGAACGCAACCTTGTCCAGCGTGTCCTTCACCTCCGCACTCCGCTCGTTCACGTTGCCCAGGCGAAACTGTCCCGCCACGAAGGCCGCCGCAGCCGCCCGCTGCGCTCCAAGCACGATCTCGTAGATCTCCCGCTGTCTGGGCGTAAATCTTCCATCCACTGGCATCGTCCGCGTGATGTCGGAGGCGTACATGCTGTACTCGCCCGCGGCATCGATCACCACCACCTCCCCCGTTTTCATAGTCGCGGAGTTTGCGCTGTAGTGGAGCACCGTAGAGTTCTCCCCCGACCCGACAATGGGAGCGTACGAGGTCCGCTCGCAGCCCTCCTCCATCATCTTCTCGATCTCCACCCCCGCTATGGTCCGTTCACGCACACCGGGTCGGATAGCCTTCATACCGGCCCGCTGCGCCGCTATGGATGCCTCCGAAGCCCTCTTCAACAACTCGATCTCGGCCGCGCTCTTCACCGTACGGAGTTCCATGGTCAGCCCCCGCACATCCCGCACCGGCAGCGCCTCCGTCGGCTCGCCAAGAGCCGCCGCCACCATCTCGAGCGCCGCCTTTCCTGCACGCACATCCGCCTGGATCCAGACCTGTTGTCCACGCCGCCGGTCCGCCGCGATGAAGTCCGTGGCCACCGACAGCAGAGAGGTCATAGGCATCACGACCTCTACGCCAGAGCGCGACGCGGAAAACGACGTGGCCGCGTCCATCTTCGGCCCCGTGTACTTCTCCATCACCGGATCCCGCGCAGGCAGGAACAGAAACTCCTTGTACCCATGCTCCGGCACCACATCGCCCAGCCGGGTCGTTGCCTCCGGTCCAGGACCGATGATCACCAGCGCCGCCCCGGGCTCGTTCCACCCCGTGAGATAAAAGAAATCCGAGTCCTGCCGGTATGGCATGAAGTCCAGCAGAGGCTCCTCGGCTGCGAAGACCACTGCGGCGCCCCCCTTCAGCTTCTCCCCAAGTGCCATCCTCCGCTGCCTGTACTCCGTCAGCGGCACCGAGTCCAGGGCACGCAACCCAGAAGGCCATAGCGCTACCATCATCAGCAGCCATCCACTCAACCGCAGTTTCATCGACTCTCCCGACGCGCCTTCCCTGATGATCTCATGGCACAGGACGGCCCCCGATCCGCGCTGCACCCACCTACCGGCTCGGCGCCGACTGGAACAAGAGCGGCGCAAAATGGATCAAATTATCCCGCCAGACCATCCATGTATGCATGCCGGGCGTCTCGATCGCCGTCACCGGCATCTGCTTCTTCTTCAAGTACTCGATCAGCTTCAGGTTCGTCGCAAGAAGATGATCGTCCCGCCCGCACGCAATCCACAGCAGCCGCAGGTCTGCCGTCTTGGGATTCAAGCCAGCCAGCTCCGACTCGTAGTTCAGGTTGTGAATCGCCGAGCTGAAGCCGCCAACATACGCGAACTTGTCCGTATGCAGCAATCCAACCGACAGCGCCTCCAGCCCCCCCATCGACAATCCCGCAACCGCCCGATCCTCTCGCTGCCGCGAAACCTTGTATCCAGCCTCCACCCTCGGCATCACTTCGCTGAGCAGTGCCTGAGAAAACATCGCGACGTTCCGGTCTATCAACGCCGGCTGGTTCCATACCCCATAGTCGTGCGCAAAGCTCATCTCACCGTACCCCAGCGGCATCACCAGGATCATCGGCTTGATCTTCCCAGCCGCAAGCAGGTTGTCGAGAATCAGGTTCGCCTGACCCACAGCAGTCCACCCCGACGCCGCATCCGACCAGCCGTGCAGCAGGTACAACACCGGATAGACCTGCTTCAAGCTCGCATCGTACCCCGGCGGCGTATAGACATAAAAGTCGCTCTGGTCCGCCGTCAGCCCAGTCACTACGTGAGAGTCGTAGAAGTGATGGTGGAGGGTGCCATGCGGAACGGCCGTCATCTCCCAAGGCTCCGGCTCTGCACCTCGCACCTCGATCATGTTCGAAACATTCACCAGGTTGGTCGTCAGCCTGGTGTTCCCAGGATCCAGTCTCGGCTGCCCATCGGCTTCGAAGTGGTAGCCGTAGATCTCCGGTGCCAGGGGAGACGTCGTTACCGTCCAGACGCCGTCTGCATCTTTGCTCATCGCAAGACTCTGCGGCCGGCCTTCCAACTCCAGGCTCACCTTCGCCGCACCCGGGTCCTTGTACCGAAAGGTAACACTGCGGTCCTGATGCACCTCCGTCGCAGGAGGAGGCCCAGGCGGCGGCTGCGCAGGCGACACCTGCGGCTCCATCAGCAGACCCGACAGCAAGAAAGTCCGCAGGCACAACGCAAGGTCAAGTCTCATTCGCAGCAGTGTAGCCGATTGGCTCCTCGCCTGGCAGCGCATAATGAAGCATGGCCTTCCGCTCCGGATTCGTCTCCATCATCGGCCGTCCCAACGCCGGCAAGTCCACCTTGCTCAACGCTCTGCTGGGACAAAAGCTGGCGATCGTCACCCACAAGCCGCAGACCACACGCACCCGCATCCACGGCGTGCTGGAGATTCCGCTGCGCAAGAAGACCGCCTCAATCGCCGGCCATCCCGCCGCCCAGATCGTCCTGGTCGATACCCCAGGCGTCCACAAACCCGAGACCCAGCTCGACCGCCGCATGATGCAGGAGGTCCATAACGCGCTCGAATCCCGCGACGCGGTCCTCTTTATCGTCGATGTCACCCACCGCCTCCCAACCACGCCCGAAGCCGGGTCCGGCAACGCCTTCGGTACCGCCAAACTTGCCCTGAGCGCCGCCGAAGACCAGTTCGCCTTATCGCTCGTCAAAAAGCTCGAATGTCCCGTCATCCTTGTGCTCAATAAAATCGACGCCGTCCGCAAAGCCGAACTCCTCCCCCTCATCGCGTACTGGAGCGAGCAGCACAGCTTCGCCGCCGTCGTCCCCATCTCCGCCCGCAAAGCCGAGGGCCTCGATCTCCTGCTGAACAAGATCATCGCCGTTCTCCAAGAAGGTCAACGCTACTTCCCCCGAAACCAGGTCACGGACCAGCCCGAACGTTTCCTCGTCGCCGAACTCATCCGCGAGAAGATCCTGATGCTCACCGGCGAAGAGGTTCCCTACGCCACCGCCGTCGTCATCGAGCGATACGAGGAACCCCTCTCGTCCAAAAAGCAGGCTGACGGCAAGCTGCCCGTGACCAAGATCGCCGCTGCCATCTTCTGCGAACGCGAAGGACAGAAGGCCATCCTCATCGGCAAGCAGGGTGAGATGCTCAAGCGCATCGGCACCTCCGCTCGCAAGGAAATCGAGCCGCTCCTCGGCACACGCGTCTTCCTCGAACTCTTCGTCAAGGTTCAGGACCAGTGGCGAAGCTCGCGCGGCTTCGTCGAAGACCTCGACTGGAGACGTCAGCTGGAGCACCTGGCCGAAAAGCAGGCCACGCAGCACTAAGTTCAGAGTAGCTCCTCGTCTCCCCTACCCCATCGTGATCGCCCTCCAGACCTCAGTCTCAGAAAATGCATCTACTCAACTACATGAAGGCTTGCGTGAAGACCACACCTTCGCCGCCCCAGGCCCTGGCGGCACCGCTCCTACTCCTCTGCTGCTCCATGCTCCTGGCGGCTGCGCGGAGTTCCCCCGCACAGGCAACGATCGATCCTAAGCTGCCCAACAAACCGCTGTATCACCGCCGCACCCTGCTCATCTTCCCCGGCTACGAGACCGTGCACCAAATCGACGGCACCATACCCAGTCTGAAGGTCCGTCAGAAGTTTGAGCTCGCCTATCGTAAGACCATCGATCCCTCCTTCCTCGTGGAAGGCGTAGTCTTCGCCGCGGCCTCTCAAACCGGGTACTATGGCCCGCAATACGGCCCCGGCGCCGGCCCCTACGCCGAGCGTTTCGGCTATTACTCCGCCAGCCTCGCCTCCAGCAACTTCTTCGCCGATGCCGTCATGCCCTCCATCCTCCATGATGACCCACGCTACTTCCGCAAAGGCACCGGCTCCATCGCCGCTCGAACCTGGTGGGCGTTGCGCAGCGATTTCGTCGCCGAAAGCGATTCAGGCCACCAGACCGTCAACGGCTCTAAAATCATCGGCTACGCCATGGCCACAGCCCTCACAGGTACCTACTCCCCCAACGGATTTAGCAGCTCTCCCGCTAAATTCGCCGAAAGCTATGGAACCAAATTCGGCGTGAACTTCATCGCCAACCTCTTCCGGGAGTTCGGCGGCGTCAGCGAGCGGCAGCGCGACCCCCCCTTCCCCAAGTAGCTCCGCGTCTACTCCTTCACCCCGACGCCCAAAGCCTTCATCTTGCGGTACAGGTGAGACCGTTCCAGCCCCAGCGTCTCCGCCGCCCGAGCGACATTCCCATGACATTCGTCCAGCTTGCGCAGAATGTAGTCCCGCTCATACGCCTCCCGCGCTTGCGTCAAGGTCGTAAACTCCTCCCCATGGCCTCCATTGCGAGCGGCAGCCTTTGCGGATTCACGCTGCAGTAGAGTCGGCAAGTGCCTGCGCTCCAGCCGCTGCGCCTTTGGATTCAAGATCAGCAGACGCTCCATCAGATTGCGCAGTTCACGTACATTCCCCGGCCAGTTGTGCCGCTGCAGCGCAGCCACCGCCTCCTCCGACAACTCTGCGTGCGGACGTCCATACTGCTGCCCAAACTCATGTAGAAACTCCTTCACCAGCAGCGGAATATCCTCTCTCCGGTCGCGCAGCGGAGGGACGAAGAATGGAATCACATTCAGCCGGTAAAATAGGTCCTCGCGAAAATTACCCCGGGCAATCTCCTCCTCCAGGTCCTTGTTGGTCGCCGCGATCACTCGCACGTCAACATGCACCGCATGGATCGCGCCCACCGGCAGGAATCTCTGTTCGTCCAGCGCGCGCAGCACCTTCGCCTGGGTCTTCAGGCTCATGTCCCCCACCTCGTCCAAGAACAGGGTCCCACCATCGGCCCGCTCAAAGGTCCCCCGCTTCTCTGCCGGCCCATTCGAGATCGCTCCGTGCCGGTACCCGAACAGCTCCGACTCGATATAATCTTCGGGAATCGCCGCGCAGTTCAACTCCACGAACGGCCTGTCTTTCCTTAGACTCTGCGCATGCATCGCCCGCCCGATCAGCTCCTTCCCCGTCCCCGACTCGCCGTAGATCAAAACCCGCCCGTTCGTCGGCGCCATCAGCTTGATCTGTTGCCTCAGCGCCTTGATGCAGATGCTGTCTCCCGTCACAAAGCTCTTCGCCGAAAGCTGCCGCGCGAACTCCTGGTTGTCCTCCCGCAGGCGCCGCGCCTGCATCGCATTCTTCAGCACCAGCAGCGTGCGGTCCAGCGTCAGCGGCTTCTCCAAAAAATCGAACGCGCCCAGCTTCGTCGCCCGTACCGCCGCTTCGATCGTCCCGTGCCCGCTGATGATCACCACCTGCGGAACATTCTCCCGCTCGAGCGTCTGTATCTCGCCCAACATCTCCAGCCCGTCGCGGTCCGGCAGCCAGATGTCCAGCAACACCACGTCATACACCGCATCGCGCAGCAGCTCCAGCCCCTCCGCCGCCGTCCCCGCCGTGGTCACCACATAACCCTCTTCGCGCAGAATGTTCTCGAGCGACGAACGAATGTCCGCCTCGTCATCCACGATCAAGACGTGATTCATGCCGCACCCGCGGTCTCTCCGGAGACGTACGCCGGCCGGTCTGCGGACTCGTTCCACCCACTCTGCCCCGCAGCGCGTGCCCCCTCCGTCACAGGAGCATCGACTGCCTCCTCACCTCCCGGTTCCCCCATCGCAACCGCCCTCAGCTCCACAATAAACCGTGCTCCCGCCGGTTGATTCTTCTCCGCCCGAATGGTTCCCTGGTGCTCCTGAATGATCTTCGCCGCGATCGCCAACCCCAGCCCCGTGCCTCGTTGCTTCGTCGAAAAGTAGGGAAGGAACAGCCTCTCCTTCATCTCGTCTGTCAGGCCCGAGCCCGTGTCCGCCACCGTCAGCTCCACCATCCCACTCTCAAGCTGTGCCGTCGTTATCCGCAGCTCGCGCAGCAAGCTGTTCTGCATCGCCTCGGCGGCGTTGTCGATCAGGCTTCCCAAGGCACGCTTCAGAGCCTCCGGGTCCGCCACCACCAGCGGCAAGTCCGCCGCCATCCTGCGCACGATCTGTATGTTCGTCAGCCGTCCCGCAAATAGCGCCAGCGCATTGTCCACGATCGTGTTCAGGTCGGCGGGCCGCGGCCTTGCGGTAGGAAACTCCGCCAGAGCCGCAAACTGGTCCACCAGCGAACGCAGGCTCTCCACCGCGCTCGTCGTCACTTCGCTGCAGCGCCGTATGACCCCAATCGACGGCGACTCGATCCCCTGCTCCGCCAGCGCCACCCCCAGCCTGTCCACATGCCGCCTGGTCTGCTCCGCCGACAGACCGATCGGCGTCAACGGATTCTTGATCTCGTGCGCCACCCTCCGCGCCACCTCCTTCCAAGCCGATTGCTTCTGCGCCCGCAGCAGTTCGGTCGCGTTCTCGAGCACAAGCACATACCCCTGGTGCGCGTGGCTTCCCGGAGCTTCCAGAATTGCCACCGTAGCCAGCACATTCATCGTGCCCCCAAAACGCTTCGAAGAAGCGATATCCACCTCGCTCGAGGCCGACCCCATCCTGTGACTGCGCAGGACCAGCCTCTCCAGCACCTCCACCAGCTCCGCCGGAAACACATCCGCGATCGACGCGCCCAGAAAGGGCCGCTCCCCCCCCGGATCCATCATCTCGCTCAACGCCCGGTTCGTCAGCAGAATCCTGCGGTCGGCCGATAGCGTAGCCACACCGTTCGGAATCGTCTCGAGCATCGTCTCCAGCTCGCTCCGCCGAGCCTCCAGCGCCGTGTTCACCACACTCAACTGCGCCGACGATTCATCCACCGCCCGCCTGCTGTTCTCCAGATCGGAGGCCATATGGTTGAAGCTCCTCACCAGTTCTCCCAGCTCCTCCGTCGCGCTCTCCGCCACCCTGTGCGCATAATCGCCGGCCGCAATCGCCTCCATCGCATCCGCCAGCGCCTCCACCGGCTTCGTCACCTGCTTCGAGAGATGCAATGCCAGCCAGCTCGATGCGAACAGCGCCACGCTGGTCATCATCAGCAGCAAAATCATGTAAAGATTTCGTATCTGCCTGCGCTCCCGGAACAGCACCCAATAAGTGTCCGCAGCCGTCCTCAACCGTCCCATCGTTCCCGTCATCCCATTCGGCAAGGGCAGCCCCACCACCACCGAGCCGCCGTCCTTGAGCGCCGCAAAGCCCAGCGCATAGTCCTGCGCGCCCAGGCCGAAGATAGGCAGGTCCGTGCGCTGCGCAGCCTCCAGGATCGCCGCGTCTGTCGAGGCTGCCTCGGCGCGGCCATTCCCCCCGGCAGGGGTCAGCGGCCTGCCATCCTCATCCAGCTCGTCGTCCGGCAGCCACGTCCTCAGCTCCGCCGCCCCCCCCGTGCGGCTCGGCACCTGAAACGCCGCGATCGGCCTCTTCTCGCGGTACACGATCGCAAATCCGTTCTGCAGCGTGATCTCATGCTCGCGCAAGACCCGCAGCACCCCCGCAT
>CAXTPY010000023.1:0-18322 GCA_964246195.1 uncultured Acidobacteriaceae bacterium | reverse complement strand
CCCAAGTTCCGCCCCCCCCACAAACCCGTATAAGTACCGTTGATCCCCGCGAAAGCGGAGAGCTGGAATCGCTGGCTGGCGGTGGGCACCCCCTGGCCCGAGGCCAGGCCTAAGTAACACATTTCAAACAGGATAGATGCTAAAATTGATCGAATCGGAGTGCGCTCCATAGTTAGGTATGACTCTGTTGTTCAGACGCACGCTGGCGCGGGGGGGTTTGGTTTGCCGCCAAAGTTCGTCTCCCACCGTCCAATGCGGTTGCTGGAAAAGAACGGGCAGAAGACGGTTTTTTGCATGGGAAACGTGGTTTCGAAACACCGTGGCGGCTGGGCAGATGGGTCTGAGCGTCCGACGAGTAGGTGCGCCGGCTAGCAAGCCGATAAGGGGGTCGGGCTGTGCTGCAGGAGGCTTAAAAGGAAGGAGACGGAAGCTCTCGCTGCTGCTTCCGTCTCCTTTGAACTCTTGCTGAACGGGGGTTTCAGGAGGCCTGGTCCGAGTCTTTCGAGTCGGCGACATTCTGCTCTTCCATCTGCCGCTGCAACTCCTCTCGCTTCTTCGTGCGAACTTCCGCTCGCTTCTGAGCTTTCTCGTTCAACTCGTGCTCGGCTCCGAGCAGTTCGATGAACGCCATCTCGGCGGCGTCACCCTTGCGGGGGCCGGTGCGAACGATTCTGACGCAACCTCCGGGGCGGGCTCCATAGCGGGGAGCTACGGTGTTGAAGAGCCTGTCGACGGAACCGGGCGTCATGAGATAGGCGGCCGCCTGGCGGCGTGCGTGTACCGTGCCTCGTTTGCCCAGCGTGATCATCTTCTCGACGAGTGGGCGCGTGGCCTTGCATTTGGTGATGGTGGTCTCTACACGATCCATCAGGATGATGGAGGTGACGAGATTGCGAAGCATGGCCCGGCGATGGCTGGTGTTCCGGCCGAGCTTATAACCTGCATTGCGGTGGCGCATCTCTTTGATCTCCTTCGACCTGACGTTCTCGCCAGACCGGATGTTGCGGTACCGGGTCGATCCCGGCGGCTGCTACCGCCGGGATGACTTCGGTTGAGGTTAGAAGTTTTCAGGTTCGGCGGCGAAGTCGGCCTCTTCATCTTCGATCTCGTCGTCCTCATCCTCGTCGTCGTCATCGAAGTTCCCGAAGCTGGCGGCGAGCGTGGCGGCAGGCAGGACCGAGGTGGGCCCGGGCTGAGGATTGCCCTGCTCATCGATCTTCATACCCAGCGATAGGCCCATCTGGGCGAGGATCTCCTTGATCTCGTTGAGAGACTTGCGGCCGAAGTTCTTGGTCTTCAACATCTCGGCTTCCGTCTTCTGGATGAGCTCGCCGATGGTGGCTATGTTGGCATTCTTGAGGCAGTTGTAGCTGCGCACAGAGAGTTCCAACTCTTCCACGGAGCGATTGAGATTGTCGTTGCGCAGCAGCGGACCATCGTGCATTCCGTCGTGCCCGGTCTCCATCTCCTCCTCGAAGTTGATGAAGATCGTCATGTGGTCTTTCAGCAGCTTCGCTGAGAGGCCGAGAGCGTCCGCGGGTAGAACCGTTCCATTGGTCCAGATCTCAATCGATAGCTTGTCGTAGTCCGTGATCTGGCCGAGACGCGCAGCCTCGACGAGGTAGTTGACCTTGCGCACAGGGGAGTGGACGCTATCGACGGGGATGAAACCGAGACCGAGATCAGCATCGAAGTTCTTGTCCGCAGAGATATAACCGCGGCCGCGCTTCAGGCGCATCTCCATATCGATTTTGCCGCCTTCAGAGACGGTGCAGATGTAGATATCCTTGTCCAGGATCTCGACATCTCCGTCGGCCTCGATCATGCCACTGGTAACGACACCGGCCGCGTCGGAGCGAAGATAGAGCGCCTTGGGGCCTTCTCCGTTCAGCTTGAAGGGTACCTGCTTGAGATTGAGGATGATATCGGTCGCATCTTCGACGACGCCTGAGATCGATTGAAACTCGTGAAGAACGCCCTCGATCCGCACCGCGGTAACGGCTGCGCCTTCGATCGAGGAGAGCAGGGTACGACGCAGGGCATTGCCGATCGTCGTACCGAATCCTCGCTCAAAGGGCTGTGCGGAAAACTTTCCGAACGTATCGGTCAGAGTTTCCATTTCGACTGCGAGACGCTTGGGCTTTTGAAAACCTCTCCAAAGCATAATGATTCTCCTCTCCGTCCAGCCGCGAAGCATTCTGCGGACTGCCGGGTGCTACGGGGTTCGGGTTAGGTTGTGTACTGCATTTGCGCGGGCGTGATCTCTTAAGGCGATATCACCGCCCGCGCAGCCGAAGAGTTGCGTTCCGATCGCCTACTTGCTGTACAGTTCGACGATAAGCTGCTCATTCACGGGCAGGTTGACATCGGCGCGATTGGGAAGCGCGATGACTTTGCCGGAGTAAGTATCACGGTTGATATCCAGCCAGGGCACAGGGCGTTGTCCGGAGGCGAAGTTCTTGGCTTCCTCAAGAACAACCAAAGACTTCGAACCCTCGCGGATGGCGATCTCGTCGCCGACCTTGCATTGGAAAGAAGGAATGTTCACCTTGCGTCCATTCACCTGGATATGTCCATGCCGGACGATCTGACGAGCCTGCCGACGGCTGGTAGCGACCCCGAGCCGATAGCAGACGTTATCCAGGCGCGTCTCCAACTGCTGCAGAAGAAGCTCGCCTGTGACGCCGGTCTTGTTCGACGCCTTCTGGTAGTAGGCGCGAAACTGTGTCTCGAGCGTGAAGTAGATGCGCTTGGCCTTCTGCTTCTCGCGCAACTGGAGGCCGTAGCCCACGACCTTCTTCTGCTTCTTCGACTGGCCGTGCTGCCCGGGGGGGAAGTTGCGCTTTTCGACGGGGCACTTTTCGGTAAAGCACTTTGCGCCCTTGAGGAAGAGTTTGGTGCCATCCCGCCGGCAGAGGCGGCATACTGGTCCTGTGTAACGTGCCATGGGTCCTGCTCTCCTGAGTTCGGTTGCCGATCGCTTTACACGCAGGCTGCGCTTCTTCGCGATCCAATATGGGGGTGGGGCGCGGCGCGGACCCTACCGGCTGCGCCGCGCAGGATCAGACGCGTCTGCGCTTGGGCGGGCGGCATCCATTGTGCGGCATGGGGGTGACATCGCGGATGCTGCGGACGTCGATACCGGCGGTGGCGAGAGCGCGGATTGCGGACTCGCGGCCGGAGCCGGGGCCGGAGACGCGCACATCCACCGACCTGAGCCCGTGGTCGCGGGCTGCTGTGGCCGCGCCGACAGCCGCCTGCTGCGCGGCGAAGGGCGTGCCTTTGCGCGAGCCGCGGAAGCCGAGAGAGCCGGACGACTTCCAAGATAAGGTGTTGCCTACGCCATCCGTGATGGTGACGATCGTGTTGTTGAAGGTCGCCTGGATGAACACGAGGCCGTACGGAACATTCTTCCGCTCGCGCTTCTTGAATTTCTTGCTCTTGCCAGCCGTCTTACCGGTCTTCTGCTGGTTCTGTGTCTTCGCCATGGCTTATTTCGTCGCTTTCTTCTTACCTGCGACGGTGCCCTTGCGGGGGCCCTTGCGGGTACGAGCGTTGGTGTGGGTGCGCTGGCCGCGAACAGGAAGAGAACGGCGATGACGCAGGCCGCGATAGGATTGGATTTCGATCAGGCGCTTGATATTCAGCGACACCTCCTTGCGGAGGTCGCCTTCGATCTGGCCTTCCTGCTCGATCACCTGGCGGATTTGGTTGAGCTGGTCTTCGTCGAGCGTTGCGAGCTTGGCCATCGGGTCGACCCCGGCCTTGGCCAGGATCTTCGCGGCACGAGAGTTTCCAATCCCAAAGATGTAGGTGAGGCCGATGCGCGCCTGCTTGTTGTTCGGAACATCGACTCCGGCAATACGTGCCATGAAGTTTCCTTTGTGTTTGGCTCTCTGGACTTGGCCAGGGAGCGGGGTTG
Source organism: uncultured Acidobacteriaceae bacterium (assembly GCA_964246195.1). GTDB lineage: Bacteria > Acidobacteriota > Terriglobia > Terriglobales > Acidobacteriaceae > Edaphobacter. Next base: position 14,400 of record CAXTPY010000023.1, on the reverse strand, counting down.
CCGGTTGAGGATTTACCCGCCAGGTTCATCGCAAGCCTTAACTTCGGCTAACTCGCCCGATGGATCCACATTGAAGCGCCAGGACTATCCCTGGCGCTGCTTGTGCTTGGCGTTCTCACAGATTACGCGGACGACGCCGCGCCTGTGGATCACCTTGCATTTGTCGCAAATCTTCTTTACAGACGCTCGGACCTTCATTCAACATTCCTCATAGGGATTTCGTTTGGGCGGTTCTTCCACGCTGCGACACGCAGTTCAGGGTGTCTTCTGGCGGATGGGCCATACTTCGCGTGCTTGTTTACTTATAGCGGTACACGATGCGTCCGCGGTTGAGGTCATACGGACTCAGCTCGATCGCGACACGGTCACCGGGAAGGATACGAATGAAGTTCTTGCGCATACGCCCAGAGACATGCGCCAGAGCCTGGTGCTTATTTTCCAGCTCTACCTTGAACATGGCGTTCGGCAAGGTCTCAACAACAGTAGCCATTACCTCAATTGCATCTTCCTTCGACAAACTGACTCCTTTGAGATCGGACGGCAGAAGAGCGTCCGGGGAACCCGGCGGAGAGTATCCGCGCAGCACTTCTTATCATAGCGCAGAAAGGGTTCATTTTCCTACAGCGTGAGAATCTCCGGCCCGTTTTTTGTGATCGCGACCGTATGTTCGAAGTGGGCCGAGTAGCTTCCATCCACGGTCACAGCCGTCCAGCCATCGCTGAGGACGCGAACATCCGGGGAGCCCGCATTGATCATGGGCTCGATCGCGAGCACCATGCCGGCTTTGAGCCGGGGGCCCTTGCCGCGCGATCCGAAGTTGGGTACCTGGGGGTCTTCATGCATGGCGCGTCCGATGCCGTGTCCCACGAACTCCCGCACCACACCGAAGCCCTGAGCCTCGCAGAGCTGCTGCACGGCGGCCGAAACGTCGCCCAGGCGGCCGCCGGCGTGGCACGCCGCTATGGCGGAGTCGAGCGAGGCCTTCGTGGTATCCAGCAGACGCTGCACCTCTTCACTCACGCTTCCGACCGGGTAGGTGACCGCCGCGTCAGAGTAAAAGCCGTCCAGAATGACGCCGCAATCGATGGAGACGATGTCGCCTTCGCGCAGCTTGCGTTTCGGATGAGGAATGCCGTGCACGACCTCGTCGTTGACCGAGGTACAAAGGGCCGCCGGATAGCCGTGGTAGCCCTTGAAGGCGGCGGTGCCACCGAGCTCGGCGATCTTCGCCAGAGCCTCCTGCTCGAGGTCCATGGTGCTGGCACCGGGCCGCACCAAAGGAGCGATGGCGTCGTGGACCTTGCGCAGCGCCATTCCCGACCGCCGCATGGTGGCGATCTCCGCTGCCGATTTTATATTGATCGACATCAGCTTGAGCTTCCGGTAGGCGAGGAGAAGACCCCACTGCCGGGATCGTCCTCGCGTAGTTCGCTGAGAGCGGAGAGCAGACGCTGCTCGATCTCCTCCAACGAGCCGGTTCCATCGATCTCGCGAAAGGTCCCCTTCACTTGGTAGTGATGAACGACGGGCGCGGTAAGGGCCTCGTAGGCTCGGATGCGTTCCTGGAAGGCCGACTCGGTGTCGTCCGAACGATGGGCGAGCGGAGTGCCGTCTATGTCACAGAAGCCGTTCGTTCGTGGAGGATGCGAATACATATTGTAGATTCGCTTACAGGAAGGGCAGACCCTGCGCCCGGTGACGCGGCGTAGGAGCTCTTCCTTCGGAACGTGGATACTGATGGCCACCAACGGTGGGAGAGAAGAAGAGTTGAGAGCTTCGGTATCCAGCCAGTCGGCTTGGGCGAGCGTGCGGGGAAAGCCGTCCAGGATGTAACCGTTCCGGAGGTCATCGCCTCGCAGGCGTAATGCGACCATGCGATTGACCACATCGTCAGGCACGAGCACACCCTGATCCATCAGGGCCTTGGCAGTTCGACCTAGCTCGGATCCGTCGGCAATGTTGGTGCGTAGAATGTCTCCGGTGGAGATCTGCGGCACCTTGAAACGCTTCATGAGCAACTGAGCTTGTGTACCCTTGCCTGCGCCGGGCGCCCCTAGTAGCAGGACGGGGCCCAGGCAGAGACTCTGGGTGCCGGCCGCTGCCGGTTGAGCTCGACGGGGGGCTTCGTTGGTTGCTGTGCCGGTTCTCATCTCTCTTATCAGCTTCGAGGTTACCAGCTTCGACGTCCGCGGATGCGGCCGGACTTCGGACTGAATCCATCGTAGTGACGCATGATGAGCTGCGACTCGATCTGCTGGACAGTATCCATCGCGACTCCAACTACGATTAGAAGCGAAGTTCCGCCGAAGTAGAAGTTGACTCCCAGGCCATTGGTCATCCATGTAGGAAAGCGATCGAATACCGATCCGACCAGCCATAAGTGATTGAAGTGAATGCCGCTGATGAGTAGTTGAGGGATGATGGAGATGATGATCAGGTAGATAGCGCCGACAAGGGTAATTCGGGTCAGCACATCATTGATAAAATCCGCGGTGCGCTTGCCGGGACGGATGCCAGGGATGAAGCCTCCGTATTTACGCATGTTATCCGCAATGTCATCCGGACGGAAGACAATCGAGATATAGAAATAGGCGAAGAAGATGATGGCGACGATATATAGCAGCTCGTACCAGGGCTCCCCGGGAGCGACCGCGCGGAAGATAGGGCCGAAGAAGACGGAGTCGCGTAGAGAGTAGCCAAAGACGCTGGCGTTGGCGAAGAGCAGAGGCGCGGAAAGGATGGAGCTTGCGAAGATTACGGGCATGACGCCGCCCGAGTTGACCTTGAGGGGGAGGTGTGTGGATTGGCCGCCCATCATTCTTCGACCTACAATTCGTTTCGCATATTGCACGGGGATGCGCCGCTCAGAACGTTCGACATAGACGATAAAGGCCACGACAGCGGCCATTCCGGCTACTAAGACCACGATTGCGATAGGCGTGAAGGCGCCCCAGGCATTGTCGCGAGCCTTGAGGTACAGCTCGTCGATGCCCCGCGGCAGGCCGACTACGATACCGGCGAAGATGAGCAGCGACATTCCATTGCCGATTCCGCGCTCGGTGATCTGCTCCCCCAGCCACATGATGAAGGCGGTGCCGGTGGTGAGGGTCAAGACGCATAAGGGGATAAATGCTCCACGCGAAATGGTGACCATGGGAGACCCGGTTGTGGTGCTGGTCAGGGTCATTGCAATCGCAAAGGACTGCACGATACCGAGGACAACGGTCACATAGCGGGTCCACTGGGTGATCTTGCGTCGGCCAAGTTCACCTTCCTTCTGCAGCTTGGCCAGCGGCTCATAGATCACCGTAAGCAGTTGAAAGATGATGGACGCGGTGATGTACGGCATGATGCCTAAAGCAAAGATGGTAAGCCGACGAAGATTTCCGCCGGAAAACAGATCGACCAGCCCTAAGGCCGAGCCAGAGTTCTGGTTGAAGAATTGCGCCAGCATATCAGCATTGATACCGGGCGTGGGAATGTGCGATCCAAGCCTGTAGACGGCCAACATGCCCAGCGTGAAGAGGACACGCTTCCTGAGATCGGGAATTCGGAAGATGTTGGCAATTTTCTCGAACATCAGGTGTACACCTCAGAATCAGGAAAGCAGAAGGTCGTAAGCGCCACCAAAGGCAGGCACTATGCTGTTGCTGCGGGCTCGCCGAGGACGATGGCCGTACCGCCCGCTCTCTCGATCGCCGCCTTGGCGGACTTCGAGAACTTGTGGGCATGCACCGTGACGGCAGCGGCTATTTCACCGTTGTTCAGGACCTTGATTAGACCATTTTTGCGCCGTAGAAGCCCGAGCGAACTGATCTTCTCCAAGGTGAACTCGTTGACACCGGACGCAGAGGCGATCTCGGCGATCCTGTCCAGCCCAAGCACGGTGTACTCGACGCGGAATATGTTGGTGAAGCCTCGCTTAGGTAAGCGCCTATGCAACGGCATCTGGCCGCCCTCGAAGCCGCGCATGAGAGAAGAACCGGAGCGGGAGCCCTGACCCTTGTGACCTCGGGTCGAGGTTTTACCCATGCCGGACCCCATGCCGCGACCGATACGTTTCTTATTTTCGTTTGCTTTTTTGGGCGCCCGTAGGTTGGAGAGATTTAGTGCCATAGTTTCCTCGCTATAACGCCAGTGACAGACTTCCACCGACTCGCTGTAAAGGTTCGTGTTAGTCGACTACGCGAACGAGATGCGGCACCTTGGCCACCATCCCGCGGATCGAAGGCGTATCTTCACGCTCTACCACCTGGTGCAGCCGCGTAAAACCCAGGCCTCGGATGACCAGTTTGTGTTTCACCGGCGTACATATCTTGGACCGAAAATACTGCAACTTGATCTTCGGCTGAGCTTTGCTGTCGGCCATGTCTATAACTCCTCTTCGGATTTGCCGCGCAGAGCGGCGACTTCAGCCTTGTTTCGAAGCTGACTGAGCGCATCGAAGGTAGCCTTGATGACGTTGTGCGGGTTGGCCGTGCCAAGGGATTTCGTGAGCACGTTCTGCACCCCAGCCGAAGTCATGACCGCGCGCACCGTACCGCCGGCAATGACGCCAGTACCCTCCGGGGCCGGCTTCAACATGACCTGGCCGGCACCGTAGTGTCCCAGCACCTGATGCGGAATCGTCGTCTGAGTGAGGTTGATTCGAATAAGGTTTTTCTTAGCGGATTCTATTCCCTTCCGAATCGCTTGAGGCACCTCCTTCGCCTTGCCCGAGCCGTAGCCGACCACTCCCTCAGCGGCGTCGCCAACCACGACGAGCGCGGCAAACGACATGTTCTTACCGCCCTTCACCACCTTCGTCACGCGGTTGATAGTGACTACCTGATCCTTCAGGTTCAGTCGGTTTGCATCGATCTTATTTCGGGTAGTCGCCATGATAAATCTTCGTATCAGCTTTCTGGCAGCCACGTTCGGCGCCGATAGAAATCGTTAGAAATCCAGACCCGCCTCGCGAGCAGCGTCCGCCAAGGCCTTCACGCGGCCATGGTAGAGATACCCACCACGATCGAAGACAACTTTTTTGATGCCCTTCTCCTGGGCCCGCTCTGCGATCAGTCTGCCAACCGCGGTAGCAGCAGAGATATTGCCTCCGTACTTCGACTCCTCACCCTTCTTGCCGAGCGACGAAGCAGACACCACGGTGACGCCGTTCAGGTCATCGATCAGCTGCGTGTAGATGTGGTTCAAAGACCGATACACATTGAGGCGGGGGCGCTCCGCAGTCCCGGACATCTTCTCCCGGATGCGGGTATGCACTCTCTGGCGTATTACGTTGCGCTGGCGTGGATTGATCATGTCTTCTTTCCTTCCTAGTAGCGTCGCCTGAAAGTTGGCGACGTTCGGATCCGATACAAACCTGCTGAGAGACACGGTCGGCGCACCAACCGGTCCTCTCCTTACTTAGCTCCGGTCTTACCGACCTTCTTTTTGAGCCTCTCTCCGGTGTAACGGACACCCTTGTTCTTATACGGATCGGGTTTACGGAGGGAGCGCATGTCCGCCGCAACCTGTCCTACCTTCTGGCGATCGATACCGGAGATCGTCACATGGGTCTGCTTCGGATCGATGGTTACCTCGATACCGGTCGGCAGGGGAAACTCGATCGGATGCGAATACCCCAGGGTGAAGACCACCATGCCTTTGCCCTTCAACTCGACTCGATAGCCGATGCCCACCACGTCGAGTTCCTTGGTCCAGCCCGCCGTCACTCCTTGGACGGCGTTGAAGACCAGCGCCCGCGCGAGACCGTGGAAGGCGGCCTGGCCGTCGTGCTGACGCTCGGCCAACAGGAAGCCGTCGCGCTGCACCAGCGAAATACCTGTCGGAAGCAGCGCGCTCACCTTGCCTTTAGGACCTTCGACAAGCACGGTATTGCCATGCACCGTGTATTTGACTCCCGACGGCATCGGGATCGGCTTTTTACCTATGCGTGACATACTTTCAACCTCGGTTGGCTTGCGAGTCGCGGGGCCGGCCTCAAGAGTTCCGATCTCGTTCCACTGCAGCCTCGGCTCTCGCCGTCTCCTCTACACCAATGCCTACAAACAAACTTTTCCAAGTCGCCCAACTGCACGTCGAGCAATCGGTGCCACTGTTCCTACCACACTTCGCAGAGGATCTCTCCGCCCACGCCTTCACGCCTTGCTTGTCGTCCGGTCATGACGCCTTTAGGGGTGGTCATAATTGAGATTCCCAAGCCGCCTTGCACACGCCGTATCTCATCGCGACCGAGATAAACACGGCAGCCGGGCCGCGACACGCGCTGTAGGTCGCGGATCACAGCCTCGTTGCTGGGTCCATACTTGAGGTATACGCGCAGCACCTTCCGACCGTTCTCCTCGGTCGGCTTGTAGTTCGCGATGTATCCCTCTTCTTTCAAAATCCGGGCAATCTCCGCCTTCAGCTTCGAGGCGGGAACATCCAGTTTCTGGTGCCGCGCACGTATCGAGTTGCGTATGCGAGTAAGAAAATCCGCTACCGGGTCTGTCAAATTCATCGATTCTCCTTCATCCCCGTTCGCTCATGAGCCTCTCTCATGAGAACCAGCCGGGATGTTTCTACACCTACTGCCGCTGAGGTGCTCCTATTTCGGCAACTCACCAGCTTGATTTCACGACACCTGGGATCTCGCCTTTCAGGGCGAGGCCCCGAAAGCAGAGGCGGCATACGCCAAACTTCCTGAGAAACGCTCGCGGGCGTCCGCAGAGCTGGCAGCGATTATGCTGCCGAGACTTGAATTTCGGCTTTCTTGCGTCTTTCACGCGCTTCGCAGTTGTTGCCATCTGAAACCATCTCCATTCTAACTGTTGGGGGCGCAGGTACCACCCATCGTTCGTGCTAGGTGCCTTGGCGGAACGGCATACCAAAGTGCCTGAGAAGACTCCGCGCTCCAGTGTCATCTTTCGCCGTTGTCACGATGGTGACATTCATACCTTTGAGCTTATCGACCTTGGCGTAGTCAATCTCCGCGAAGATCAGCTGATCACGCAATCCGAGCGTGTAATTCCCCCGGCCATCGAAGCTCTTCGTCGAGACGCCGCGAAAGTCGCGGACGCGCGGCAAAGCGATGGAGATGAGACGATCCAAAAACTCATACATGGCCTCGCCTCGCAGCGTCACCATGGCGCCGATCGGCATGCCTTCACGCACCTTGAAGGCGGCGATGGACTTCTTCGCCTTGGTCGTGACTGGCTTCTGGCCGGCGATGGCGGCTAGATCGGCTACCAGAGGATCCATGATCTTCACGTTTTGGGTGGCTTCGCCCAGTCCCATGTTGATCACGATCTTTTCGAGCCGGGGAATTGCCATCGGATTCTCGATGCCTAAGTCCTTCGCCAGAGCGGGCCGGATCTCCGTCAGATATTTTTCTTTGAATCTAGCTGCCATGATACTCTCTCATCTTTCTCCACGGTCGCCGGGGTGGATGCTCCGTATACCGTTGCGTGGACACTTCTCTTCGCAGGTTCCCTGCTCTTACTTCTTCTTGTCTGAGATGGTCGTTCCACTAGCCTTCGATGTGCGCACCTTCCGCTCACCGTCAAGCTGGTACCCTACTCGCGTTTTTTTGCCGGAACCATCCACCAACATCACGTTGGAGAGGTGGATCGGCGACTCCTGCTCCGCGATGCCTCCCTTGATATTTCTTTGAGGGTTGGGCTTCACATGTTTCTTGGTCATCATGACATGCTCCACCAACACGCGATTGCGTTCGCCGATAACACGCAACACACGTCCGCGCTTGCCCTTATCTTTGCCTGCGATAACTTCAACGGTATCGTTGCGCTTGATCTTGAGTGCCATTTCTCTTTCCTGCCTCGGCAGACTACGGAGCCGGAATCCTTTTGCCGCCTACGGTCCCCCGCCGGCGGATGCACCAATTAAATTAGATAACCTCGGGCGCGAGAGACACGATCTTAAGAAACTTCTTCTCTCGCAGCTCACGGGCGACCGGGCCGAAGACGCGCGTACCGACCGGCTCCATCGCATCGTTGATCACCACCGCCGCATTTTGATCGAATCGTATATAAGTTCCATCACGCCGGCGCGCTTCCTTCCGCGTGCGAACAATCACGGCTTTGACCACCTTACCCTTCTTCACCGTACCGTCGGGAGAAGCCTCCTTCACAGCGGCCGTGACTACATCCCCCAGGCCCGCCTTCTTGCCCAGGCCGCCACCTAATGGGAGGATGACTTGCAACTTGCGTGCACCGGAGTTATCGGCCACCTCAAGAATCGTTCTCATCTGTACGGACATAACATCTCCTGAACTTACTGGTGCCAAGCGCCTGTAGGGGGACTGCGTCTAGCTTGCGTGAGCCACTGATTTCTCATCCGTCAACTGGGCCAGCGAAGAGCGCCTGACGATCTCTTCAAGAGACCAGCGCTTCAGCTTGGACAAGGGACGAGCCTCGCGAATACGAACGACGTCGCCAACACGTGCCGAGTTCTGCTCGTCATGCGCATAGAACTTTTTGTTCGACTTGATGACTCGCTTGTACTTGGGGTGAGCCTTGCGCATCTCGACCTCGACTACGATCGTCTTCTGCATCTTAGTCGATACTACTTGGCCGACCTTCTCGTTGCGTCGAGATACTGCCGAATCCGTACCGGTTGGCGAACTTTTGATCTCTGCCATAAATTAAACCTTCTTAGCTTTCTTGCGTGCGGTACGTGTGCTAGCCGACGGCGCGGAGTTAGGCTGGATTGGATGGGCTGCTTTGTGAGCGGCAATCGAACGCTCTCTAGCTATGGTCTTCGCTCTTGAGATGTCCAGCTTCAAAGGGCCAAGCTTCTTAATTCCTTCATTGTTGCCCATACTCTTTTGGAAACGAATGCGGAAGAGCTGCTCCCCAGCCTGTGTCTGGTGCTTGATCAGTTCTTCGTCTGTCAGATTGCGGATCTTATCGATTTCCATTTTGTTTCCTTGACGTTGCTTAGAGATAGAAGCTTACTTCGTAGCGAGGATAGCCTTCACTCCCGGCCGCTCAACGAAGCTAGTCTTCAGGGGAAGTTTGTGCGCTGCAAGCCGCATTGCCTCACGCGCCATCTCGACGGTCACCCCTTCCATTTCAAAGAGTACCTTCCCTGGACGGACAACTGCAACCCAGTGGTCAGGCGCGCCCTTACCCTTGCCCATGCGCGTCTCTGCGGGTTTCTTCGTGATTGGCTTATCGGGAAAGAGCCGCAGCCAGACCTTGCCTCCACGCTTGATGAAACGCGTCATCGCGATGCGGCTCGCTTCAATCTGCCGGTCCGTGATGTATCCACATTCCATAACCTTCAGGCCAAAATCTCCAAAGGAGAGATCTGACCCCCGCCACGCCTTACCGCACATGCGGCCACGCTGTTGCTTGCGGTACTTCACCTTCTTAGGCATCAACATACTTCTATCCTCTTCTGCCGCCCGCTATGTCGCCGTTGAACGATAAATTTCAAAAAGAGTCGTGCTCACGCACACTCAATTGTTACGACTTAGAAGGAGCCGCTTGTAACGCCCTGCTCCCGGCGCTTCTTTTGCTCATAGATGTCACCCCGGTAGACCCAGGTCTTGACACCGATAATGCCGTACGTAGTATGCGCCTCGGCGAAGCCATAATCTATATCCGCCCGCAGCGTATGCAGCGGCAGCCGACCCTGCAGATACCACTCTGAGCGGGCGATCTCGTTGCCGTTCAGGCGCCCGGAGACACGCACCTTGATGCCTTTGCAGCCGAAGCGCAAAGCAGAATCGACGGACTTTCTCATCGCGCGGCGAAAGCTTACGCGTTTTTCCAGTTGCAGAGCGATGTTCTCTGCGGCCAGTTGGGCATCCAACTCAGGTTTGTTCACCTCGAGTATGTCGATGAACACCTCGCGGTTGGTGCGCTTTTGGATATCCGCCTTCAACTTATCGATCTCTGCTCCCTTGCGGCCGATAATAATTCCAGGCCGTGCAGTTCGAATAATAAGACGCAGCTTATTGCCAGGACGCTCAACCTCAACTGAGCTAACGCCAGCAGCTTTTAGCTTCTCACGCAACTCCGCCTTGAGCTTCACATCCTCGACGAGCAGCTTGTCAAAGCCGCGCTCCACAAACCAGCGTGACTTGAATGGCTTATTGATACCGAGCCGAAACCCATACGGATGGACCTTCTGTCCCATAGCTTCCCTTTACTCCAGCTTGCATCCGGTTGAGCCGGTCAAGCAGTACACTCTAAAACCTCTATTTTACCGCGCTGTCGACTTACTTAGCGAGCTTCTTGTCGTGTACTCTGCGCGTCGCCGCCTTTTTATCAACCGCCTTGGGGGTAGAGCCCTCTTCGCGTGAAGAATTCGGCAGACTTTTCTCTGCTACGGTCACAAGGATGTGAGCCAGCCTCCGCTGGTAGCGGAAGGCGCGGCCCATCGGGGCAGGCCGGATCCGTTTCATCCGCGGACCTTCGTTTGCAACCGCTCTATGCACGTAGAGATTGTCTACGTCCAGATCCAGACCCTGTTCCTGGCTAACGTAGCTCGCGTTCTGAATGGCTGAACGCAATACCTTCTCCACCGTCGGGGCGATTCTCTTGGTGCTGAAATGAACTGTGTTGAGAGCCTGCTCGACACGCATTCCCTTGATCAGATCCAGCACCAGCTTAGCCTTTTGGGGACTGGTTCGCTGAAACTTTGCTTCAGCGCGAAACTCTCGTACTTCTGCTGTCTTCGCCATAATCTTCATCCTTGTTAGGTCTTGCTGCTGGGCAAGCCTCGTTCTCCGCATTAGAACGATCTGGTCTGTTTCCTACTTCGGCTTCGCGGAACTCTCTGTAGCCTTTGCGGAGTGCCCCTTAAAAGTACGGGTCGCCGAGAACTCACCAAGCTTATGGCCTACCATGTTTTCCGTGACATATACCGGAATGAACTTGCGGCCATTATGAACGGCGATGGTGTGTCCCACCATGTCAGGGTGGATCGTTGAACGTCGCGACCAGGTGCGCAGCACCTTTTTGTCATTCGTCTGATTCATGACATCAATCTTGGTCATGAGGTGGGCATCGATGAAAGGACCCTTTTTCGCTGAACGTGCCATACAAAAGCTCCAGATTGCTCGGTTACGGTGCTGAATCCAACGAATCTCTTGCTTGCGAGACTTGGTACTGCGGTGAATATTGTGGTTCAGATATATGCGTTATAAGCGCCCATCACTTGCTTCTACGGCTGACGATGAAGACATCGGTACGCTTGTTGTTGCGCGTCTTATACCCTCGTGTAGGTTGGCCCCACGGTGTAACAGGATGACGTCCGCCTGAAGTCTTACCTTCACCCCCTCCGTGGGGATGATCCACGGGGTTCATCGAGACCCCCCGGTTCGCGGGGCGAATACCCTTCCAGCGATTCCTTCCAGCTTTACCGATGGTCACGTTCTCATGATCGGTGTTCCCTACCTGGCCGATCGTCGCCATGCACTCTACGAGCACTCTGCGCGTCTCGCCGGAGGGGAGCTTGAGCAGAGCGTACTCTCCCTCTTTTGCCACCAACTGCACAGCAGCACCGGCGGAACGCGCCATCTGAGCTCCCTTTCCAGGACGCAGTTCGATGTTATGAACGGTCGTGCCGGCGGGAATGTTCTTGAGTGGCAGCGCGTTGCCGACGAGGATGTCGGCTTCGGGGCCGCTCATGATCGTCTGGCCTACCTTGAGACCTACCGGCTGCAGAATATAACGCTTCTCTCCATCGGCATAGCTGACCAGCGCGATGCGCGAACTGCGATTCGGATCGTACTCGATAGTAGCCACCGTGGCTGGAATTCCGTACTTGTCGCGCTTGAAGTCGATCAAGCGAAGCTTCTGCTTATGGCCCCCGCCCTGGTGGCGAATGGTCATCATGCCGGTCGAGTTACGTCCGCCCGTCCGCTGCTTGACGGCAAGCAGCGCCTTGTGGGGCCTGTCGGTCGTGATGTCGTCGTTTACCAGTTTTGTGGCAAATCGCAGAGAGGGTGTAATCGGTCGAAATGATTTGATTGGCATTGTGTATCTTTCCTTAGCTCGCCACTTTGTAACAGCAACGAACTGAGCTTGCGCGGTCCTAACGGTTACGGCACTTCGCGCCACCGAACAAGTCCGGCGCCGCACTACATGCTGTCGAGATACTCCGGCATCTTCTCCCCCGCTCGCAGGCGAACGTAGGCCTTCTTCCAGTCAGGACGATACCCGGTGAACTTTCCGCGCCGGCGCTCCTTCCCTTCGATCGTCGCTGTCCGAACAGCGGCAACCTTAAGCTTGAACAGATGCTCGACGGCCTGCTTGACCTCGGTCTTTGTTGCCTTCAGATCGACCTCGAACACCAAAGTATTCTGCGTCTCCTTGAGACCCATGCCTTTCTCCGTGATCAAAGGGCGTCGGAGTACGGTGTAGAGTGTAGGCATCAGGCAGCCTCCTTCTCAGTTGTAGTGCGTTTGGACAGGGATCTCCGCAGCGTCTCCTGCAGTGCCTCGATCGCATCCTTCGAAAAAATTGCATGCTCATACCGCAGCAGATCGTAGGGATGCACCTCGGAGCTGAGCACCAGTTCGACGCCCGCCAGGTTCCTCGATCCCAGGTACAGCTTCTCATCCAGCTTGCGGCTCGACTCTACCAGCAACGTCGTTTTGCCCGTCTCCAGCTTCGTCAGCGCGGAACGATAGAGTTTCGTCTTTGCCTCAGCCACATCGAAGGATTCGACGATCGTAAGCTTGCCGTTGGCCAGCTTGGAGGCAAGTGCGGACCGCAGGGCACCCAGAAGCTTTTTTCTCGGGAACGCATACTCGTAGCTTCGCGGCTGGGGACCGTGGACTGTGCCACCGGACCGCCACAGCGGAGAACGGATGGAGCCTACGCGCGCTCGCCCCGTGCCCTTCTGCTTCCACAACTTCTTGCCCGAGCCGGAGACCAACTTGCGGTTCTTGGTCGCTGCCGTACCTTGCCTGAGGGCCGCGCGGTAGTGCTTGACCGCCTCCCAAAGAAGGGCTTCGTTCACCTCGCCGGCAAAGACCTCGTCTGCGAGTTCAAACTCACCGACCTTGGTCCCTCCGAGATTGACTACATTGACGTTTGCCATCGCTCTTCTCTCTTCATCCCGAGCCATTCGCCACGGGCTTTGTTTCTTGCCGACAGTTCCGGCGCACTTAACTCACGCTCGACTATTTCTTCTTGGGCGCGGCCTTCTTCGACGCCTTCAGCGGATCGAGCGTCGTCGCACCAGCAAACCCGCGACGCTCACGGGGTGGTGCCTTGGCCTTCGATATCAAAACAAAGCCATCTCGCGGACCAGGCACGGCACCTTCAACCAGCAACAGGTTGTCTTCAAGGTCGATCCCGCGAATCCTCAGGTTGCGTACCGTGACCTGCTCATGTCCCATATGACCCGGCATCCGCTGACCCGGAAAGACACGCGAAGGAAACGAAGACGCTCCAATCGAACCCTGCACCTGGAACATGTGGCCGTGCGACTTTGGGCCGCCGCCAAAACCGTGCCGGCGGATGACCCCGGCGAAACCACGTCCCTTCGAGGTGCCAATCACGTCCACGAACTTCTGGTCCGAAAAGATGTCCACAAGGACACGGTCACCAGCTTTGACGTTGCCCGCGCCATCAGCCTCACCACTCCCAGTCACGGGTATCTCGATGGCGACCTCGCGAATCTCCCGCACCGGCGGGACGTCCGACTTCGCGAAGTGCCCAGTCATGGCCTTGTTCACCTTGGAAGCTTTCACGAAATCGACGTACCCGATCTGTGCCGCCGCATAGCCATCCTTCGCTAGCGTCTTGAGTTGTGTGACGACACAAGGCCCAGCCTTCAGCACGGTCACGGGATGAACCTCGCCGCGATCGTCGAAGAGCTGCGTCATACCGATCTTCTTACCCAGAATCCCTGTTACGGACATCACTATTTCCTTTCCTCATCATGCCAAGCTCTCTAGGCTCAGCACTGCCGGTACCGTTACGCCTGGCCTGTCCTACTTCTGTACGGTCTTGATCTCTACGTCGACACCAGCGGGCAGGTCGAGCTTCATCAAAGCGTCCACCGTCTGTTGCGTAGGCTCGATGATATCGATCAGGCGCTTGTGCGTCCGAATCTCAAAAGCCTCGCGAGACTTCTTATCCACGTGCGGAGAACGCAGGACGCAGTACTTGTTCTTCATCGTAGGCAGCGGTATGGGTCCGGCTACCTGAGCACCCGTACGCTTTGCGGTCTCGACGATCTCGCCTGTGGAGGCATCGAGAACGCGGTAGTCATACGCCTTCAAACGGATTCTGATTCTCTGTCCTGCCATGGTCTCTTCTTTCGGTCTGCAAAGATCGGGTTGGCCCGGCATGCCCCTCGGTCAAGAGACATGCCGAATTCGCTTACTTGATGATCTCGGAGATGGTGCCGGCGCCCACCGTGCGTCCACCCTCA